>JAGWTE010000268.1 GCA_028869095.1 Burkholderiales bacterium
GCTGACGCAAGCCCGAAGCGAAGGCTGACACCAGGGCCTTGGCGCTGCCGTACACATAGTTGCTCTGGCGCCCACGGTCGCCAGCCACAGACGAGATGACCGCAATGGCACCCTGCCCTTGCTTTTCGAACTGCTCCGCGGCCAGGCTCATCAAGGACACCACCGAGGTGCCATTGGTGGCAATCTCAGCCAAGGCATAGGGCACGTCGGCTTGCGCACGAGCCTGATCCGTCAAGGTACCGTGCGCGATCAGAATGGTGTCCAGCCCGCCCAAGGCACGAGCGGCGTCCGCCAGCAAAGCCGCGTGATCTTGCATCTGATTGGCATCGAACACGCGGCTGCCGATCAACTTGACACCGCGCACCTTCAAATCGTCCACCAGGGACAGCAACTGAGGCGCCCCCCGTGCGGCTAGAAACAGGGCATCGCCCCTCTGGGCCCAGCGCCGAGCGCAGGCTTGTGCGATGGCCGAGTTGGCGCCAACGATCAGGATTTTTCTCATGAGGTCTCCATGACCCGACGCCACAGACCAGAGCTGAGACGGGGGTCGACAAACGGAAGGAAGTCACGCCAAGCCGGGTAGCCCGCCTGGAACATGGCCGCCGACATGCGCCCATCTTTGGCGGGATACAGGCGGCCACCGTGAGCGAGCACGATCTGATCCAAGGCCGCAAACAGCTTGTGCAAGGCCGGCCCTTGATTGGGGAAGTCCAGCGCCAAAGTCGTGCCCGGCATGGGAAAGGACAGCAGCCCGCGCGAGGGCACCGAACCAAACTGCTTGAGCACCGCCAGGAAAGAGCCCATGCCGCTGGCGGCAATCACCTGCAACAACTGCTTGGTGACGCGCAGGGCGTCGTCAGGCGGGATGGCGCACTGGTACTGGTAGAAGCCGCGAGGGCCGTAGATGCGGTTCCATTGCAGCAGGGCGTCGAGCGGATAAAAGAACGGCCGAAAGTGCTGCAGGCCGCGCTGCACATCGCCGCGTTGCCGATTGAAGTACAGCGTGTTGAACGCCTTGAGCGACAAGGTGTTGATCAGGGAGACCGGCGGCGTGAAGGGCACGCTGCGGGTGTGCTCGACAACGCCTGAAGGCAAGTCAGCGGGCAGCCACTGCGGATTGCACACGGCAGGTGCGTGGTTGGCCCGGTTGAACAAGCCCCGCCCCAGGCGGCGACCTGTGAAGGCACAATCAATCCAGGACACGGTGTATTCGTGATCGCATTCAGATTGTGCGCTGATCTCAAAGAACTCATCGACGCTGTGAAAGCGGATCGTCTCTGAGTCCATGAAGGGATTGGCCACGCGCTTGAGCTGCATCTCAGCCCAGGTGATGACACCAGTCAGGCCCAGGCCACCAATGGTGGCTGCAAACCAGTCAGCGTGTTGCTGCGGCGAGCACACACGCACACTGCCGTCAGAACGAACCAGCTCCAACTGGCTGACATGGTTGCCAAACGAGCCCGCCACATGGTGATTTTTGCCATGCACGTCATTGGCGATGGCGCCACCCACCGTCACGAACTGTGTGCCCGGCGTAACGGGCAGAAACCAGCCCTGTGGCACCACCAGGCGCAAGATGTCTGACAGCAAGACACCGGCCTCGCAACGCAAGCGGCCTGTGCTGGGGTCAAAGTCAATGAATCGATCCAGATGCCGCGTCAGCAACAGGCCACCATCGGGGTTGAGGTTGCTGTCCCCATAGCTGCGACCATTGCCGAAAGGCAACCACGTGCGCTGAGCCAGATCGGCATCCCCCACCAAATGAGGCCAAGGACGATGCCGATCGCTCAGATCACACAGGGTGTGCTCGGGTCGCTGCAGGCGCCCCCAGGCTTGGATGGTTCGGGTGGTGGCCATGCGCAAAGGCAATCAAATGGCCAGCCACAGCACCACCATGGCCGCCACACCGGTCAATAGACTGGTGCGGTCTTTCATGGCGTAGACCAAGGGGTCGTCATGCATGTTGCCGCGGTGGGTTTCCATCCAGATGCGGCTGACCCAATAGAGCATGACCGGCACGAGGAACCAAACCACCTTGGGATGACGGTACATGGTGCTGATCTCAGGCGAGTTCACGTACAAAGCCAGCACCAGGATGCTGAGGTAACCCGAGGCTGTGCCCAGACTTTGCAGCATGCTCAAGTCCGCCACCTGGTAGCCCCGCCCCGAGGCGGTCAGCTTACCCTTGGCGCGCATGACGTACAGCTCTGCATAGCGCTTGACGATGGCCAAACTCAGGAAGATGAAGATGGCAAACATCAAGAGCCAGAAGGACAGCGGGATGGCCGTGGCCGCAGCCCCAGCGACGATGCGCACGGTGTACAAGCCGGCCAAGGTCAACACATCAATCATGACCAAGCGTTTGAGCCAAAAGCTGTAAGCCAGTGTGAGCACGTAATAAATGGCCAGTACGCCCAAAAATGGCAGAGGCAGCAACCAGCACAGCGCACCCGCGATCATCAGCAGAACCGGCGCGGCCAGCAGACCAAACAGCAAACTCAATCGACCGGAGGCAAAGGGCCGT
>JAGWTE010000067.1 GCA_028869095.1 Burkholderiales bacterium
TTGCAGAGTTGGACGCGCCAGTCAGGGGGAAGCCCACTGAGGGCTCGCCGTTTGCTGTTGCGTAGGGCTCGCAGACCGCCTAGGCCTCTTCGCCGAAGTTCGAGCAGGGCCTGCACGCGCGCGATTTGTTCGTCGAACGCAGCGATGTGTCTTTGTGCCTGCTCATCCGAAACGGGTTCGATGATGCTGCCCAGCAATTCCAACTGCCTTTGCTGCAGGGTGAACCTCAGGGCGGACATGCGCTTCTGGAACGTGGAGGGGCGTCGGGTGTCAGATACCACGCCGATCAACCCGTCCTGCGCCACCTTGGCTCGGGTGAGCAACGATTGCCCGAGCCGCAGGTAGTCGTGCTCCGTGTCGGGCGAGCGACCGGCATTGCGCGAGCGGTCGGACGCAAGCTGCTGTAGAAGGTTGGTGCTTTGAAGCATCTTGGCTTTTAGGCTTTGTATGAGCTTGCTCATGCACCGCTCCTCTCGCATCGCGGACGGCGGGGCGGACTCACCGCAAAGACTCGTGGTTGCACGGGCGGAGGCGAGGCGTGCAGCTCCAGCCCGCCTGGGTATCGGGTAACTTTCGCTTGCGGGTATTCCGCCAGCACTTTGGGTAGGGCAAGCAAGAAACTCGTGCGGAAATCGTCCTCGGCACGAACGCCGCAGTACTCTTGCCCGAATTGCAGGCGCAGCGCCGCCCACGGGACGGTCACGGGTGGCCCCTTGATGAGGTGAAGCCGGTAGGCCAGCCATGTGTAGATGTCGATGCACAGGGCGGACCCGGTCAAAGCGTGAAGCGCACGACGATCCAGTGGAACGCCGTGTGCGCGCAACTCTTTGTAGAAGTCGTCGGTGAGAACAAGAACATTGGGCCACTTGTTGAGTTCACCGGCAGAACGCGGCAGCCAAGCTTCGTACTGCTTCACGGCCATGCTGTTGAAGGTATGGTCGGCGAAGCCCATCTGAAGCCGGCAGACAGCCATGGCGTTGAGCTGGCAGCGCAGAGTCTTGTAGCGGCCCCCTTGCGTGTCAGCGAGGCCAATCAAGCGCATGAAGTCAGCGGGCGTGCGACCAATTTCGATGGCCGGCGAACTGCTTCGCAGGGCCAACGTGGCGATACATGCCAAAGCAAGGCGCGGAGTAGCGCCGTACGGGATGGGCTGTGGAACCGGGACGCCGCCAATGCTGAGGATGCCTGCCTGCAGGTGCAGCCATGCCGAACCGACACGACGCTGAAACTCCCGCTCCTTCACTTTCCGACGCGGCAGGCCGGTCTGACAAAGGATGGAGTGATGGAAGATCAACTCATTCCAATCTGGTGGGTCTTGCGCGATGGCGACCCCTGCTTCAAGCAGCTTGGCGTCACGAGCGCCGAGCGCCTTTGGTGGCGTATCAGGTGACAGAGGGGCGCCTGCTCGCGGCGAGGGCTTTGCCGCCCGAGCCGCTTGCGGCAAGTACTGCGTTCTAGCTGCAAGCGCCTGAGCATCTTCTCTGGAGACGCCGCGTGCGATCAACGCAGCGGCATACTCGGCACGGAGGGCCGCGTCGCCGTCGATAGGGGAGTCGTCAAGGGAGCTCATTGCTCACCTCCCTTGGCTGACGGCTGCGCTGTGTTGTTTTGAGCCCATCGAGCTCGCGACAGCTGCTCGGCTTTCGTTGGCCGGCCACGGGGGCGGCGCGGCGGTGGTGGCTCGGCGGGGCGGGTGGATTCGATCCACTCAAGAACATCGCGCTCGTACCAGCACAGACGGCGGCTATTCGGAAGCTTGAATGGCCGGGGGATCAGATGCGCGTACTTGGCGTTGGTCGCACACGTCCTGATGGTCGTTTCTGTCTTGCCAATGAGGGAGGCAAGTTGCTCGATGAACAGAATCCGTGGCAGATCGGCAGGCGGGGCCACGGGCGGCAACGAAGGAGCGATACAGACGGGGGCGAATCCCTCTGCTACAGCTTGCGCGACCGGCTTGGTTGCGCTTTTTGATCGTGCGGGGCGTGATGAGTCGCCAGTACGGGCGACCGGAGATGATCTCGGCATAGGAGTCTCACAAGCAAGCGCGCTTGCGAGAGCCGGTGCTGTTGGTTGCGGCGCATCAAGTTCAGAAACTTGACGTTCTTCGCCGCACCTCACGGGGCCTTGATCACTTGGGCTTGATGACAGGTGTCGGTTGCGCTTGCGCACCTGCATCTACACCCTGGCGGGTACACGCCGAGCGTTGAGTTGCTCTCTCGACCAGGTTATCTCTCAGTTGGCCTGATCTCCCTGCCTCTCGCGCCTTGGGCTACACAGCGTTCTTGTAGGGCGCTAGGCAGGAGCGCTGTTGCGTCCACCCATGCATGACAGTATGGGGAAATTCACAGCACCGTCAAGCGGTAAGCCTGGGCCTCGCCAACCCACGGCGCGCGACCCAGTCAAAACCACATCGACTTGTTGGGCCATTCTTGGGCCATCGAGGGCCAAGATTTACTCCGAATCGGCATTCATGACGACCAAAAGCAAAAAGCCCAAGTGCTTGATTCACTTGGGCTTTTCCGTTTTTTGTCTGGTCGGGGTGAGAGGATTCGAACCTCCGGCCTCTACGTCCCGAACGTAGCGCTCTACCAGGCTAAGCTACACCCCGTATGCCGATTCCCCCGCCCTGCCTGATCCGATCGGATCACGACGAGCGGTGAATCGAGTCATTGGCCAATTGTACTAAAGCGTCCTTGAATTCGGATTCTGGCAAGGCTGCCAGGCACTGCTTGGCCTGATCGGCCTGAGCCTGTGCAGCCTCACGCGTGGCCTCCAGCGCGCCGGTGGCTCGGACCACTTCCACGATCTGGGGCATGCGCTCGACCTCACCATTGATGATCGCATCGCGAATCAAGGTGCGTTGTTCGGGCGTGCCGCGCTGCATGGCCACCAGCAAGGGCAAAGTCGGCTTGCCCTCACGCAGGTCGTCGCCAATGTTCTTGCCCAATTCGGCGGTGCTGCCTTCGTAGTCCAGCAGGTCGTCGATCAATTGGAAGGCCGTGCCCAGGGTGCGGCCGTAAGACGCGCAAGCCTCTTCCAGCTCTTTGGGCGCGTCAACCAAGACCGCCGCCAAACGGGCGCTGGCTTCAAACAGCTTGGCCGTTTTGTATTCGATGACCTTCAGGTAGTCGTCCATCGAGATGTCGGGGTCGTGCATGTTCATCAACTGCAAGACCTCGCCCTCGGCGATCACATTGGTGGCGTCGGCCAGCACTTCCATCACCCGGGGGCGGTTGGTCGACACCATCATCTGGAAGGAGCGCGAATACAGGAAGTCGCCCACCAGCACGCTGGCGGCATTGCCAAACATGGCGTTGGCTGTCTTGCGACCACGGCGCAGGTCAGACTCGTCCACCACGTCGTCATGCAAGAGCGTGGAGGTGTGGATCAACTCCACCACCGCCGCCAACTCGTGGCGATGCGGGCTGTCGCAACCCAAAGCCTTGGCAATCAGCAACAGCAGCATGGGCCGCACGCGCTTGCCCCCGGCGTTGACGATGTAATGCGAGATCTGGTTGACCAGCACCACCTCCGAGGCCAGGCGGCGATGGATCACCTGATCGAGCTCAGCCATATCGGCGGCAACCAGGGTGCGATAGCTGGCAACAGAGGTAGAGGTGGAAGACACGCTGTAGATCAAGTCAAGTTGGCTTGGACCATGGGATTATAGGAAGTGTCTAATCCGGGACTGTTTCCGCATGAAAATATGCCCCAACAACCCGCTTAACGCCTGCCTTCCCGGCTTTTTGGGCATTGCACCATGACCTCTGCGAGCACTCAACTGGATTTTTCCCCCACGGTGTCCCTGGCCATCATTGGCGCCGGCCCTGCGGGTTTGAGTTTGGCTCTACAAGCGGCCCAAGCCCTGCCCGATGCGCGCATCACCGTCTTCGATGCCCGTCCCGCTGACAAAGACGTGTCGGGTGACCCACGCACGCTTGCCTTGTCGCAGGGCACGGTGCAAGAGTTGCAACGCATGGGTGTGTGGGACGCCATCCAGGCGTCGGGCCAAAGCGCCGCCATTGCCGAAGTCCACGTGTCGCAGCAACAGCCCACAGTCTTGTGGCCAGGCCAAGGACAGCCGGAGGTGCGTATCCAAGCCCGCGAGCAAGGTGTGCCGCAATTGGGCGCCGTGGTCAGCTACGGCACCCTCGTCGCGCCTTTGCAACAAGCGTGGCTGCAGGCCATTGCGCGCAACCCGGACCGGCTGAGCATGCGCTTTGGCACCGCCGTCAAAGGCGTCAAGCCCACGGGCCAAGGGGTGGAGGTCGATGCCGACATCGCCGAGCCATTTGACCTGGCCGTGCTGGCCGAGGGCGGTGTCTTTGCCGACCAACCCAAGCTGCATTGGCCTGATGGCGTCAGCCGCGATTACGAACAAAGCGCCTGGGTGGGCACCGTGATGTTGTCGCCCGACAGCCCGGTGGGGGTCGCCTATGAGCGCTTCACGCCCTCAGGCCCCGCTGCGCTGCTGCCCTTGCCGCCTGGACGTCTGACACCGGATGGCAAGGTCGGCCCGCGTGCCGCCTTGGTGTGGTGCGTGCAGCAAAACGACGATCCGGTCAAAGGCTTGGATAACGCCCAGCGCCTGACGGTGCTCAACACCCTGTTCCACCCTCGTGTGGGCCCGATCGTGGACATGTCCCCGCTCAAATGCTTCCCCCTGGGCTTGAACGCCCACCGGCGCTTGGTCAGCGAAGGCGCGGTCGTGCGCATTGGCAACGCGGCGCAAACCTTGCACCCCGTGGCAGGACAAGGCCTGAATCTGGGCATGCGGGATGTGCACGAGTTGCTGAGCGCCCTGCGCGATGCGCGCCCGGTGTCTTGCGCCTCACCCCAAGCAAAGTCTGAATGGGTGCAGCGTGCGCTGACTCGGTTTGAGCGCAAGCGTCAGCCTGATCGGGTGGCGCTCTTGGCCACGACAGACTTTTTGGCCCGCAGCTTCACCTTCCCGGCCCCGATTCTGGCCACCTTGCGTGGACTGGGCCTGGGCGCCGTGGGGGCCGTCAGCCCCTTGAAACGATTGATTGCGCGATCGATGATGTTTGGCTGGCGCTGAGCGGCGCGGCACATCCACATCGCATCCATTGCACCGTGATCAGACGCCAAGATCGGACGTCATAAGCGGACGTCCTGACGGGGCGCGCGTTTACCAGTTTTGCGAGCTGGCCACGGCAGACGAGGACAGGGCCGCCACATCGGCATCGGCCTGCGAGTGCAAGACATACACCGCGCACGCCACGATGGCGGCAAACAAGGTGTTCTGGAGCAGTTTCTTCTTGCGCATGGCGGCCTCCTGATCGGATGGTGTCCATGCTATGGAATGCAATCAAGGTGCGGTCGCAGCAAAAAGCCCCACAAAACGCCCAGTTCTGGCCAAGCCGTTAATTTTTCACGGGGGACACGGCCTCCAGCGCCGCGTCGCACCCGATTCCTGCGGCAATCATGCGGTGCACCCAGCGCCACCACAGGCGGCGCCACCAAGGTGCTTTGCGGCCATCCAGGGCGGGCCGAGCGGCCTCGTAAGCCTGGGCCAGCACCCCACAGTGGTAACGACCGGCCTGATCCGACCAGACCAAAGCCTTGCATTCGCCCTTGAGGCGACCACTGACCACCACCCCAATCGGGCACGGCTCGACCAGGCAACACAGGCCACAGCCGTTGCAAGCGGCCCCCAAGGCAGGCTTTTGAGGGGCTTGGGGATGAATGTGAATGACCTGATGCTGCATGTTGGGCCAGTGTTTGAGACAATCTTGCCTCATGAACACCGCGATTGCATCCCCCGACGCCGCCAACCTGCCGGTTGACCAGTACATGACCGCCGTGGGCCAGGCCGCCCGCGTGGCAGCCACGGCCATGGCTGCCGCCTCGACCGCTGCGAAAAACAACGCCCTGCTGGCCCTGGCCGCCCAGATCCGCCAACACGCGGGCGAGTTGAAAGCGCGCAACGAAAGCGACGTGATGGCCGCCGAGCGCAACGGCCTGTCCGCCCCCATGGTGGACCGCCTGCGCCTGACCGACAAGGTCATCGCCACCATGGCCGAAAGCTGCGAACAAGTCGCCGCCCTGCCCGACCCGGTTGGCGAGATGACCAATCTGCGCCGCCGCCCCACCGGCATCACCGTGGGCCAAATGCGCGTGCCCATTGGCGTGTTCGGCATGATCTATGAAAGCCGTCCCAACGTCACCATTGAGGCCGCCTCCCTGGCCATCAAGAGCGGCAACGCCTGCGTGCTGCGCGGCGGCTCGGAAGCCATCCACTCCAACCTGGCTTTGTGGAAGCTGGTGCAAGCCGCGCTGACCCAAGTCGGCCTGCCCGCTGATGCCGTGCAACTGGTGCAGACCACCGACCGCGCCGCCGTGGGCCAGCTGATCACCATGCCGCAGTATGTGGACGTGATCATTCCCCGTGGCGGCAAGGGCCTGATCGAGCGCATCAGCGCCGAGGCCAAGGTGCCCGTGATCAAGCACCTGGATGGCAACTGCCACACCTATGTCGACAGCGAAGTCGACCTGGACCTGGCTGTGAAAGTCACAGACAACGCCAAGACGCAAAAGTACAGCCCCTGCAACGCCACCGAATCGTTGCTGGTGCATGCCAAGCAAGCGGCGGCCTTCTTGCCTCGCATGGGCGCCGTGTTTGCCGCCAAGGGCGTCGAGATGCGCTGCGATGCGCGCGCCAAAGCCATTCTGGCCGACGTCAAAGATGCCCAGGTGGTGGACGCGACCGAGCAAGACTGGTCTGAGGAATACCTCGCCCCCGTGATCGCTGTGAAGGTGGTGGACTCGTTGGATGAGGCGATCACCCACATCAACCGCTATGGCTCGCACCATACCGATTCGATCCTGACGACCAATCACCCCAATGGCATGCGCTTCATCCGTGAGGTGGACTCAGCCAGCGTGATGATCAACGCCTCCACCCGCTTTGCCGACGGCTTTGAATACGGCCTGGGCGCCGAGATCGGCATCAGCACCGACAAGTTCCATGCACGCGGCCCCGTGGGCTTGGAAGGCCTGACCTCGATGAAGTTCGTGGTCTTGGGCCAGGGCGAGATCCGCACCTGATCGCGGCATTGAAGTAGGCTGCATTGGTGTTGGACCTCAACGCCATCAACGTCGGCTTGATGTTGATGGCCTCCACTTTGGCCGGATTAGTCGATGCCATCGTGGGTGGTGGCGGCTTGATCATGGTGCCCTCGCTGTTTGGATTGTTCCCGCAAGCTGTGCCGGCGACCTTGCTGGGCACCAATAAAGCGGCCTCCATCTGGGGCACTGGGTGGGCTGCGTGGCAATACGCCAAACGTGTGTGCCTGCCCTCGGCTCGCTTGCTGGGTGCCATGGCGGCGGCCATGACCGGCGGGCTGATCGGCGCCTGGCTGGCCACTCAAGTGCCTGCGCAGCGCTTTCGTGTCGCCCTGCCCATGGTGCTGGCCGCCGTGTGGGCTTACACCCTGTGGCGCAAAGACATGGGCCATGAACACGCGCCCCACTGGTCTCACCGCCAAGAGGCGGCACTGGCCACCGTGCTGGGCGGCACCGTGGGGTTTTATGACGGCCTGTTTGGCCCTGGCACCGGCAGCTTCTTTGTGTTTGCCTTGGTGCGGGGCTTGGGCTGGGATTTCCTGCATGCCAGCGCGGCCGCCAAGCGCTTGAACTTCGCGACCAACCTGGCTTCACTGGCCTGGTTCATTCCGCATGGTCATGTGGCCTGGGCCTTGTCTTTGCCCATGGCCGTGGCCAATGTCGCCGGCAGCAGCATCGGCACCCACCTGGCTTTGAAGCACGGCACGCGCTTTGTGCGCACCGTGTTCTTGCTGGTGGTGGGCGCTCTGATCCTCAAAACGGCTTGGGACGCGTGGCGCTTGATCGGTCTTTGATTGCTGGCGAGCCCCATCTCGTCGGGCTCCGCACCCACGCCGCACCCTTCCGCCTCAAGGCTTGCTCGGCCCCACGTAAGGCATCCACCCAATGGCATGCGCGTGCAGGCTTTGGATGAAGAGCTTGCCGTCCACTTCCGTCGCCGAGGTGGTCTCTGGATACGCACCGGTTGGGTCTTGCAAATCGTCCACCACCTTGCCGCTGTCATCGAATGCGATCACATGGCCATAGGCTTTGGGCACCGGCCAGGTCGCCCGAGGCAAGCGCAGCACCACAGAGCGCACAAACGGCTGATTCGAGAGCTTGTCGATCAAGTGGCTACGGGGCTTGGTCAAGCCCACCCACAAGCGGCCCGCCTCGCTGCGCATGAGGTTGTCCGGGTAGCCCGGCAGGTTGTCCACCAACACCGTGGCAGCCCCTTGAGCCAAGGCGTTGTCAACCGTGGGCACGCCAACGGTGCCTTGGTTGGAATGCGCCACCGACAGCTTGGCCAAGTCCAGCTTCAAGATGCGGTAGCTGCCCGTTTCCGACAAGAACATGGTCTTGCCATCTGGCGTGAAAGCGATGCCATTGGGAAAGCACAAGCCTGACAGGGCAACCCGGCTCTTCAAACTAACCGGGTCCAGAGCAATCACCCGGCCTGTGCAGCTGTGCTCCAGGATGTCCAGCACACTGGCTTCAAAGGTGCTGTTCAAGGCCTTGGCACCAAAGCGACGGCTCGCATCTGTCGCCCAGATGGTGCCATCCGGCGCCACCTTGACGGCGTCGGCATAGCGCACGGGATCATTGGGGACCGGGTCGTCCACCTGCGACAAGATGGTCTCGATCTTGGCCTGCGCCCCTTGCCCGGTCACACGCAACAACCCTTTGAACGCATCGGCGAGCAGCATCCGCCCTTGGGCGTCAAAGTCAATACCCAGCGGGCGCCCCGCCGTGTTGACGACCACCGATTGGGTCTGACCATCCACACTGACTTTGAGCACATCGCCATTGGACAGCCCGGTGTAGACCGCGCCCTGGTAGGCCGTGATGTGCTCGGGGCCGTCTTGTCCAGCCGCGAGTGCCACTTGCTTCAAGCCCGCCAAACGTTGATTGAGCGCATGAGCCCCCACATAACCCAGGTCCTGCGGGGCGGCCCAAGAGACCGGATCGACACCCGTGGGCCAAAACGCCAAGTAGGCCACCACGGCCGCTACAGGTGTCACCCAAGATGCCAGCCAATGCATGCGGCCTGCTGTTCGTCGGACTTGCTTGGAACCCATGGTCAGTCTGCCTCCTTCAATTGAAGCGTTGAGAGAACGCCACGCAGTATGGAGTACAAGTGCCATGACGCCCACAAAAAAGCCTCGGAGCGCTCTACGCCGCCGAGGCTTCATTCACCCGAACCGATCTCGACCTTGACAGGTCGGTCAGTGCCGCCAACTCCAAGTGCTCGTGCCTTGCAGATCGTAGTTCTTCAATTGCACCGCCCCCATGGATCTCGAACTGTTACCCGAGGTCACCGCACCAATGTGAATGGTTGGCGCCAAGCGGCTGTCCAGGCCAGCATCCGGAAAGGCAATTTGCGTCACCTCGGCCGCCATGTCGTATGTCCCAGCCGCAACCCAGGCATCCATTTGATTCGACGCCACAGAGGCCGACGCGCCGTGCCCCATCATCACCGTCTTCATTCGGTCGGCAAAGTCCAGTGAACTCAAGGTGTCGATTCTTTGCAGATACTGGCCGCGAAGGGTGACGTCCTTGCCCGATTGGGCCCCGCCCGGCGTATCGGAATCCAGATAAGTGAACGAGCCCAGCTTGATGTTCAGCTCTGAGGCAATCGTCACGCCGTCCTTGGCAAACACCTGATGCAGGTCCGCGTCAGACACGCTGGACATGGCATGTCCCTGCGTCGCGAACGTGCCCATGCACCACAAACCAAACAGCACCCTGGAATACAACACGAGAGAGGTCCTTCAACGTTGACGTGACACCGCGATTCATCCGTCGAATGCAACCCGGTCGTCAACGTGAGGTACTGCAATCCACGAGGACCGCATCGTGACATCTGTCACAAATTCAGCCCCACTGGTTTTCCCTTGATTTCATGCCATCAGGGCATCTTGTGCGTCTGGAGAGTTCAAGATGCAAAAAACCCCGGCGTGATGGGCACAACCGGGGTTTTGGCGGGAGATCGCCGGCTTTACTTTTCGACGAAAGCGCGCTCGATCACATAGTCGCCTGGCACGCCTTGCGAAGGCGAGACCTGGAAACCACGGGCGTCCAGGATCTTGCACAGGTCAGCCAGCATCGAGGGGCTGCCGCACATCATGGCGCGGTCGGTGTGGGGGTTCAGCGGCGCCATGCCCAGATCGGCAGCCATCTTGCCGTTTTCGATCAGGTCGGTCAGGCGGCCCTGGTTGCGGAACTCTTCGCGGGTCACCAGAGGGTAGTACATCAGCTTCTCGCGGATCAGCTCGCCCAGCAGTTCGTGGTCGGGCAACTCTTCGTTGATGAAGTCGTGATACGCCAACTCGCTCACGGTCCGCACGCCATGAACCAGCACGACCTTCTCGAATTTCTCGTAGGTGTAGGGGTCTTGAATGATGCTCATGAACGGGGCCAAGCCGGTACCGGTGCCGAACAGGTACAGGTTCATGGCGGGCTTGAGGTCATCCACCACCAGGGTGCCAACTGCCTTGCGGCTGACCAACAACTTGTCGCCCACCTTCAAGTGCTGCAGGCGCGAGGTCAAGGGGCCGTCTTGCACCTTGATGCTCAAAAACTCGAGATGTTCTTCGTAGTTGGCGCTGGCGATGGAATAGGCGCGCATCAGCGGCTTGCCGTCGACTTCCAGGCCGATCATCACAAAGTGGCCGCTTGCAAAACGCAGCGAAGGATCGCGCGTGGTCTTGAAGCTGAACAGCGAATCGTTCCAGTGATGGACGTAAGTAACGGTCTCTTGGTTGAAAGCAGCCATAACGGTTCCTGAAGAACCTGCACAATGCAGGTTGGGCTCTCGAAAACCCTCTATTGTCCCCCAGCTTGAGCCCCCCGGCCAACCCCGCGATCAAATGCGGGCCCGCCGTCCGGGTATTTTTTGAGCTTTGTCATGCCGCGCTGCCATGCCACACCCACGATCTGACCAGCTTTTGACCGCCGACCCTCGCGCCGCCCTGGTGGTGTTCTCAGGGGGACAAGACTCCACCGCCTGCCTGGCCTGGGCGCTGCAACGCTTTGCCAAGGTCGAAACCATCGGGTTTGACTACGGCCAGCGTCACAAGGTGGAGCTGGACTGCCGCGAGCCGGTGCGCCAAGCCATCGCGCAACACTTTCCGCAGTGGGGCGCCAAACTGGGCCCCGACCACCTGCTGGATTTGGCCCTGCTGGGTCAGATCTCTGACACCGCCCTGACCGAGTCGCGCGCCATTGAAATGCAAAGCAATGGCCTGCCCAACACCTTTGTGCCGGGCCGCAACCTGCTGTTTTTGACCTTTGCGGCGTCCGTGGCCTATCGCCGTGGCCTGAGCGTGCTGGTGGGCGGCATGTGCGAGACCGATTACTCCGGCTACCCCGACTGCCGCGACAACACGCTCAAAGCCCTGCAAGTGGCCATGAGCCTGGGGCTGGACACCCCCATGACGGTCGAGACGCCTCTGATGTGGCTGACCAAGGCCCAAACCTGGGCCCTGACCGATCAACTGGGCGGCCCCGCCTTGAACGAACTCATCGTCGAGCACACCCACACCTGCTACCTGGGCGACCGCCAGCAACGCCACGCCTGGGGCTACGGATGTGGACAATGCCCGGCCTGCCAGTTGCGTCGCGACGGATTTGAACAGTGGCAGGCCCAAGCCTGAGCCCGCCCCCGCATACTCACCTACCCAGTCTCAAGACTGATCCTTTCAAGGAGGCCCCATGTCCGTTTCGCAAATCGTGAGCCTGTCCATCCTGGCCCTGGTGTTGTTCTGGGCTGTCGGAGCCTACAACCGGCTGATTCGCCTGCGCAACGAAATCTCCAATGCCTTCGCCCAAATCGACGTGCAACTCAAGCGCCGCCATGACCTGATCCCCAATCTGGTCGAGGTGGCCCGCAAGTATCTGGAGCATGAGCGCGACACGCTGGAGCGCGTCACCGCCGCCCGCGCGCAAGTCATTGCCGCCGCCGACCTGGTCAAGACACGCCCCAACCATGCCGGCCCGATCCAAAGCCTGAGCATGGCCGAAGGCGTGCTGGCCAACGCCATGACCCAGTTCAAAGCCGTGATCGAGGCCTACCCCGAACTCAAGGCCGACCAGAACATGCGCGAACTCAGCGAAGAGTTGACCCACACCGAAAACAAGGTGGCCTTCTCGCGCCAGCTGTTCAACGACACCACGCTGGACTACAACAACGCGGCCCATCAGTTCCCCACCAATGTCGTGGCCAATCTGTTTGGCTTCAAGACAGCGGCCATGCTGCAAGCCACGCAAACTGAGGCCGAACGCGCCCCGGTCAAAGTCAGCTTCTGATGCTGTTGATTGATCCCTGCGCCATCGCATCCCATCGGTCATGAGATTCAGACAGCTTCAAGAACACGCACACGCTCAGACCTTCAAGCTGTTTGCCTGGTTTGCCTTGCTCTTGGTGGGCTTGACCGTGGCCGTCAACCTGTTCCTGGCATTGGTCTACAAAATGATCATGCCCTTCGCGATTGGCTACCCGGCCCTGTTTTTCGAGACCAACACGGCGGTGGTGGTGCTGTTCATCCTAGGCGGCAGCTACATCGAAACCCAACGCCTGCGTGAAGGCGGCGGGCCGCGCATTGCGCACTGGATGGG
>JAGWTE010000068.1 GCA_028869095.1 Burkholderiales bacterium
CAGCCAGGACGGCCCCATCCAACACAACGGGGCCCGCATCAACCTCGCCGACCCAGCGGGCGGGCGCGACACCCAACTGCGCATGCAGCTCATACGGCTGACCACTGTGCAGCGCAGCTTGAGACACCGTTTCAACGGAAAGATCGGGCAGATGTCCCAACTCGCGCAACAAAATCAATTCGAACGCACGCAACCCCGCCTGCAGCAAGGACGGCTCGGCCATGGCTTGTAGGGTTTGAGCATACGCGTCAAACAAGGCCGGGTGCGGATCATGCCGGGCCGTCAATCGCATCAACAACTCGTTGAGGTAAAAGCCCGGCAGCAAGGCTGGACCACCAGGCCAAGCGGGGCCGCCAGCCCATTCCGCCTGCCGCAGCAGCCAAACCTCCGTGTCTTCGGTGCGCTTGGCACCAAAGCCCACCTGCAAGCGCTGAAACGGCATCAGCACGGGCCGCAGTTGCGAATACGGGCGTTTGGCCCCCTTGGCCACCGCCACCACGCGGCCATGCGTGCGCGTCAGCAACTCCAGGATCAGACTGGACTCGCTCCAATCGTGGCTGTGCAGGACATAGGCCAATTCGCCTTGTCGATGAACGGCTTTGCCCACGGCACCAGGACCAAGTTATTCGTAGCCGTAAGTCCGCAGACGGGCTTCGTCATCAGCCCAACCTGAACGCACCTTGACCCACACTTCCAAGAATACCTTGGTACCCAGCAGACGCTCCAACTCCGTTCGGGCCTCGGTGCCAATGCGTTTGAGTCGCTCACCCTTGTCGCCAATGACCATGCCCTTGTGCTGCTCGCGCTCCACAATGATGGTGGCCGCGATGCGCACCAGGCCCGTTGCCTTGGGCTTGTTGGGGGGGGGCGGCTCTTCGGCATAGGCGTCGATCACCACCGTCGAGGTATAGGGCAACTCATCGCCCGTCAGGCGAAAGAGCTTCTCACGGATGATTTCGCTGGCCAGGAAACGGTCTGTGCGATCCGTCAGGGCATCGGCGTCATACCACCAAGCTTGCTGTGGCAAGTAGGGGCGCACGATGTCTAGCAGGCGTTTGGTATCAGCCTCGCGCTGGGCCGACAAGGGGATGAATTCAGCAAAAGGATGGTGCTCCTTCATGCTTTCCAGCCAAGGGAACAGGTCTTCGCGCCGATGCACCAAGTCCAGCTTGTTGGCCACCAACATGACCGGCTTTTCCTTGGGGCACAAGGCCAGCACCTTGGCATCGTCAGGACCAAAGCGTCCGGCCTCAACCAGGAACAGCACCACATCCACATCAGCCAAGGTCGCCTGCACGGTCTTGTTCAGATTGCGGTTGAGTGCAGCCGTCCCACGGGTGGTATGCCGGGTCTGGAAACCTGGGGTATCGACAAACACAAACTGAGTTTCAGCATCCGTGTGGATGCCGGTGATGCGATGGCGGGTGGTCTGCGCCTTGCGCGACGTGATGGACACCTTCTGTCCCACCAGTGCATTGAGCAGGGTGGACTTCCCCACATTCGGACGCCCAATGATGGCAACCAAGCCGCAACGCTGCTGATCGGCAGACACGGACTGCTCCGAGCCGCCTTTGCGAGCCATCGCCAACGACGCCAGCATGTCGTCCAAAGAAGGATTGACCGCGGCGCTGGACTCGGTGGCTTTGGCTGGAGGCTTAGATGTCATGTCATTCAATTCTTGGAAGATTTCGTTTGAGGCGTTGGCGATTGCTGCTCCAATTGCTCCAACGCCAGTTTGGCGGCCACTTGCTCGGCAGCGCGGCGCGACAGCCCCTCGCCAAGCACGGACATGTTCAAGGCAGGCACGTCGCAAGCGACAACGAACACCTGCTCATGCGCCTTGCCTCGCGTGGAGGCAATGCGGTAGCTTGGAACGGCCATCTTGCGCGCTTGCAGCCATTCCTGCAAGGCAGTCTTGGCATCCTTGCTCCAGCCGTCCAGCGTCGTCTGCGCCACGACCGGCTCGAACAAGCTCAGCACTAGTTTTTGGGCCGCCTCAAAGCCGGAATCCAGGTAAACCGCCCCGATCACAGCCTCCAAAGCGTCTGCCAAGATCGACGGGCGCTGTGCCCCGCCGCCTTTGGCCTCGCCGTCGCTCAGACGCATGACGGCTGGAAGCGCCAGAGACAGGGCCAGTTTATGCAGCATGTCCTGGCGAACCAGGTGGGCCCGCACGCGGGTCAGCACGCCCTCATCGCAACGATCGAAATGTGCGTACAACAGGTCAGACACACCCAGGTTGAGCACCGAATCCCCCAGGAATTCAAGCCGCTCATAGTGGTCGCTTCCAAAGCTTTTGTGTGTCACGGCCCTGACCAGCAGGGCAGGATTGGCAAACTCATACCCAATACGGGTTTGGAGCGCCTTCAGAGATTCCGACAAAACCATCTACGTGTTCACCTTACCCAGGCAAGGCGACAAACCATCGCCTCACTTGGAATGGCCTTCAAACTTGATCAAGAGGTAAACCGGCTCCACCAACGGGATTTCTTTGTCGTAGGCAAACTTGATCACCAGCTTGTCGTCTTCTTTCGTGACTTCCAGATCGCGGCCAGCGACCGAGGTCACGCCGTATTCCACCTGGCGTGCACGCTCAAACGCGGCCCGCACCTCTGGAACCGAACTGGCGCCTGTTTGCGCGATCTTGTTGACCATGGTCTGGATCGTGCGGTACTCATTGACGGCGGGAAACACCTTCATCAAGACCAAAGCCGTGGAACCGAGCAACACCGCCCAGAACAACAAGCCAATCAAGGTCACGCCGGATTGGCTGTTCGGC
This sequence comes from Burkholderiales bacterium, assembly GCA_028869095.1. Taxonomy (GTDB): domain Bacteria; phylum Pseudomonadota; class Gammaproteobacteria; order Burkholderiales; family Burkholderiaceae_C; genus Aquabacterium. The sequence goes on from JAGWTE010000068.1 coordinate 2,780, forward strand.
CATGAGCGAGAGCCAGACTTCAAAGTCATATCGCCTCCTGACAGCAATGCTTACTGAAAGAAACCCAGTCGTTTGAGGTTGCCAAAGTTCATCCAGATCACAAAGGCCTTGCCGACGATGTTTTCGTCAGGCACAAAGCCCCAGAAGCGCGAATCCTGAGAATTATCCCGGTTGTCGCCCATCATGAAATAGTGACCGGCTGGCACCTTGCAAACCACACCTTCTCCGCTGTATCGGCAGTTTTCCTTGAAAGCAAAGTCCTCGACGTATTGCTGCGGAATATAAGGCGGCCGATTTTTGTCAATCAGCAAACGGTGAGAAACCCCGCTCAGGTTCTCGGAATACTGCATGAAATACCGCATGGTGTCTTCGTCATAGAAGTCAGCCATGGCGGTCGATTCAATGGGCTTGCCGTTGACGGTCAGCTTCTTGTTCAAATAAGCGATCTCGTCACCCGGAACACCGACCACACGCTTGATGTAATCCAGGCTCGGGTTGACTGGATAACGGAACACCATCACATCGCCACGCTGGGGTTCGTGATTGGGAATGATCTTTTTGTTGATCACGGGCAAGCGAATGCCATAGTGAAACTTGTTCACCAGGATCAGGTCACCGACCAACAGCGTGGGCACCATCGAACCCGACGGGATCTTGAAAGGCTCAAACAGGAACGAACGCATCAAGAACACGGCACAGATGACGGGGAACAGGCCTGCGGTCCAGTCCAGCCACCAAGGCTGAGCCAGCAGCTTGTTGCGCGCTTCTGAGACGTTGCTGTCGACCTGGGCAATGCCCTGGCTGGCCAATTGCGCACGACGGGCCTCGTCCTGCGCGACCAGTGCCGAAGCAGCCGCTTCGCGAGCCGGACGAAACTTATAGCGCTCAGCCAACCAATAAGCCAGCGTGACCAGCGTCAGCAAAAAGAGCAGCAGCGAGAAATTGCCCTGCCATTGACCCACATACCATCCCCCGAGATAAACCACGAGGGCCGCATACAAAGCACCAGTAATGAAACTCATCAATCGTCCACTTGAAGGATGGCCAGGAACGCTTCTTGAGGCACCTCGACGGAGCCCACTTGCTTCATGCGTTTTTTACCGGCCTTTTGTTTTTCGAGCAATTTCTTCTTGCGGGTGATGTCGCCGCCATAGCATTTTGCCAGCACGTTCTTGCGCAAGGCCTTGATGTTCTCACGCGCAATGATGTTGCCGCCAATGGCCGCTTGAATGGCCACGTCATACATCTGGCGCGGGATCTGTTCGCGCATCTTGGCCGCCACGGCGCGGCCACGGTACTGGCTTTGCGCACGGTGCACGATGATCGACAGCGCGTCCACGCGGTCACCGTTGATCATCAGGTCGACCTTGACAACGTCAGAGGCGCGGTACTCCTTGAACTCGTAGTCCATGGAGGCATAACCGCGCGACACGCTCTTGAGCTTGTCAAAGAAGTCCAGCACGATTTCGGCCAACGGCATTTCGTAGGTCAGCATGACCTGACGGCCGTGATAGGCCATGTTGAGCTGCACGCCACGCTTTTGGTTGGCCAGCGTCATCACCGGCCCGACATAGTCTTGCGGCATGTACAGGTGCACGGTCACGATGGGCTCGCGGATCTCATTGATGCGGGCCACTTCAGGCATCTTCGAGGGGTTCTCCACCTCGATGACCTCGCCACCGTTGAGCTCGACCTGATAGACCACGCTCGGCGCGGTCGTGATCAGGTCTTGGTCAAACTCACGCTCCAAGCGCTCTTGCACGATTTCCATGTGCAGCAAGCCCAGGAAACCGCAGCGAAAGCCAAAGCCCAAGGCCTGCGACACCTCGGGCTCGTAACGCAAAGAGCTGTCGTTGAGCTTGAGCTTTTCAAGCGCATCACGCAATTGGTCGTACTCGCTCGCCTCGGTGGGATACAAGCCGGCAAACACCTGCGGCTGGATCTCTTTGAAGCCGGGCAAGGCCTCGGTGGCTGGGCCCGCATTGTTAGGCTGCTTCTTTTCGACCGTGATGGTGTCGCCAACCTTGGCTGCGGCCAACTCTTTGATGCCGCAGATCACAAAGCCCACTTCGCCGGCCTTCAAGGCGTCACGGTTGACGGACTTGGGCGTGAACACACCCAGGTGTTCTGCTGGGTAGACCGAATTGGTGGCCATCAGGCGGATGCGCTCGCCTTTGCGCAGTTGGCCATCGACCACGCGCACCAGCATCACCACGCCCACGTAGTTGTCGAACCACGCGTCAATGATCATCGCGCGCAGCGGGCCCTCTTCATCGCCCTTTGGCGGTGGCATGCGGGCAATCACGGCCTCCAGAATGTCATCGACCCCCATGCCGGTCTTGGCTGAGCAAGGGATGGCATGCTCGGCATCAATGCCGATCACATCTTCGATCTCTTCCTTCGCGCGCTCAGGATCGGACTGAGGCAAGTCCATCTTGTTGAGGACAGGCACCACTTCCACGCCCAAGTCCAGGGCGGTGTAGCAGTTGGCCACGGTCTGGGCTTCCACACCTTGGCTGGCATCGACCACCAGCAAAGCGCCTTCGCACGCGGACAAGGAGCGGCTGACTTCGTAAGAGAAGTCAACGTGCCCGGGGGTGTCAATCAGATTGAGGTTGTAGACCTTGCCATCACGTGCTTTGTATTCAAGCGCAGCGGTTTGCGCCTTGATGGTGATGCCACGCTCACGCTCAATGTCCATCGAGTCAAGCACCTGGGCTTCCATCTCGCGGTCGCTGAGGCCACCACACCGTTGAATGATGCGATCGGCCAGGGTGGACTTCCCATGGTCGATGTGGGCGATGATCGAAAAATTGCGAATGTGATTCATAAAAAAAAGGCACGTCCAAATGAAAGACGCGCCTTCCAACAAAAACGTATGGCAACTGCTTGTTGGGCCTTCATTGTAGCCAAAAGGCCCCTCATGAACGCCGGGTGCTGAACCCCAACAAGCCGTTGCAGACCGCCAACACGCAGATTATCCACAGCTTATCAACAGGCATCTGTGGGTAACTTGAGCGATGAATTTGGAAGGAGAGGGTCTCAAAAAGGTCGCCAGATCAACAGGCCGACCGTAGAGACACGAATGGGCGCAATTGTATCCAGAATCCCGCACCGTGCCGTAAAGTTATCAACAGATCAAGCTCCGCCAAAGCGCCCGTGCAAGATTCTTTTTTTAAGGGTTTTCACCAACAAAAACCCCGGTCAATCACTGGGATTCGACCGGGGACCAAGGAAAAGCGGCCGCAGCCGCTCAGGCAACTTACTTGCTTGTGGGGCGGATCACGGCGTACTGCGCCCAGTCACCACGACGCACCAACACACTGACGGGACGGCTCTTGTCCAGCTTGGACAACACGGCATCGAACTGTTTGATATCGGCGATCTGCACATTGCCAATGGCCAGCAGCACGTCGCCTGGGCGCAGGCCTGCCCGAGCAGCAGGGCCTTCCACACCTTCAACCAAGGCACCGCCTGTCAGCTTGAGCTCCTGCTTTTGCTGCGCACTCAGATCGGCCAAGGTCAAGCCCAAAGCCGTCGCCGCCAACTTGTTGCCCTCAGCCTTTGCTGAAGCCTTTGGCTTGTCCGTCTCCAGCTCAACCACGGTCAAGGTCAAGTCTTTGTAGGCGCCACGACGGTAGACCTGCAGCGTGGATTTGGAGCCAGGCTTGGTGCCACCCACCAGACGCGGCAGGTCGGCCACCTTGTCGATGGCCTTGCCATCAAACTTGGTGATGATGTCGCCCGCCTCAACGCCAGCCTTGTCAGCCGGGCCACCGGACTCCACCATGCGCACCACCGCACCTTGAGGCTTGCTCAGCCCTAAGGACTCAGCCACCTCTTTGGTCACAGGCTCAATCTGGACGCCGATGCGGCCACGAACCACTTTGCCGCCCGCGCGCAACTGCTCAGCCACCTTCATCGCATCATCAATGGGGATGGACAAGGAGATGCCCATGAAGCCGCCGGAGCGGCTCAGGATCTGCGAGTTGATGCCCACCACTTCACCGCGCATGTTGATCAAGGGGCCACCCGAGTTACCGGGGTTCACGGCCACGTCAGTCTGAATGAAGCGGATTTCTTCGCCCGTGTCGCGTGCCTTCGCGCTGACGATCCCAGCCGTCACGGTGTTCTCCAGACCAAAGGGCGTGCCGATGGCCATGACCCACTCACCGACCTTCAAGCGATTGACATCACCGATGTGGACCGCAGGCAAGGACGCCGCATCGATTTTGACCACCGCCACGTCGGTGCGCTTATCGGCCCCAACCAACTTGCCTTTGAATTCGCGCTTGTCGGTCAAGGTGACGTAGATCTCATCGGCGCCGTCGACCACGTGGGCATTGGTCATCACATAACCATCTGCGCTCAACACAAAGCCGGAGCCCACGCCACGGGGGCGCTCTTCACCCTGCTCTCCACCCTTCTTGGGCGTGTTGCCACGACGCGGGTCTTGTTTGGGAATCGGTGTGCCAAAGAAGCGGCGGAAAAACTCCCGCATCTGCTCATCCGCTTCGTCGCCCTCCTCCCCATCTGCAGAAACACGCTGCGTGGTGCGAATGCTGACCACAGAGGGGCCAACCTGTTCGACCAATTCCGTGAAGTCTGGCAAGCCTTTGACGATGACTGGCGCCTGCGGTGTGGCGGGCGTCACCGGCGCGACCGCGTTGGCCGCGACCGTGACCGGCGCCCCTTGTTGCGGCGCTTGCTGCGCTTGCGATGCGTGAGGGAACAGGCTGGAACTCAACACAAGCCCGACAGCGGACACAACGCCCCCGACGACAAGTGTGCGACGCACAATAGAAGAAGTCGAAGAAGCAGACTGATGGGAAGACGCCATTGATTGAATCCTTCAAATACGAAGACAAAGCGGTATGGAACCGTCAACGTTTGAACGCAGCAATGGGCTGACAGTTCACTGCCGAAGAGTTGGCGGACGGTAAATCTGCGTAAAGCCCGGAAACGGTCTCAGGGCAACTCAAAGACAGCCGCGCGCGCCATGTTGCCTTGGCTGGCAAAGGTCGCCTCAGCGCTGTTGCCATGCCGCGGCAGAGAAGCCAGCAACTGGTCGACTTGAGGATCGCGAATCAACACCGGCGCTGCGGCATCGGGTCGGCTGAAGGATGCCCCTTCGACGCTCACACTCCCGCTTTGAACCGGCATCCCTGCCAGGGCTGCGGTGTTGGCTGAGGCCAGGGCAATGGGGCCGGAATCCGTCGTCACGACGGGCGCCGCTGCCACGCGCACCGAAGCCGGCGCCTGAGCCATCTGACGCGGGTCATTGCCGGCACCACCAGACTGTCCACCCATCTGCATGGACACCACCGCGCCCACAACCATCACAAAGCCCGCAGCCACCGCCATGGGGCCTGCCCAGGCACGGCGCTTGAGCGCCACCACAGCCGAAGACGCCTCCACCGAAGGCCGAACTGCAGCCTGCGCGGACGCAGGTGCCAGTACAACGGGCTCCTGCGCCAGACGATCTCGGAATTTACTCAAAAACGCCGAGCCATCCGTCCCTTGAGCCAGGTCCTCCGAGCGCATGACATCGCCAATCAAGTGATAGGCCTGCCAAGTCGCCTTGGCTTGCGCATCATCCCGCCACGCCGAGCACGCCCGAGTCACTTCGGACGCCTGCGCCTGACCATCGGCCAAGGCTGACAGGGCTTCACGGGTGGCTTGAGAATCACTGAATCGTTCGGTCATAAGCCAAGACTCCTGCTTGTGCACTCGCTGTATGGACACCTCCGTGGTGCCCTTCTTTGGGTGATAGATTCAGCCAACTTGGAAAAGTTCACTGAACTTTACATTTACCAGCGTTCACCCTGACGGGTATCGAGCAATGGGCGCAAACGCGAGGCAATGGCCTCACGCGCACGGAAGATCCGGGAGCGGACCGTCCCAATGGGGCAATTCATCAGCTCAGAGATTTCTTCGTAGCTGAGGCCCTCGATTTCACGCAAGGTAATGGCCTGACGCAAGTCGTCCGACAAGTCTTCGATGGCGGAGTTCACCGCCTCCGCGATCTGGCGACTGGCCAAAACGGATTCAGGGGTTTCCCCATCCGTCAGCTCGTTCTCGACGCGAGACGAATCCTCTTCGTCATCCATGGAAGCCAGGGCCGCTTCGCTCACCAGCGGATCACGCTTGAGACTGAGCAGCGCTTTCTTGGCCGTGTTGACCCCAATGCGGTACAGCCAGGTATAGAACGCACTTTCGCCCCGGAAATTGGGCAAGGCGCGGTACGCGCGGATGAAGGTTTCCTGAGCGATGTCTTCGACCAAATCCACATCGCGAACCATGCGCGCAATCAGGCGCTCAATCCGACGCTGATACTTGACCACCAGCATTTCAAAGGCACGCTGATCGCCTCTTTGGACGCGCTCCACCAGAGCGGCATCCACGTCAATGACCGTCCCCGACGCATGAGCAACGGAGGCGACCGCTGCCACGTCCCCGCCGGTCAGGGCGTCGTGGTCACCCGCCTCACGTTGAGCATGCGGCTGATCAGGGACATCGACATGGTCGTGAGACATCAATGCCCTCCCCCTGACTGCCGCCCAGATCCCGTCGCCGCGTCGTCTTCAAAAGCGCCATCCAAGGCGCCACCACGTGGCGACCACTGGGTGGCCTGGAATTCAGTCGCTGGCCACGGCTCCGCCCGGGAGCCCTTGGAAGGATCTCGGTGAAGTCTGCTGACTTTGGTGCGGGAATAAACGGTACGGGCCAAGTTGCTTCCAGGGAATGTCGCGCGAGCCCATGATGCCAGGGATCGGCGACCAACAGCTGCTTGTGGCGCCAGTCCATCTGGACCATGCGGCTGGGCTGTATCACGCCTTGCCTGGTACAACAGCGCCCGAAGGCGGTGAGCCGTAGCAACGGATGAATTCGATTCCAAGGTCAAATCGTCACGGCCACGAACCCATGACCACACAGATCGAGGGGTTTCAGCATCCGACGACAAAGATTTCACATCCAGCAAAATCCAATCCTGGAAATCACACGCGACACGGACAGAAACGGGCTGCTTCCACTCAATCACACGCCAATGAGGCTGTTCTGTGGTGTCGCCCGTCCAGTGCAATCGCAAGGCGGCATTCCCCCCAGACCAATGACGCCAAAGACGACCGACCTGAAAACACCACGCCAAAGACGCCAGAACAACCAGCACAATCACGGCACGGTGCTGCTGATTGACCCACAGATCGCGACAAAGTTCCGCCGACCAAGCCACTGCCATGATGCCACTGAGGGCGAGAAAACCCTGCCCCAGACAACGAATCAAACGCGAAGAGGACGCCCCCGAGGGAAGCGCCCAAATCACGGACTGTTGCGTCAGCAAACCGGCAGCCACAACGGATCAGGCGATCAAGCCGCCTCAGATGCGCTTGAAGACCAGCGAGCCGTTGGTGCCACCGAAGCCAAAGTTGTTCTTCAGCGCCGCATCGATCTTCATCTCACGCGCTGTGTTGGCGCAGTAGTCCAGATCGCACTCGGGATCTTGGTTGAAGATGTTGATGGTGGGGGGCGAGATCTGGTTGTGGATGGCCAACACCGTGAACACCGACTCAATGCCGCCCGCACCGCCCAACAAGTGGCCAGTCATGGACTTGGTCGAGTTCACCACCAACTTCTTGGCATCATCACCAAACGCCAGCTTGATGGCATTGGTTTCGTTGAGGTCACCCAAAGGCGTCGAGGTGCCATGGGCATTGAGGTACTGCACTTGGTCCGTGTTCAGGCCTGCATTGCGCAAAGCAGCCAGCATAGAGCGCTTGGGACCATCCACGTCTGGCGCAGTCATGTGATAGGCGTCGGCACTCATGCCGAACCCGACCAACTCTGCGTAGATCTTGGCACCACGGGCTTTGGCAGCCTCGTACTCTTCGAGCACCATGACGCCAGAGCCCTCACCCAGCACGAAACCATCACGGTCTTTGTCCCAAGGACGCGAAGCCGTTTTGGGGTCATCGTTGCGGGTCGACAAAGCGCGGGCCGCAGCAAAACCGCCGATGCCCAGAGGCGACACGGTGGACTCAGCACCGCCAGCCACCATGATGTCGGCATCGCCGTTCTGGATCATGCGGGCTGCCAGGCCAATGGCGTGCAAACCGGTTGTACAAGCGGTCACCACACCCAGGTTGGGGCCCTTGAAACCGTATTGAATGGAGACGTGACCGGAGATCATGTTGATGATCGAGGCGGGCACGAAAAAGGGCGAGATCCGGCGAGGACCGCGCTCAGCGTAATCTTTGTGGGTTTGCTCGATCAGAGGCAAACCGCCGATGCCTGAGCCCACGATGACGCCGATGCGCTCGGCGACTTCAGGGGTCAAGGCTTCGCCCGTAGGCAGGCCCGCATCCTGGACAGCCTGCATGCTGGCTGCCAGCCCGTAATGGATGAAGGTATCCATGTGGCGAGCTTCTTTGGCGGGGATGTAATCCTCGATGTTGAAGCCTTTGACCTCACCGGCAAACTGGCAAGCAAAAGCTGCAGCATCGAACTTGGTGATGGTGTCGATCCCGGACTTGCCGGCAATCAGATTGGACCAAGATTCTTGCACCGTGTTACCCACGGGGGTAATGAGGCCTAAGCCGGTGACGACAACGCGACGACGGGTCATACAGAATGCGTGCGAAAAAATTGAAATACCGACAAACAAGGCCCCGAAGGGCCTTGACTTCGCTTAGGCCTTGGCGTGGGCCTTGGCGTAGTCGATCGCCAGCTGAACAGTGGTGATCTTTTCAGCTTCTTCATCGGGGATTTCGATGCCGAACTCGTCTTCGAGGGCCATCACCAGTTCCACGGTGTCCAAGGAATCAGCACCCAGGTCGGCAACAAATGCCTTTTCAGGGCTGACTTCAGACTCTGCTACACCGAGTTGTTCGGCAATGATCTTCTTGACGCGTGCTTCGATATCGCTCATGACTCCTCCAGGAGGGTTGTGCAAACAAACCAGGGATTTTACCGGCACAGTTGTACAAACAACTGGCTCGATGAAAACGAATTTGAGATTTCCCAGGTATCAATCTCAATTCATGAACATGCCACCATTGACATGTAATTCAGTTCCGGTTATGTAACCGGCCTGCGGCGAGGCCAAAAAGGCCACCGCGTCGGCAATGTCTTGCGGCTGCCCCAGACGCCCCAAGGGGATCTGAGCCTTCAATCCGGCTTGCTGTTCTTCCGTCAGGCTGCGGGTCATGTCCGTGTCGATGAAACCCGGGGCCACGCAGTTGACCGTGATGTTGCGGCTGCCCAGCTCGCGCGCCAAGGCGCGAGTCATGCCGGCCACGCCAGCTTTGGCCGCAGCGTAATTGGCTTGACCAGGGTTGCCACTGGCCCCCACGACGGACGTGATGCTGACGATGCGGCCATAGCGTTGCTTCATCATCGTGCGCATCACGCCGCGGCTCATGCGGAAAACGGCCTTGAGGTTGGTGTCGACCACCGCATCCCAATCGTCGTCTTTCATGCGCATGGCCAGGTTGTCACGCGTGATACCGGCATTGTTGACCAGGATATGCAGGCCGCCATGCTCTTTGACGATGGCATCCAAAGTCGCCTCAACGGCAGCAGCGTCGGTTACATCCAGCACCAAGCCCTTGGAGACGCCATGCCCTTGCAGGGCTTCGGTGATGCCTTGTGCACCCGACTCCGACGTGGCGGTACCGAACACCGTGATGCCGCGCTTGGCCAACTCCAGGGCGATGGCACGGCCGATGCCGCGGCTGGCGCCCGTCACCAGGGCGATTTGATTGTTCAGTTCGGCGCTCATGCCAGCAAACCTTTCACTTCAGCCAAAGAGGCAGGATCCAACACCGTGGCGGTGATCAGATCGCCATCAATGCGCTTGACCATGCCCGACAGCACTTTGCCAGGGCCGCATTCAATCACATG
>JAGWTE010000269.1 GCA_028869095.1 Burkholderiales bacterium
GGAAGTCAAAGTCGTTGGGTTTGACTGGCGCGCAAAGCACCACGGTCATCCAAAACGCGAACAAATACCTGTTTGAGCTGAACCTTGGGCGGCACCGGCAAGATGCCGTCCACGCGCTGGTACTGCTTGAACTGCAAGGCCTGCTTGACCAGCGGGGTCGACTCGGTCCAAGGCCGGCCGTCCAACAGACCATTGGCCGTCAGCTCAAAATGCCCGCGAAACTCGGGTTGCACACGCCCGCCTTGCTGCATCACCAGCAACTGGTAGCGCGCCTGCCCGGCATCGGCCATTTCGATTTGCAAGGCGCGCACTGAAATGCCTTCGCCCGTGGCGGGCAACAGACGCTCGAAGAAGCCCAGATCGTCCTTCAAGGTCTGGTTAGACGCCTCCAACTGCTTGACTTGTTCAGCCAGCTTTTGCTGGGTCACACGCTCCGCCTTGAGCAGGCTGTCAGCGGTATTGGCAATGGACTGGGCGCGATCACGGTCGGCCCGCACCTCAGACAACTGCGTCTGCAACAACTCCACCGTCTGATTGGCTTGACGCGTCAATTGCGGCAGCCCCGCGATGCCTCGCCCCACCTCAAAAGCCCACAAGGCCAAGGCCGCAGAAAAGCCCAGCATCAACGCTGCCAGAGCCCAACGCAAAGGCCAAGGCAAGTGGCTGCGCACCGCCATGCGCGGCGCACTGATGGACAGGCGCCGACGCAGCAGACGCCAACGCATCAGGGCAAAACCGGCACTTGGGTCAGGCCCAGATGCTCATCCAGACCGCACATCAGGTTCATGCACTGCACGGCCTGGCCGGCAGCGCCCTTGGTGAGGTTGTCCTCGACGACCAGCACCATCACAGTGTCAGGTTGTGGCTTGTGTACCGCAATGCGGACCGTGTTGCTGGCGCGCACGCTGCGAGTCTCCGGCGCACTGCCTGCGGGCAAGACGTCCACAAAGCGCTCGCCCTGATAGTAAGACTCGAACAAGGCTTGCAGGTCTGTCGCTTGACCTTCGGCATTGAGGCGCGCGTACAAGGTCGAGTGAATGCCTCGGATGATCGGCAACAGGTGGGGCACGAACAAACAATTGACTGACTGGTCGCCCGCCACCGCGCGCAACTGCTGGTTGATTTCAGGACCGTGGCGATGGCCCTTGACCCCGTAGGCCTTGAAGTTATCAGCCGCCTCGGCCAGCAAGGTGTGCACCTCGGCCTTGCGGCCGGCACCAGACACGCCCGAGGCGCAGTTGGCGATCAAGTGGGTCGGTTCAATCAGCTTGTTGCGCAGCAAGGGCGCGTAACCCAGTTGCACCGACGTGGGGTAGCAACCCGGGTTGCCGATGAGACGAGCCTTCTTGATGGCTTCACGATTCAGCTCAGGCAGGCCATACACGGACTCAGCCAGCAAGTCGGGGCAGCTGTGGGGCATGCCATACCACTGCTCGAACACGGTCACATCCTTGAGGCGGAAATCTGCCGCCAGATCGATCACTTTGACGCCGGCTTGCAGCAACTCACGCGCCTGCGCCATGGCCACACCATGAGGCGTCGCAAAGAAAACCACATCGCACTCGGACAGCTTGGCATCGTCGGGCGTCACGAACGCCAGATCGACATGACCACGCAGGCTGGGGTACATGTCCGCCACGGGCAAGCCAGACTCCTTTCGGGAGGTGATGGCCTGCAACTTGACCTGCGGGTGCTGTGCCAGCAAACGCAACAGTTCCACCCCGGTGTAGCCCGTGCCACCGACTATGCCCACTTTGATCATCTGAAATCCTTTTTGACTCGGCCCTGACTCACCGACCAGGGAAAACCGCCATTCTAGGAAAGACCGGGCACATCGCAAGGGTTGAATGCGGCTTCCGGTATTTTTTCCCGATTTGTAACGTCACTGAAAAGTGTGAACAGGGACACGAAATACCCCTCAGCTACCCCACCAGACTGGTCGAAAAAGAAGCACATCTCCTGAACTGTGCTGGGCCATGCTGAACTGTCGCCAAATCTTCACCCTGACCACGCTGGCCTCTGCGTGCCTAGCCGCGTCGGCCCAGACACTCTTCACCACCACCCCCAGCGAATACAGCTGGTCGACGACCGTGATGCGACTGGGGATGCACAACATCCACGCCCGCGGCATCCTGGGCCAAGGCGTGGTGGTGGGCCTGCTGGACACTGGCTTGAATCTGTCCAACCCCGAGTTCGCGAACAACCCACGCGTCATGACGGGCTACAACGCCACCAATGGCAGCACCGACGTGACCGACAGCGATGGTCATGGCACCCATGTAGCGGGCATTGTGGGCGCTCCAGCCAATCAAACGGGCATGTACGGTGTCGCCCCTGCCGCCACCCTGCTGCCCGTCAAAGTCTTCAGTGGCGGCACCGCGCCCGCCTCGGCCGTCACGGCTGGACTGGATTACGCCATGGCCCAAAGCGCCCGGGTGATCAACCTGAGCCTGGGGGCCAATTCCCCCACCGGAGACACGGGCCTGCAGCGCGTGGCGGCGACCAACTCGGC
>JAGWTE010000069.1 GCA_028869095.1 Burkholderiales bacterium
ACGGGCTTGAGGCCGTCACGGGCATCGGGCAGGGCACGACCGACGATCACGCTCATCGCGTAATCGAGGTACGAACGCCGCATCTCCTCTTCGAGGCTGATGGGCAGGGTTTCCTTGGCGAATTGCGTCATGCGAGCAGGATGTCTTTTTGGCGCGGGCAGCCAACTAGCTGCCTGTGCGATGGCAAAAGAGGCATTGTAATTGGCTCAATCTGTCTCACACGCGCAACATGTCTGAAGCTGGAGATAAACCTGCCCACATGGGGGCGGCGTGATTTTCTCTCTATGGCACAATCATTTTCGTTTTTGAATATCAGGGGAATGCCCTTGCCACGTCGCAGTGAACGCTGCGTTTTATTTGTGAGGATCCGCATGAACAAACTCAATAAAGTCGCCGCTCTGTTCGCAATCGTGTCTGCTGCTGGTGCTGTTCAAGCTCAGGCTGTTGACAACTGGCGCTCCACCGACGGTACCGTTGTGAAGAACGGCACCAATGAATTGTGCTGGCGTGACAACTTCTGGACGCCTCAAACTGGCGTGCAAGGTTGCGATGGCGTGCCTGCTCCGGCGCCCGCTCCTGCCCCAGCTCCGGCACCCGCTCCAGCCCCTGCACCCGCTCCTGCGGCTGTGCCTGCACCGACTCCAGTCCCTGCTCCAGCTGTGGTGCCTGCTGCGCCTTCGACTGAAAAGGTCAGCTTTGCTGCCGACGCTTTCTTTGACTTCGACAAGGCTGACCTGAAGCCCGAAGGCAAGGCCAAGCTGGACGAGCTGTCTGAAAAGGTCAAGGGCGTGAACCTGGAAGTGATCGTGGCTGTGGGTCACACTGACTCGCGCGGTAAGGGCGATTACAACCAGAAGCTGTCGGTCAAGCGTGCTGACGCTGTGAAGAGCTACCTGGCTTCCAAGGGCATCGAAGGCTCGCGCATCTACACCGAAGGCAAGGGCTCTGCTCAGCCCGTGGCTGACAACAAGACCGACGCCGGTCGTGCCAAGAACCGTCGCGTGGAAATCGAAGTGGTCGGTACCCGCAACAAGTAAGGATCTCCTGATCCGGACGGAAACCCCGCTGCGGCGGGGTTTTTTTATGGACTTTTTGTTTGGAGAGGGCGTGTTTTCCCCCTCCAGGGTGGGTTGAAGCCCAGGCTGAAAACGGTCACACTTCGCGCCTACGCCGCATGTGATTGTGGGGGGAGTCGACTCATGGATCTGGATACGTCCCGGCCTGTGTCGTCGGGAATGTCATCGGTTTTGACCCGGCGGGCCACTGTGACGCTCATGTTGGCCATGGCTTTGGCTGCCATGGTCGGATTGATCGCCTGGGGACCCGTGGTGCTGGTTTCCCATATGCATCATTTTGCCGATCGGCGGACTTGGCATGGCATTCCCAACGCGGTCAATGTCTGGTCGCATCTGCCATTGATTCCCATTGGGATATGGGGGCTGTGGCGAGTCTCTTGCTTGCCGGCTACAGAGCGCTTGCGCGGGATCTGGTTCTGGTTTTTCGTTTGCCAGTTATTGGCCACGTTGGGCGGCATGGTTTATCACTGGGCACCCAGTGACACATCCTTCATTTGGGATCAGGTGCCCAAGTCCGCCGCGTCCACCTTGTTTGCCTTGGCCTTTCTGGCTGAGCGGGCGGATCGCCGCTTGGGTCATGCCAACGCGATTGCGACCGGTTTGATCGCCTCTCTGTTGGGGGGGATCTGGTGGCTGTACACCTTGGGTCTGGATGGGGTGGGGGATCTGCGGCCCTTGATGTGGCTGGAGATGATGCCGGTCTTGCTGGTCGCGACGGGGGCCTGGACGTTGAACGGGCATTTGCTGACCCGTCACGATTGGATGCGGTCCCAGCTGAGTTTTGTGCTGGCTCAGGCCTTGGATTGGGGTGATCGCTGGTTCTTTGAGGCGACGGGGCAGGCCATCAGCGGGCACTCCTTGCGGCATCTGGCCTTGGCCGCCTGTTGTGGTTGGGTGGCTTATCGCTTGGGTGGTCCGGTTCGTCTGCGTAGCGGTGATTCGGTGCCACGAGGCGGCAAGGACCTCAGTGCCAGCCCCTTGTCGGAGCTGGCTTCCTGAGTTCCGTAGTTGTTCACCAGCTCAGGCCAAGGCGACGTCTTTGCCTGTCAGTCGTTTGGCCAGTTGCGTGGCCAGTCGATTGGTGAAGCCATAGATCGACAACTGTGGGTTGGCGCCGATGCTGGTTGGGAAGATCGAGCCGTCATGCACAGACAGGTTGCTGACCTGCCAGTGCTGGCCGTCTGGACGGACCACGCCCAGCTTTTCCGTCCCACCCATGCGGCAGCCACCCATGACGTGCGCGCTGCCGGCACCGGTCAGGTAGGGCTTCATGTCGAAGGCTGATATGCCTTGCTTGGCTTGCGCCCAGCTGCTGTAGTACTGAGCTTGTTCGTGGTAGGGCAAGACCATCTTGGCGCCAGCGGCGAACTGGATTTCCGCCATGCTCAACAGGGCACGTCTGAAGCCGTTGAGGATGTAGGGCGTCAGCACGTAATCCAGGCTCGGTGAGCCATCCATGTTGAGCTTGACCTCGCCGCCTGCCGCATCAGGGTGGAAGCCATCTCGCATCAGTGCCAGCATCATTTGGCTGTTGGGGTAGTGTGCAAAGCGTTCGGCCAGTGCTGCCCCGACACCGCCGATCAAAATCGACGTGAGCCCAGGATGCATTGGGGTGGCTTCCAGCTTGTAGCCGATGTCTGCGTCAACCGGCTGAGTGTGCAGAAAGTGATCGGTGTAGATGGATTGGGGTGCGCCGGCCCAGCCCTCGATGCGTTGCTCGTAGACCGCCGATGAAAACGCCACCGGATGCAAGAAAGTGCGCTTGCCCAGCAGGCCGTGCGGATCGGGCGTTTTGGAGCGCAAGAGCAGCGCTGGCGAGTTGATGGCGCCACCCGATACCACGTAGTGTTTGGCCGTGATGCGCAAGGGGCGATCGGACACCTGGTCGCCATTGACCTTGATGGGCACACACACCAAAGCCTTGATGCGGTCGCCATCCCATTCAAATTGCTGCGCGCGGGTTTGATAGAACAAACGGGCACCGGCTTGCAAGGCAGCCGGGATGGTGGTGATCAACATGGACTGCTTGGCATTGGTGGGGCAGCCCATGCCACACGAGCCCAGGTTCCAGCAGCCTTTCACGTTGCGTGGGATGACCTTGGCGTGGATGCCCAGCTTCTCGGAGCCCGTGCGCAGCAACTCGTTGTTGGCATTGGGTTGGCCTTCCCAGGTGTGGACATTGAGGCGTCGCTCGGCCTGTTCGAACCACGGCGCCATGGCGTCGACGGTGAAATCGGTCAGTCCAAATTGCTTCTGCCAGTACTGCAAGGTGTCGCCGGGTGTACGGAAGGAGCTGGTCCAGTTGATGACCGTGGTGCCGCCCACGCAGCGGCCTTGCAGGATGCTGATGCCTTTGTCGGCACTGCGGCGAGCAGCGCTTTCTTGGTACAGCGTGGTGTAGGCCTCTGATTCACGCTGGTTGAAGTCGCTGCTGGTGCGCAGGGGGCCTTCTTCAATCAGGACGACGTCCAGGCCGGACTTGGTCAGGATCTCGGCGGTGATGCCGGCGCCTGCACCTGTGCCGATGATGACGACATCGCAACTGAGTTGTTCGGGCAGGCCTTGTTCGCCGTTGGTGGTTTTCCAGCCGCTTTGCTGGCCTTCACGAAAGAGGTCGGGCAGTTTGCTCATATGTTTGTCGGGCCAGGGTAGGCGACCGCATTCCAGTTTTCAGGGGCAGTGAAATACAGCACGCAGGTGATGTCTCGCACCGCGTGATAAGCCATCTGGTTGGTAGGCAGAGCGTGTTGGCGCATGCGCTCCAGTGCTTGCGTGATGTCTGCGTCGGAGGCTTGGCTCCACGATTGACTCAGGCCCGTCACCAGATACCGGGTGGGCGGGTTGGCCAGCAGGCCCAGCAGCGCGTTGATTTCGGTGCGCAAGGCCTTGGGCAGGTTGTTGAGGTAGACGTCCAGGCGTTTGACGTGTGCATCCAGGGCGGCTTGGCGCTGGGCTGGGTCCTTGGGCAGCATGGTGGACAAAATGCCCCGTGCCAGCCCTCGCATCACGTCGATGCCGTGCTCGGTCAAGTGGCCGTCGGCCATGCCGCGATGCCAAAACACCGACCCGCCCAGGGCGGCGCCTGCCGCCCCAATGGCCACTGCTGCTTTCATCAGCCATCGCCGTTTGGGCGAGGGCAAGGTGTTACTGGATTGATCAGCCATGAGCAAACCTTGTCAAGAATAAACAGGAAACATTTGATGTCACATTCGCCATTGTGCCCGTGATCAATGCTCTATGGGTTTTGGGGTTTACCCTTATCTTGGCGGGCGGTGATATTTGGCAACGTCTGCACTCAGATGAGGGGGTGGGTAAATGCCGGGAATACCCGCGTCGCCGAATGTTGCAGAATCCGGGCAGCGCTTGCCTGACCGTTCGTTTTTGGGAGCGAGCGAGGCGAACCCCTGAATTGATGCATAGAAGAGGATGGCGAATGACCGCAGCTAAACCGTGGCTGGCTCAATACGAAGCTGGCGTGCCCGCAGAGATCAACCCCAATGAGTACACCTCGCTGGTTGACTTGCTGGACCAATCGTTCAAGCAATACGCCAGCCGCGATATGGCTGCTTTCATGGAAGTGCGCTGGACTTTTGCTCAGGTCGATGAGCTGTCGCGCGCGATGGCGGCGTGGCTGCAGTCCAAGGGCTTGTCCAAGGGCGCCCGCGTGGCCTTGATGATGCCCAACACGCCTCAGTATGTGGTGGCGATTGCAGCCGTTCTGCGCGCCGGTTATGTGGTGGTCAACGTCAACCCCTTGTACACCCCGCGCGAACTGGAGCATCAACTCAAGGACGCGGGTGCTGAAGCCATCGTGATCCTGGAGAACTTCGCGATCACCTTGCAAGACGTGGTCGATCGCACGCCGATCAAGCACGTGGTGATGGCCTCCATGGGCGACATGCTGCCTTTCTTGAAGGGCGCGATCGTCAACTTCGTGGTCCGCAAGGTCAAGAAGATGGTGCCGGCCTTCCGCATCCCCACCACAGGTGGTCGCACCGTGACGTCGTTCAACGATGTGATGGCGCAAGGTCGCAACCTGAAGTACACCCGTCCCAAGTTGGTCGCCACCGATGTCGCCTTCTTGCAGTACACCGGCGGCACCACCGGCGTGTCCAAGGGCGCGACGCTGCTGCACCGCAATGTGGTGGCCAACATTCTGCAAAACGAAGCCTGGTTCAAGCCTGAGATCACCAAGTTGGGCAATGCCCCGATGACGGTCATTTGCGCCTTGCCGCTGTATCACATCTTCTCGCTGACGGTGTGCTACTTCATGGGCGCGCGCATGGGCAGCATGAATGTGCTGATCGCCAATCCACGTGACATCCCAGGCTTCATCAAGACCTTGAAGAACTACAAGGTCAACCAGTTCCCTGCCGTGAACACCTTGTTCAACGCGCTGGCCAACACGCCTGAGTTTGCTCAGTTGGACTTCTCGGGTCTGAAGGTGTCCATGGGTGGTGGCATGGCCGTGCAACAGGCAACCGCTGAAAAGTGGATGAAGATCACCGGCTGCCCCATCGTTGAAGGCTACGGTTTGTCCGAAACTTCGCCCGTGGCCACCGCGAACCGCCTGGACAACAAGGCGTTCAACGGCACGATTGGTTTCCCCTTGCCTTCCACGGAAGTCGCCATCTTGGATGACGACGGCAACCACTTGGAAATCGGCGGCGTGGGTGAGATCTCCATCCGCGGTCCTCAGGTGATGGCCGGTTACTGGAACCGTCCTGATGAAACCGCTAAGGTCATGACGGCCGATGGTTTCTTCCGCACGGGTGACATCGGTGTCATGGACCCCACGGGGCAAATCAAGATCGTGGACCGCAAGAAGGACATGATCTTGGTGTCGGGCTTCAACGTGTATCCCAACGAAGTGGAGCAAGTCGTCAACATGCACCCTGGCGTCATGGAATGTGCTGCCGTGGGCGTGGCTGATGACAAGTCCGGCGAAGCTGTGAAGATCTATGTGGTGCGCAAGGACGAGACCTTGACCGAAGCGGCTCTGAAGTCCTTCTGCCACGAGCAACTGACCGGCTACAAGTGCCCCAAGTACATCGAGTTCCGTGCTGATCTGCCCAAGACCAATGTGGGCAAGATCTTGCGCCGCGAACTGCGTGACGAGAAGAAGGCGGCCTGATCGCTTTGAGAAGAGCAGGCTCTGCTGTCAAGCAGCGGGGCCTGAAGATGAAAAAACCGCTGAGTCGATGACCAGCGGTTTTTTTGTGGGTGCGCGGGATCAGTCCTGCAGGAACAGGGCCTGCAGGTCACTCAAAAAGTCAAAACCCTTGGTGGTGGGCCAGGCGCGAGCCAGGTCACGTTGCAGCAGGCCTTGGGCTTCTGCTTGGGCCAGAGGTTGTTGGATGCTGGCCAGTGTCAAGCCTGTGCGTTCAGCGAAGCGGCTGAGTTCAAAGCCGTCTTTCAGGCGCAAGGCGTTCATCATGAACTCGAAGGCGCGGGCGTTGAGCGGCACCTCGTTTTCGTTGGAGCAGGCCAGGCCTTGTCTAGCCTTGTCCATGTAGGTGGCAGGTTCGCGCCAACGCACTTGCCGCACGATGCGGTCCGGAAAGCTGATCTTGCTGTGTGCGCCTGCGCCGATGCCCAGGTAGTCGCCAAACTGCCAGTAGTTCAGGTTGTGCAAGCACTGGTGGCCCGGCTTGGCGTAAGCAGAGACCTCGTAGCGTTGCATGCCGGCTTCGCCTGTGCGATCGACCAGGTAGTCGAGCATGTCAAAGGCGGTGTCGTCGTCCGGCAGGCCTTTGGGGGGCTGTGTGGCGAAGACCGTGTTGGGCTCCATCGTCAGGTGGTACAGCGACAGGTGCGGAGGCTCGAACGCCAGCGCAGTCTGCACGTCCTCGCGCAAGTCGTCCATGCTTTGGCCCGGCAGCGCATACATCAAGTCGATGTTGAAGGTGTCAAAGCATGAGGCGGCTTCTTCAATGGCAGCGCGGGCCTGATCGCCATTGTGGACGCGGCCCAATGCCTTGAGCTTGTCGTCGTCAAAGCTTTGCACGCCGATGGACAGGCGGTTGACGCCAGCCTGCCGGAACGCTTTGAAGCGGTTCTTTTCAAAGGTGCCGGGGTTGGCTTCCAGCGTGATTTCGCAATCGGGGTCGAGCGGCAGGCGGGCGCGGATGTCGCTGAGCATGCGGTCGATGCTCTCGGGCGAGAAGAGGCTAGGCGTGCCGCCGCCGATGAAAATGGTGTGGACATGGCGTCCCCAGATCTGCGGCAGGGCAGATTCCAGGTCGGCGCACAAAGCATTCAAGTATTGCTGTTCCACCTGTACATCAAGGTGGCCTGTGTCAGCGCTTCGCGTGACTTGATGTGAGTTGAAGTCGCAATACGGGCACTTGCGCAAACACCAGGGCAGGTGAATGTACAGAGACAACGGGGGCAGGGCCTGCAGGGCGCCTGGGCGGAGCAGGGTGATCATGCGCGTTGCCAAGGCCAACGGTCACCATGGCCCAAACCCCAGCGATCACGAATCAACGCCAGCATCTGCTGGCAGGCTTGGGCGCGGTGGCTGATGCCGTTCTTGATGTCTGGCGCCAGTTGGGCGGCACTTTGTTGGTGGTCGGGCAGCCACAGCAAAGGGTCGTAGCCAAAGCCGTGTTCACCTTGTTGATCGTGCAGCAACTCGCCCGCCCAGTTGCCTTCGGCAATCAGGGGTTCAGGATCGTCCGCATGGCGCACCGCCACCAGCAAGCAGGTGAAGTGCGCACGGCGGTCGGTTTGATCGCGCATCTGATCCAGCAGCCACGCGTTGTTGGCGGGGTCGAGCAGATCGCGTCCCATGCCCTCGGCAATGCGACCAGCATCCACGGCATACCGAGCGGATCGCACGCCGGGTGCGCCGCCCAGGGCATTCACGCACAGCCCAGAATCATCCGCAATGGCAGGGCCCTGGCCTTCGCGTGCGGCATGGCGGGCTTTGGCCAGCGCGTTTTCCACAAAGGTGATGTGAGGCTCTTCGGCCTCGGGGATGCCCAGTGATCCTTGCGTGACCAGCTCCACCCCCAACGGCGTGATCAGGGCCTGCAGTTCACGCAGTTTCTTGGCGTTGTTGGACGCGAGGATCAGTTGTTTGCTCATGGTGGGCTTGGCCTGACGGTCGTCAACCTTTGTGCAGAGGTTGTGCCAACGCGGCTGTTTGCGCTTCCAGCAACTGGCGGATGCCCTTGTCGGCAAGCGTCAGCAATTGGTCCATTTCATCGCGGGTAAAGGCCACACCTTCGGCCGTGCCTTGTACTTCGACGAAGTGGCCCGCACTGGTCATCACCACGTTCATGTCGGTGTCGCAGGCCGAGTCTTCGGTGTATTCCAGATCCAGCAGGGGTGTGCCCTCCACGACGCCAACGCTGATGGCGGCCACGGCATGCACGATCGGGCTGGCAGCAATCTTGCTTTGTGCGATCAAGGTGTTCACGGCGTCCACTGCGGCCACGTAGGCGCCGGTGATGGCGGCGGTGCGGGTGCCGCCATCGGCCTGGATGACGTCACAGTCGATGACGATGGAGCGCTCGCCCAATGCGGCCAGGTCAAACACGGCGCGCAGGCTGCGGCCGATCAGGCGTTGGATCTCTTGGGTGCGGCCGGTCTGTTTGCCGCGAGCGGCTTCTCGGTCAGATCGAAAATGAGTCGCGCGGGGCAGCATGCCGTACTCGGCCGTGACCCAACCTTCACCGCTGCCACGCTTGTGAGGCGGCACACGCTCTTCGGTCGTGGCGGTGCACAGCACCTTGGTGTCGCCAAAGCAGATCAGCACGGAGCCTTCGGCATGCTTGGTGTAGCCGCGGGCGATGGTCAAGGGACGCAAAGCGTCATGCGCACGGTTGTGCGCACGTTGGTAAGCCATGAAGGGCTCCTAAAACAGTCAGGGTTTTTTGCCTGCGGCGGCGTTGGCCGAGCGGCGAATGGCTTCGTTGATCTCGCGGATGGAGCGCTCGATCTCGGCTTCGTCCAACTCATCGGCTTCGCTGAGGTCGGCGTGCTCGCCACCACCGCCCACGCTGGCCTGGATGGTGGAGGCAAAGACCTCTTCACCCAGGGCATCGGTGGAGACATTGGGCACTTCGTCGTTTTCGGCGGATTCCCATTCGACCGATAACACGGTGACGTTGTCGCACTTGGGGCCGCCTTGACGCAAGGCCACTTCCACCAACTCTGGCACCGCATCCGAGATGGTGCGCGAGGACATGTGGCGGGTGATGTCGTCGTCCTCGACGGTGCCCCACAGGCCGTCCGAGCACAGCATGATCCGATCACCCTCTTGCAGCAGGATCGGGCCAGCCGTGTCGACCACAGGCTTGCCGGGGCTGCCCAGGCAAGTGAAGAGCACGTTGCGGTTGTAGCGTTCGTTCAGGGGCACGACGCTGGACAGCGACTGCTGCAATTCCGAGTAGGAGTGATCACGCGTGCGCGCCACCAGCTTGTCACCACGGATGAAGTACAGGCGCGAGTCGCCACAGTGGGCCCAGTACGCCGAGCTGCCTTGCATGATGCAGGCGACGATGGTCGTGCGCGGCGTGTCCATCAGCCCCTTCTCGCTGGCATAGCGCAGCAGCTGGTGATGGCCCGCCATGATGGCGTCTTGCAAAAAACGGATGGGGTCTTCCAGCGAGGGGCGGGCGTCGCGCTGGTAGAGCGCAGCCATGGTCTGCAAAGCCAGTTGCGAGGCCATTTCACCCTCGGGGTGCCCCCCCATGCCGTCTGCCAGAGCAAACAAGCCTGAATCCCGCGTGTAGCAATAGCCCATGCGGTCTTCGTTTTTCTCGCGGCCGCCCTTGCGGCTGATCTGGTAGACGGAGAATCTCATGCCAGCCTCAAGCCTTTGCACCTGATTTGAGGTTTTCAAGTTGCAGCTTGACCCGCTCAGAGAAGGTCAGCTTCGAATAGCGGCGTTCGGTCTCGCGGGCGAGTTCCTTTTGCAAGGCAAACACGCTTTGGGGCCGGGCCAGCGGGTCCAGCGACATGCACCACTCGGTCACTTCGAGCAGGTTGTCAGAGTACACATTGCGCAAGCGCGACAGCGACAGGCTCAAGCGGTCTTTTTCCAGGCGCTGAGGGGCGTCGTTGGGCGGGTAGCCCTGCATGCAGGCATAAATACACGCACCAATCGCGTAGATGTCCGTCCAGGGGCCCAGCGAGCCATCGCGTCGGTACATCTCAGGCGCGGCAAAACCGGGCGTGTACATCGGGCGGATGAAGTTGCCTTCTTTGGACAGCACTTCGCGTGCCGCGCCAAAGTCCAGCAACACGGCCCGGTTGTCGTTGGTGATGAAGATGTTGGCCGGTTTGATGTCCAAGTGCAGCATCTTGTGCTGGTGGACGATGCGCAAGCCACGCAAGATTTCGTCAAACAAGGACCGGATGGTCGACTCGCGGAAGACCTTGTCGCGCTTCAAATCGCGCGCCGTGACCACGAAGTCCTGCAAGGTGTCCCCCTGCAGGTAGTTCATGACCATGTAGACGGTTTCGTTCTCACGGAAGAAGTTCAGCACCGACACCACGCTGGGGTGGGCGATTTGCGCCAGCGAGCGGCCTTCTTCAAAAAAACTTTTCAAGCCCAGGCGATACAGCGGCTGCTTGTCCGGTTTGACGCGCGGGATCAACTCCCCTGCAGCACGTTCGGCCAGGGAGGCGGGCAGATATTCTTTCAGGGCTACCAACCGCTTGTCAGGGTCTTCGGCCAGGTAAACCACGCCAAAACCACCGGCTGCAAGCTTCTTGACGACCTGATAACCACCCACAACTGTGCCCGGAGGCAACGGGGCTGGCTTCGGCTTTGACATAATCGAGTTTTGTCTGGTGTCAAGTAACCATGTCAGTCTACTCCATGACCGGCTTTGCCAGTGCGGTCGCGTCGGTTCCCGACCACTCTGGTGAAAACACTGAGGATTCCGACGCATCCGGGGCGTCGCGCAAAAGCGCCAACGGCGGGGTGGGGGCGGAATTGCGCTCCGTCAACAGCCGTTTTCTGGACCTGAGCTTCAAGGTGTCGGACGAGTTCCGCTCGCTCGAACCCGCCATGCGCGAGATGCTGACCCAGGCATTCAAGCGCGGCAAGATCGAGTTGCGCATGCAACCCCAGCGCGCGGTCGACTCTGTCTGGCCGCAGCCGCAACTGGATCAGTTGCAGACGCTGGCACGCCTGGAGTGCACGGTGCAGAACTGGCTGCCCAAGGCCGGTTCGCTGTCGGTCAACGAGGTGTTGAACTGGTGCCGAGCTGCGGCGCCCGTGGCCAAGCTGGAAGAGGTCGCCCTGGAGGCCACTCGTCAGGCCATTGAGGCCTTGATGGAAGCACGCAAGCGCGAGGGCAAGCGCCTGGTCGCCATCCTGAACGAACGCATCGACGGGTTGCGCGTCCTGGCAGAGCAAGCTACCCCCCTGGTGCCCCAGGCCGTGCAGCGCCAGCAAGAGCGCTTTGTCCAGAAGTTTCAAGACGCCATGGTGGCGGTCGGTGGCGCTGTCACCGCCGAGGCGGCACAGGAGCGTGCCTTGTCTGAGGCCGCGGCCTACGCCCTGCGCATTGACGTGGACGAGGAATTACAACGTCTCAAGGCCCATCTGGACGAAATCAACCGTTTGTTGAAAAAGGGTGGCGAGTGCGGCAAACGCCTGGATTTCCTGATTCAAGAGTTGCACCGCGAAGCCAATACCTTGGGCTCCAAGGCGGCGGCGCTCGAATTGACACAAATTTCTGTCGAAATGAAGGTGTTGATCGAGCAAATGCGCGAGCAAGTTCAGAACATTGAGTGATGGCCGATAACGTGTCTAATCAACCCACGGTGGCAGATATGGATTACCCCGGTAATTTGTTCGTTGTTTCAGCGCCCAGCGGCACGGGCAAATCCAGCTTGGTCAACGCCTTGCTGGAAGTGGAGTCTCGCCTGCAGGTGTCGGTGTCGCACACCACGCGCGCGCCTCGGGGGCAAGAGCAACACGGGCGTGAGTACTGGTTCACTTCGAAAGAAGAGTTCCAGTCCATGGTCGAGCGGGGGGACTTTTTTGAGCACGCCGAGGTCCACGGCAACCACTACGGCACCTCTCGCCACGCGATCGAAGAGCGCATCCAGCATGGCGAGGACGTGGTGCTGGAAATCGACTGGCAGGGCGCCTTGCAGATCAAACAGATCTTCCCGAACGCCATCTTGATCTTCATCCTGCCGCCCAGCTACGAAGAGTTGCTGCAGCGCTTGAACCGCCGTGGCGAGGATTCGCAAGACGTGATCGACCTGCGCATGAAGAACGCCAAAATCGAAGTGGCTCAGGCCCAGTTTTTTGATTTTGTGGTCATCAATGCCCTGTTTGAATCAGCTTTATTCGATTTGAAGTCCATTGTTCACTCGCAGCGGTTAAAATACTCTGCTCAGCGCCGGAACAAGTCTGCTGTGTTCCGTGCTTTGAATTTGGTCTAAGTCATTGTCATCATTGGCTTTTTGATCTGTTTTTGCTCTTGTTGGAGACCCCACATGGCCCGCATCACCGTTGAAGATTGCCTGCAAAAGATCCCGAACCGCTTCCAATTGGTGTTGGCTGCCACCTACCGCGCTCGCATGTTGAGCCA
>JAGWTE010000070.1 GCA_028869095.1 Burkholderiales bacterium
CCAGGCGGCCGCCATGGCGCGCTTGCGACAACAAGGCCCACGACTGGCCATCGCTACGCTGCTGGATGGCACGTTTGCCGAATGGAAAGCGGCCCATGAACGCATGGGCTTGCAAGATGGTGTGCTGCCATTCATGACTGAAGCGGCACTGCATCAACTGTGCACCCAGACCGGCCTTCAGTACGACGTGGAGACGCTGCTCGCATCCTACCCGCAGGCCATGGATTTTGTTCGCGCACTCAAAGGCATTGGCGCCGGCACGCCGCGAACAGGGCACCACCCCGCGCCACTCGGCAAGGTCTTGCGGCAATTTCCTGACGGCATCACCGTCAGCTACCGCGTGGCATATGTGTTGTCTGCTTAGATTTTACGGAAATGGCAATACACAAACCGCTGCTGGGTTCCAAACGGCGTGGCGTGCGTTTCCTCTTCGTGTCGTATCAATTCAAAGGGCGAGCCAAACGCCGCATGCAATTGGGTGGCGCTGTAGCGCATCACCGGCAGCCCGCTGCATTGCGTGGGCCCGTCTTCCGCAAACGTCGCCACAATGACGTGTCCACGCGGTTTGACAGCACGAAGCACCGCATTGACATAGGCTTGGCGCTGCACAGGATCCGTCAAGAAATGAAACACCGCACGATCGTGCCAAATGTCATAGGCATGCACTGGCAAATCCGCCGTGGTGATGTCCGCCTCCAGCCAACGAACGGACGCGGCCTTTTTGCCCAGACGCGCCTGGGATGCTGCCAGGGCCGCCCCCGATAGATCCAATGTGCTGAGATTGGTGTATCCGCGGTCCAGCAAATCGTCCATCAGTGTGGACGCCCCGCCCCCCACATCAATGAGGGCCGCGTCGCGCCCCATCCCCGTGGATTCAATCAAATCCAGCGACAGAGTCGCGTGCGCTTGAAACCAACTGACGGCGTCGGTGGCTTTGCTGGTGTAGACGTGTTCCCAGTGTTCTTTGTTGTGCATGGCTATTCTTCCATGACGAAAGACACAAGATACATCATGACGCCATCATGCGCAGCACTCAAGCCAAGGTCATCCAAGGCTGGCGCTGCTTGTCGGCAAACAAAGGGTGCGCCTTGGCTTCGGCCAAGGTCAACACCGGTGTCACACAGCAATCAGCCGTTTCAAAGCGATCTGCCCAGACCGCCAAAGGCTGGCTGGCCACCAGTTTCGCCACATCGACTTTGAGCGCATCAGAAGGCGGCGTGTGCGGCAAAACACCGCGCTGCCAGTGCACATCGGCCCATTCAGGGTGCCCAAAGACCGCACTGGCGATCTTCCAGAACTTGTGCTCCAAGGCCCCCACCGCCAGCGTGCAGCCATCTTGCGTGGCATACACGTTGTAGCAAGGCAGGGCTCCGTTAAGCATGTCCTCGCCAGCACCGGGCCAACGGCCCAGCATGGACTTCATCAAGGGGCCAGTGGCCCTGGGCATGACCAAATGCGCAAACAGACCATGCGCCATGCTCACATCCAATGAGCGACCATGACCGGTGCGATGCGCTTCAAACACCGCCGACAAAATGGCGATGCACGCCATCGAACTGCCACCGGCAATGTCACCCCACTGCACATTGGACAAGGCGACTTCGCCCGTCGGTGCGCGCACTTGATCGAGCACGCCGGACATGGCCATGAAGTTCAAGTCATGCCCCGCCTTGGCCGCCCAAGGGCCGTCCTGTCCATAGCCCGTGATGGACACCGCCACCAGCTTGGGGTTGAGGTCAGACAAGGCTGCGTGGCCCAGTCCCAAGGCTTTCATGACGCCAGGCCGAAAGCTGTCCACCACCACGTCCGCATCGCGTGCCCACTCATGCAAGCGGGCCAGATCGTCAGCACTTTTGAAGTCGATGCGGCGGCATTCCTTGCCGTGATTGAGTGCTTCAAACAAACCACCCAATGGCCGAGCCGGGTCGCCTTCAGGCGGTTCCACCTTGACGATGGCGGCCCCCAGATCGGCCAGCATGCGCGTGGCAAAGGGGCCTGGCAAGTTACGGGTCAAGTCCAGTACACGCAGGCCAGACAGCAAGGCCGGCATCACAGCTTGATTCATGTCGTTCCTTGATCAGAGGTTCATCTGCTTGGCGATGATCTCGTTCATGATCTCGTGCGTCCCGCCACCAATGGACAGGATGCGGTTGTCGCGGTACAGGCGCTCCACCAGCGACTCACGCATGTAGCCCATGCCGCCGAAGATCTGCACGGCCTCGTGCGTGACCTCGTCGGCCACAGTGGTGGCAAAGTTCTTGGCCATGGACACTTCGGTGATGGCCTGCTTGCCTGCGGCCATGCGCGCGGCAACACGGTAGGCGTACTCGCGCGCCACGTCCACCTTGGTGGCCATCTCGGCCAGCTTGTGGCGGATGACCTGATGCTTGGCCAAAGGCTTGCCAAAGGTGCTGCGCTCTTTGACGTAGTCCAGGCATTGCTCCAATGCCAACTGCGCCGTCATGTAGGCCATCACCGCCAAACTCAAACGTTCAGCCTGGAAGTTGGCCATGATGGTGAAGAAGCCCGAGTTCTCCGGCCCCAACAGGTTGCCCACCGGCACGCGGCAGTCTTCAAAAAACAGCTCGGCCGTGTCCGAAGCCCACCAGCCCATTTTCTTGAGCGGTTTGCCGGTGGTGAAGCCAGGCGTACCCTTCTCAATCAAGAGCAGGGACACACCCGCAAAGCCGGGCTCGCCCGTGCGGACGGCCACGGTGTAGTAGTCGGCCCGGATGCCGGAGGTGATGAAGGTCTTGGACCCATTGACCACATAGTGGTCGCCATCACGCACGGCACGGGTTTTGAGGTTGGCCACGTCCGAGCCCCCACTGGGCTCGGTCACGGCCAAGGCAGCGATCTTCTCGCCTGACAAGACTTGCGGTACGACACGGTCTTTGAGTGCATCCGAGCCCATGCGCCACACGGGCGGCAGGCCGATGTCCAAAGAGCCGATGCTGGCCACAAAACCACCGGAGCCACTGCGCATCAGCTCTTCGCTGACAGCCACCTTCAGGAACACATCGGCCTCACCCGTGCCGCCATAAGCGGTGGGATGGCCGATGCTCAGCAGACCCAAGTCCCCCGCTTGCTTGTACAACTCGCGCGGAAAGGTGCCCGCCTCTTCCCATTCGTCGATATGCGGCTTGACCGCCTGATCGATGAACCGGCGCGCCGTTTGACGCGCCATCTGGTGGGTTTCGTTGAAGTACTCAACAAAACCCGTGGCCGCGGTGGTGTCACTCATCTTTGAAAGACCCGCCTTCTTGGGCTTGCTTCACGACAATGGCCGCTGGTGCGAAACGGTCGCCATAGCGCTGAGCCAGTTCACGCGAACGTTCCACAAAGCGCTGGGCACCCATGGCGTTGATGAACTGCAAAGCGCCACCTTGGTGAGGCGCAAAGCCCCAGCCAAAGATCGAGCCGATGTTCGTGTCAGCCACCGAGCGCACAACGTTCTCTTCATAGCAACGGGCAGCTTCGTTGGCCTGGATGAACATCAGGCGGTCGACCAGTTCTTGCTGCGTGGGCTGCTCCGCCTTGGTGGGGAACAGGTTGGTCAGCTCTGGCCACAAAGATTTCTCTTTACCGTTGTAGTCATAGAAGCCCTTGCCCGCCTTCTTGCCGATGCGGCCTTGCTGCTCGCCCACCACCGTCAACACCGCGTTGCCGGGATGCTCAGGCAAGGTCTTGCCCTCGGCTTCCAAGTCACGCTTGGTTTGCGCGCCGATGTGCAGCGACAGGCTCAGCGACACTTCGTCTTGCAGCGCCAAAGGCGGCATGGGCATGCCGGCCTTCAAGCCAGCGACTTCGATGGAGCGGGGGTGCACACCCTCGCCCAACATGGCCAGGCCTTCCATGACATACGTGGCGAACACACGCGAGGTGTAAAAGCCGCGGCTGTCGTTGACCACGATCGGGGTCTTGCCAATTTGCAGCACGTAGTCGAAACCACGGGCCAGCGTTTCGTCCGACGTTTTATCGCCCACGATGATCTCGACCAGCGGCATCTTGTCCACGGGCGAGAAGAAGTGCAGGCCGATGAAGTTGGCAGGGCGCTCGCTGGCAGTGGCCAAACCGGTGATGGGCAGCGTGGACGTGTTCGACGCAAAGACCGCATCCTTGGCGATGACCGCTTCGGTGCTTTGCGTGCACTTGGCCTTGATGCCACGGTCTTCAAACACAGCCTCGATCACCAGATCGCAACCCTTGAGGTCGTCGTAAGACGTGGTGGTCTGGATACGGGCCAGCAACTGGTCACGCTTTTCCACCGTGCTCTTGCCACGGGCCACGGCCTTGTCCAACAAGCCTTGCGAATAAGCCTTGCCCTTGTCGGCGTTTTCTTGCGAGGTGTCCAACAAGACCACATCGATGCCCACCTTGGCCGACACATAGGCAATGCCGGCGCCCATCATGCCGGCACCCAAGATACCGACCTTCTTGACCTTGCTTTGAGCCAAATCTTTGGGGCGCGATTGGCCCTTCTTGATCGCGTTGAGCTGGTACCACAGGGTGTTGATGATGTTCTTGGACACTTGCGATGTGACGCAAGCGGCAAAGAAGCGCGACTCCACCTGGCAGGCCGCATCAAAGTCCAGCAAACCACCTTCAAAGATGGAGGACATGATGTGGGTCAGCGCGGGGTAGTTGCCGTGTGCCTTGGCATTGGCCATCGAAGGCGCAATGGCCAGCATCTGCACCACGCCAGGGCTCTTGCTGTCGCCACCGGGGAAGCGAAAGCCCTTCTTGTCCCAAGGTTGCTCGGCCTTGGGGTTGGCCAGACACCAGGCGCGGGCCTTGGCCAGCAACTCATCGCGCGTCTCCGCCAAGTCGTTGACGATACCCAGATCCTTGGCCTTGGCGGCGCTCAACTCGGTGCCTTGCGTGATCAGCTCAAAGGCCTTCTGGATGCCAATCATGCGCGGCAAACGCTGTGTGCCACCGCCGCCAGGCAGCAGGCCCAGCTTGACTTCAGGCAGACCGATCTTCAGCTTAGGGTCGTTCAAAGCGATGCGGGCATGGCAAGCCAGCGCCAACTCCAAGCCACCGCCCAAAGCCGTGCCGTTCAGCGCAGCCACCACGGGCTTGCCGCACTTCTCGACGCGGCGCATCATGGCCTTGAGGTCTTCGCACAGACGGAAGGTTTCTTCCGCCGTGGTCAGCTTGGCCAACTGGTCAATGTCGGCGCCCACGATGAAAGTCGGCTTGGCCGACGTGATGATCAGGCCTTTGATCTCAGGCTCTTTTTCCAGACGCGACACGATGGCTTCGAAGGGCCCGGTCAAGTCAGGGTTGAGCACGTTCATGGCCCGGCCGGGCATGTCGATGGTGGCCAGACCCAGACCGTTTGGGTCGATGTCAAATGTGATGGACATGGGGTGGGTCTCCTCAAACACGCTCAATGATGGTGGCGATGCCCATACCGGCACCGATACACAGCGAGGCCAAAGCCGTGGCCTTGCCGGTGCGCTCCAGTTCGTCCAGGGCCGTGCCCAGGATGATGGCGCCCGTGGCCCCCAGCGGGTGGCCCAAAGCGATGGCACCGCCGTTGACGTTCACGCGGTCCAGCGACACGCCCAAGTCACGGGCCGTCTTCATGGGCACCGTGGCAAAGGCTTCGTTCACTTCCCACAGGTCGATGTCGCCAGGCGTCATGCCCAGCTTGTTCAAAGCCTTCTGGCAAGCCGGTGTCGGGCCTGTCAACATGATGGTCGGCTCAGAGCCAATCACCGAGGCCATGCGCACCTTGGCGCGTGGCTTGAGGCCGGCCTTGATGCCTGCTTCCTTGCTGCCCAAGAGCAACAGCGCTGCACCGTCCACGATGCCCGACGAGTTGCCGGCGTGGTGGCCGTGATTGATCTTTTCGATGGTGGTGTACTTGTCCAAGGCGGTGGCATCGAAGCCCATGGTGCCCATCATCTCGAAAGACGAGTTCAGCTTGGCCAGCGATTCGACCGACGTGCCTTGGCGAATGGTTTCGTCCTTGGCCAACATGGTCAGGCCCGCGATGTCCTTGACAGGAATGACAGACTTGTCGAAACGGCCTTCGGCTTGCGCCAAGGCAGCACGGCGGTGGGACTCGGCCGCAAACGCATCCAGGTCTTGGCGGCTGAAGCCTTCCAGCGTGGCAATCAAGTCGGCGCTGACGCCTTGGGGGATGAAGGACAAGGCGTTGTTCACGCGAGGGTCCATGATCCAGGCCCCCCCATCGCTGCCCATGGCCCAACGGCTCATGGATTCAACGCCACCGGCCACGACCATGTCTTCCATGCCGGACATGATCTTGGCGGTGGCCAGGTTGATGGCTTCCAGGCCCGACGCGCAGAAGCGCGACAAGGTCACACCGGCCACGGTCTCGGCCCAGCCGGCATCCAGCACGGCGGTACGGGCGATGTCGGCGCCTTGTTCACCGATGGGGGTCACGCAACCCAACACCAGGTCATCCACCAAAGAGGTGTCGAGGTCATTGCGTTGTTGCAGGGCTTGCAGCAGCGTGCGCAGCAACCACACAGGCGTGGCTTGATGCAGGCTACCATCTTTCTTGCCCTTGCCGCGTGGGGTGCGGACGGCGTCGTAAATGTAGGCTTCGATCATGAGAAGCTCCTCGGTCTGTTATTGAAAGTGGTTCAAAAAGGGGGACTCACAAGAACCGGCTTGCGAGTTCCTTCATGATTTCGTTGGTGCCGCCGTAGATGCGCTGCACACGGGCATCGGCATACAAACGGGCGATCGGGTATTCCTTCATGTAGCCGTAGCCACCGAACAGTTGCAGGCATTCGTCGATCAGCTTGCATTGGTTGTCGGTGATCCAGTACTTGATCAGCGCAGCGCGGTCCACACCCAACTCGCCCTTCAAGTGCGACACCATGGCCGCGTCCACCAAAGCGCGCGAAGCCATCAACAAGGCCTGGCATTCAGCCAGCTTGAAGCGCGTGTTCTGGAACGAGAAGATGGGCTTGCCAAAGGCGGTGCGCTCTTTGACATAGGCCAGCGTTTCCTTCATCGCCAGCTCCATGGC
Source organism: Burkholderiales bacterium (assembly GCA_028869095.1). Classification (GTDB taxonomy): domain Bacteria; phylum Pseudomonadota; class Gammaproteobacteria; order Burkholderiales; family Burkholderiaceae_C; genus Aquabacterium. The sequence continues at coordinate 7,016 of JAGWTE010000070.1, forward strand.
GGCAATGCCGGCCACGGCCACGATCAAACGCTCTTGGGGCAACTCTTGCATCAGCTGGAAGAAGCCCATGCCTTCTTGTTCGCCCAGCAGGTTGTGCTTGGACACGACCACGTCGTCAAAGAACAGCTCGGAGGTGTCTTGCGCCTCCATGCCGATCTTGTCCAGATTGCGACCACGACGGAAGCCCGGCGCCTCATCGGTTTCGATCACGAACAAGGACATGCCTTGCGCGCCTTGGTCCTTGGCGGTCTTGGCCACCACGATGACCAGATTGGCCAACTGACCATTGGTGATGAAGGTCTTGCTGCCGTTGATCTTGTAGGTTTCGCCATCGGCCGATTTGAGGGCCAGGGTGCGCACGCCTTGCAAGTCAGAACCGGTGCCCGGCTCGGTCATGGCGATGGCGCCGATGTACTCGCCCGAAGCCAGCTTGGGCAGCCAGCGCTTCTTTTGCTCTTCGGTGCCGTAATGCAGGATGTAAGGGGCGACGATGCCTGAGTGCAGCGAACCACCAAAGCCGCCGATGGCCGCTTCGCCTTGCGCCAGGATCAGGGCCGCTTCGTGGCCAAAGTCGCCGCCCGCGCCACCGTATTCCTCGGGCATCGACGCGCACAGGAAGCCATTGGCACCCGCCTCTTCCCAGGCCGCACGGTCCATCATGCCGGCGGCACGCCAGCCTTCATCTTTGGGCCCCCATTGTTCTTTGAAAAAGCGGGTGGCGGACTCCAACAGCATCTTGTGCTCGTCGGTCATCCAGGTGGGGGTAAAGCATTGAATCGCCACGAAATGTCTCCTCGGTCTCAATCAGTTCACAGGCCACCCACCCCGTACCGCGCAATCCATCCAAATGGGTAATTCAAATTACCCATAGTAGAAACCCGATGACGCCGTGCCTACCTGGTCAAAAACCGTGCTTTTGTCGCGGCTTATGCCTGTAGGCATCGCGTGGTTGGCATGCCTGTGATCTTGAACACTGGGCCCCGAGTCGGCAAGGGGTTTGGGCCAAAAAAATAGCACGACCGTTCATTTGGTAAGATGGATTTCCCATTCGGAACGCGCGCGTGCCATGCCCGACAAAAAGCCTCACCCTCCTGTCCCCAGCGCCCAGGCTGCACACAATGACCGCCGCGCCATCCTGGCCCGCATGCGGGGCGACACGCTCAACCGCATCGAAAAAGCGGTGCTGGACCTGTTCTCCGACCAAGACTTTCACGAAGTCAGTCTGCTCGACGTCGCCAAAAAGGCCAACGTGTCCCTGCAGACGATTTACAAGTACTTCGGCAGCAAGGAAGTGCTGGTCTACGCCATGCTGGACGTGATGCTGGGGCGCCTGGCCGAGCGCATGATCGACCACCTGCAAGGCATCGATGATGCGCGCGAGCGCCTGCGCAAAACCTGCTGGGTCACCCTGGACTACATGGACAAGCACCCAGCCGTGATGCTGCTGCTATTCACCGCCGTGCCGGTGTCCCGCCACAAGAACATCAGCATCTACGAAAGCCCCGATCTGATGGGCGCTTTTTTGAGCGTGTTCAAGGACGGTCAGGCACGCGGCGTGCTCAACAACCGCGTGTCATCCAAGATCCTGCTGGACATCTTCATGGGCATGATCGGCCGCATCGTGCTGATGCACATCGTGCGCGGCGAAAAGCGCCCGCTCATCGATCAGTTCGATGAGTTGTTCCACATCCTGTGGCGGGCGATGTCGGCGGATTGAATTCAAGCCTTGTGCGACGCGCACCAGGCCCGCCACATTTGGCGGTATATCTGTTCCAGCTCTCGCACCGTGTCTTGCGAATCGCCTTTGACCGCCGCCCCCATTTGCTCACGCAAACCTTGACGCAACCGATTCAAGCTGCCCAAGTCACGCGCATACTGCACGGCCAGGCGAACATAGTCTTGCTCATCCTGGGCCACAAATTGCGGCAAACCCACATGTGACAAGTTACCCGCCCCCTGTAGCGCAGCGGGCCGATCACCACGCAGCGTGATCACCGGCACCCCCATCCACAAACTGTGCATGGTGGTCGTGCCGCCGGTATAGGGGTAGCAGTCCAACGCGAGATCGATCTCATGGTGCAGCGAGAAGTACTCTTGCTTGGCCAGACGAGGCTTGAGCACCAGACGATCCGCACTGACACCACAACGCTGGAACTGATCGAACAACCATTGCCGAGTCCCCTCATCACCCGCATTGCCCAACACCAAGCGAGAACCTGGCAGTTGAGCCAGGATCTGGGCCCAGGTCGCAAACACCCGCTCGTTGAGCTTGGAGATGTTGTTCAAACAGGCAAACGTGAACGGCGCCCCCGACAAAGCCGGCAAGGCATTCACGGGCGGGCTGTCCGGCGAGGGCGTGAACGGGATGATGTTGGACAAGCGCACCAGCTTCTCGGTGTGCATGGCCTCGGTCACACCAACGGGGTCGACATAACGATCGGTTAGGCGATAGTCCATGGCCGTCAGGCCTGTTGTGCCGGGATACCCCACCCACGTGACCTGCACTGGTGCTGGCTTTCTGGCGAACATGAGCAAACGGTTGCCTGCCGTGTGCCCTGACAAATCAATCAAGATATCGATGCCATCGGCCTGAATCTTGGCAGCCAACTCTTCATCGGACATCGTTTCGCACGGGATCCAATGATCGACATCCGCTTCGATCTGATCGGTAATCGCATCCCTGAATGTATTGCTGTAATAGCAAGACACTTCAAACCGTTGCTTGTCATGATGCTGAAAAACCGGCCGCATGAAATAAGCCACAGAATGAGCCCGCAAGTCCGGCGAGACATAGCCAATCTTCAAGCGTCGATCGGGATTGCGCTCATTGCCGTGACGAGGCCAGACCGCCTTGAGCGCCGTCTCAAAACGCTCACCAAATTGACGATGTTTGTCGAACAACTCGGTGGCGCTATAACCGTGAAAATATTGCGCAGCCAGCAGTTCGTTGCTGGCCGCAATCGCAAAGTCAGGCTGACGGGTCAACGCCTTACGGAAGCACGCCAAGGCCTCGGCCACCCTGCCTTGTCTTTGCAAAATAAGGCCCAAATTGGAATGAATCTGCGCCGAGTTCGGCATCACTTGCAACGCCTGTCGATACGCACTCACAGCCTCATCCAACTGACTCAATTGGCGCAAGGCATCGCCCAAATTGGCCCAAGCCTGCGCGAAGTCGGGCTTAACCTCAACCGCAGCTCGGTAAGCGGTCACGGCATCGCTATTGCGCCCGCTTGCCCGCAAAACGTTGCCCAAGTTAAAGTGCGCTTCAAACATCCGCGGCTGGCGCTTGGTCGCCTCGCGCAAGGCTGCGATAGCCTTGTCTGCCTGCCCCAACTTGCCATACACATCACTCAAGGTGAACCAGTATTTGGCCTCTCCCGGAGCCAATTTGCTTGCCCTTTGCAAACTCTCCAGCGCCGAGGCGCCCTGCCCCCCCCCCGATTGAATCGCCCCCAAGAAATGCCACAAATCGGCATTCTGGGGCGAGGTCTTGAGCAAAGGTTTGACCATGGCCTGGGCATCGTCAAATCGCCGCATTTGAAACAGCTGTTGAGCCATCTGCAACTTTTGCGTAGCCGTCATCGGAGCGGCTTGCTGAGGCTTGGGCGCAGCCAGATTGATGCAGCAGTGCTTGTACTTTTTGCCGCTGCCACAGGTGCAGGGATCGTTGCGGTTGATGTTTGCCATCGGCACATTATCCGCAATGGTGGAGGCGCGCCCTCTGGCCAATTTCCCCAATTGGTGAGCTTATGTACGCTGCTTGGCCAGGGCTGCAGCCTCGCGCAACTTGTCCTTCTTGCTCTTGCGCCTGCCCTTGATGCCGCCGTTGGGATCCAGTCCTTTCGGTGCGTCAGGCACTTCACCCGACACCGCTTCCGGCTCTTCGTCACCGCTGGACACGGCCTGAGCGAGATCCATATCAAAACCCTCAACCTGCTCACGCGGCACACGCAGTCCTTGACGCTTTTCAATCAAGCGAAAATGCGACTCCATGTCTGGCGTCACAAAGCTGACCGCCAGACCACTGGCCCCAGCCCGGCCCGTGCGACCAATGCGGTGGACATAGTCAGCAGCAGAGCGCGGCAAATCAAAGTTCACCACCACCGGCAAATTGGCAATATCAATGCCGCGCGCGGCCACATCGGTGGCCACCACGACCTGCAACTCACTGGCCTTGAAGGCGTCCAGCACTTGGCGCCGCGCACCCTGACTCAAATCGCCATGAAACGCGGCGGCATGGATGCCCGCCCGATGCAGCTTGTGCGCGACCAACTCGGTGCCGTACTTGGTGGCCGCAAACACCAGCACGCGCCCCCAACCGTTGGTTTGGATCAGGTGCTTGAGCAGTTGCGCACGCCGGTCTGGCGCCACCACGACGGATCGTTGCGTGATGTCTGGAGCCGTTTCGGGTTCGGTTTCGATCTCGATGCAAGCGGGCTCATACAGCAAGGCCGCCGCCAGATCCTGCACATCGTCGGGAAAGGTGGCTGAGAAAAACAAGCTCTGGCGCTGATGGGGCAGCATGTCCAGGATGTGAGCCAACTCATCGGCAAAGCCCAAATCCAACAGCCGATCAGCCTCATCGAGCACCAAGGTCGACACCGTCGACAAGGTCAGCGCGTTGTGCTCAATCAGGTCCAGCAAACGGCCCGGGGTGGCCACCACGATGTCCGCCCCACCGCGCAGGCTCATCATCTGCGGGTTGATGGACACGCCCCCAAAGGCCACCACCACCTTGATCGGTGCGCGTAGGGCCTGCACCAACTCGCGAAACACCTCACCCACCTGCAAGGCCAACTCGCGCGTGGGCACCAGCACGAGCGACTGCAAGCGCTTCGGGGACGTGTGACGTGCGTGCAGCAGGCGATCGAGAATCGGCAAGGCAAACGCCGCCGTTTTGCCCGAACCGGTCTGCGCCAGCCCCAACACGTCTTGCCCTTCCAAAATGACCGGAATGGCTTGCGCCTGAATAGGCGTAGGGATTTCAAAGCCCTGGTCAAACGCTACGCGAGCCAGGGAAGAAGACAGACCGAGAGAGGCAAAGGGCATCCGCCATTGTCGCAGGCCAAGAGGCCCAGCGGGGCAGCCTGAGATAATCGAAACTTGAAAGCGAGCACATTGACTCGCTCAAGCCCCAGACTCCACAGAAAGCTGCCTCATGTCGACCGCCCCCGCCTGCCCCGTTTGCGCCATGGAAAACACTTACCAAGACGGAGACAACTATGTCTGCCCTGATTGCGCCCACGAATGGCCCGTGGCTGGCACCCCTCAAGCGGACGAGGAGGGCGGCGAAGCCGTGATCCGGGATTCGAACGGCACAATCCTGGCCGATGGCGATTCGGTCATCCTGATCAAGGACTTGAAAGTCAAAGGCTCATCGCTGGTGCTCAAAAAAGGCACCAAGGTCAAGAGCATCCGCCTAGTTGGCGGCGACCACGATGTCGACTGCAAGATCGACGGCGTGAGCATGTCGCTCAAGTCGGAGTTCCTCAAGAAGGCTTGATCGCCCAAGCCACTCAGGATCGGGATAGGGGCGGTCAGATTGTCTGACCGATCCCCTCCCACACCACCCGGCATGCGGGTCCGCACCGGGCGGTTCGAGGGTTTGAGGTCA
>JAGWTE010000270.1 GCA_028869095.1 Burkholderiales bacterium
GCTGTTTTGCGCGATCAGGGTGTTGGCCGCATCCAGGATGTGGCCGTGGCTGCGGTAGTTCTGCTCCAGCTTGATGACGTGCGAGACGCGGAACTCGCGCTCAAAGTCCGCCATGTTGCCCACCTGGGCGCCCCGGAAGGCGTAGATGCTCTGGTCGTCGTCACCCACGGCAAACACACTGCGTCCGCCCTGCGCCACATTGCCGGCAAACATCTTGAGCCAGGCGTACTGCAGGCGGTTGGTGTCCTGGAACTCGTCGACCAGGATGTGCTGAAAGCGGCGCTGGTAGTGCTCGCGCACTTCGGGGTGATCACGCAGGATCTCGTAGGTGCGCAGCATCAGCTCGGCAAAATCGACCACGCCTTCGCGCTGGCATTGGTCCTCATAAGCCTGGTAGACCGCCAGTTGCATGCGGCCCAACTCATCACGCGGTTGCAGGTCTTGCGGGCGCTGGCCATTTTCCTTGGCGTTGGCAATGAACCAGGTGGTCTGCTTGGGCACGCACTTTTCTTCGTCGAACTTCAAGCCCTTGATGACGCGTTTGACCGCCGACAACTGGTCTTGTGTGTCCAAAATCTGGAACGCTTGCGGCAAGCCGGCCACCTTGTAGTGCGCCCGCAAAAACCGGTTGCACAAGCCGTGGAAGGTGCCGATCCACATGGCGCGGGTGTTGATCGGCAACATGGCAGCCAAACGCGCCTGCATCTCTTTGGCTGCCTTGTTGGTGAAGGTGACCGCCATGATGCCTGCAGGGGATGCCTGCCCCGTCTGCAACAACCAGGCAATGCGCGTGGTCAACACGCGAGTCTTGCCCGACCCTGCCCCCGCCAAAATCAAAGAAGCCCCGGGAGGAGCGGTCACCGCAGCCAATTGCTCAGGATTGAGCCCCACCAGCATGGGGGAATTGTCGGCAATGGGTGATTGAGGGAACAATCCGGGAGTTGCAGAGTAAGCAGTCATTGAAAAATTGTAGGGCTGTTGGCCACCTCTGGCCGCAAGCCCAACCTGCAACACCCAAACAATCAACAAGCAGGGAGCTTGTCATGTCCGCTCAAAAAGCGGCCGTTGTCGCCATGGGGGCGCCAACCGTGCCTTCTGTGGCCCGGCTGTATTCGCACACGGCAACGGAATCAATCACCGTTCAACGCCATCCAGTCCAATTCACAGGCACCGGGGCCGGCTACTTTCGGATCTGGCTGACAGGGGCTTTGCTCACCCTGATCACCCTGGGCCTGTACCACCCCTGGGCCAAAGCCCGTCGGCTGCGCTACATCCATCGCCACACCCGCGTCGCGAACCACGCACTGGCGTTTCACGGACAACCCAAGCGCATGCTGCGCGGCCATCTGCTTATGGCCACCTTGTTGGCCGCTTACTCGCTGGCCAGCCGTGTGTCCGGCTCGACCGGCCTCATCGCTGCCTTGATTGTGGCGGGCCTGTCACCTGCGTTGCTTCACGGAGCCATGCAATTCAAATTGGCCCACACCTCGTGGAACGGGGTGCGGTTTCACTTCACCGGGCGCTTGCTGGACGCCTACAAGCTGGTGTTGGTCCCTGCTGGCATTTTGCTAGGCGTCGCCGCACTCAGTGCCATCTTGGCCATCATGGTCAGCCAAGGCAGCGCCCGCGTTGCAGGAACGGTGTTCACCATCCCGTTCGCCTTGAGCCTGTACGCGCTCGCCCCATACACCTGGTGGCGCCTCAAGCGCTACCAGCACAACCATCTGGCGCTGGGCTCGCTCGAAACCCGGTTTCGGGTCCAACCCTGGGACGTGGCCAAAGTCTTTGTCAAAACCGCTTTGGTGGCCCTGGCCAGCATGATTTTGGCCGCGGGCCTGTTCGCCCTCTTGCTGGGGCTGACGGTCAGCAGCTTGCCCGCTGGCAGCAGCACCCCACTGGCCAGCGCGTTCCGGTCCATGTACCCCTTGCTGCTCTTGTTCCTTGCCACCAGTCAATTGGCGCCTTACGCTTTTTTTACTTCGCGCATGCAAAACCTGGTGTGGAGCAACACCGGCAACACCTGGCTGCGCTTCAAAAGCCGCCTGTCGTTCAAGTCTCTGCTCAACCTGAGCTTGAAAAACGCCGTCCTGACTGCGGTGACGCTGGGGCTGTACTGGCCCGTCGCCCAAATGGCCTGGACCCGCGCCCGCCTGACGGCCATCACCATCACCATCCACACCCGAATCCGACCTGATCAAGTTGCAGCCCAAGCACGTGCCCACGCCGCAGGCGGGGATGCGAGTGGCGACGCCGCTGCCGATCTGATGGGATTGGGAACCGCACTATGAGCACGGCGTGTTGTCACAGCAGTCGCCTGGATGTGGCCTACTTTGATGGCACCTGGCGCCAGCCCCATGCGGTTCAAATGTGGATCGAACATGGCATGTTGCAACTGGCAGGCAAAGGCGTGATCCGCCAGATTCCGCTCGGCCTGGTGCAGTGGTCAAGCCCGTCCGCCAGTCAAACCAATCT
>JAGWTE010000071.1 GCA_028869095.1 Burkholderiales bacterium
GGGCCCGGATGCCAAGTTCCTGGACAAGGTGGTGCGGCTCTTCGGATCGCGCTATCAGCCCTTGACCACGATGTTTGCCAAGAAAACCATGATGGGTTGAACCATGAGCACAGCTGCAGCGAAACGTTCTCCGCGCCGTGACAGCACGGCCAGCCTCGATCCCATCGTGCGGCACTACGTGCCGGTCGACACCTGGCGCGAGACCCTGATGGCGCGCGTCATGCGCACCTCCCTGTTTGCCTTGTTCAAGCCGGTGATGCAGCCCCCTGTGCCCCTGCGCATTCAGCGCGGGGTCATGCACGGCTTGGCGGTGAGCATGCCCGGTGCGGGCGGGGTCGAGATCCGGCACGTCAAGGTCCATGGCATGGCCATGGAGCGCATCACGCCCAAGGGTGTCAAGCCGCGTCATGCGATTTTGTATCTGCACGGTGGGGCCTTCTGCGTGGGCAGCCCTCGCAGCCACCGCAGCATCACCACGCGTCTGGCCAAGCTGACGCAGGCCGAGGTCTTCGTGCCCGATTACCGGCGCATTCCCGAGCACGCCTTCCCGGCGCAGATTGAAGACGGCGTCAAGGCTTATCGCTATGTCTTGCAGCAAGGCTTTGCCGCCAAGCGCGTGGCGGTGGCGGGGGATTCGGCTGGGGGCACCATGGCCTTCATGTTGCCGGCTGCAGCGGTGGCGGCGGGTTTGGCGCAACCGGCTGCGTTGGCCATGATCTCGCCCGCCCTGGATCTGAACCTGGACTCGGACAGCGTGCGCGAGCGCGGCCACCGCGATCCCTTGATCAACCCCAGCTGGGGCCGCCAGGCAGTGCAGTGGATGAAGACGCCGCCCGGGCATCCCTTGGGCAACCCCAAGGCCTTGAGCCTGGCCGCGTATCCCCCTTGCTTGATCCAGGTGGGCGAAGACGAAGTGCTGTATGACGACTCGGTGTGGGCGGCGCATGCCGTGGCCCAGGCGGGCCGACATGCCGAACTGGAGATCTACCTCAAACGCTGGCACGTGTTCCATGTGCATGCCGCGTTCATGCCCAGTGCGCAAGCGGCCTTGCGCCGTCAGGCCGAGTTCTTATTCAACCATTGGGCTCGTTAACGGTTTCATTGCTTGTCCTTGCTCTGCAGGATGTTCACAAGGCCCCTTGGGGCCTTGTTTTTTTGGGGGGGAGGATTCCCCTAGTTTGAAGCGGGCCTGGGCCTGTTCAGCACAGCCCCGTGTTTGTACGATGTGGAATCGTTCGATGCTGTCTGCAGACGATCCCGTTCCGCTGCGGTCTTGGCGGAGTGCCCTGTGGTTCTTCCTCAAGGAGCAAACATGAAACACGCAGCAAACAAGCCTGTTCTGATCACAGGCGGCTCTGGCTTCATTGGGTCCTATCTGGCGTTGGCGCTCTTGAAACGAGGCCAGCGCGTGGTGCTGTTTGACCGTGATCCGGACACCCGCCGCCTGACGGGCTTCGGCCAAGCCTATACCGACTACCAAAAAGAAGGCATGGTCACCTTCGTGCAAGGTGACCTGAGCCTCTTGCCTCATGTGATGGCGCTGTTTGACAAGCATGAGCCGCAGTCGGTCTTCCATCTCGGGGCCTTGCTGTCGGCGGGCACGGAGTCCAACCCCACCATGGGGTTCCAGGTTGACCTCGTTGGCACCTGGAACGTGCTCGAAGCGGCGCGGCTGTATTGCCAGCAACGGCAGGGCATGGCGCCCATTCGGGTGCTGTTTCCCAGCACGATTGCGTCGTTTGGCCGGTTCTTGCCGACGCCCGGCAACGTGGCCAATGAGTCCGTTCAAATGCCCACCACGATGTATGGCTGCGCCAAGGTCGCCTCTGAGCGCCTGGGCGAGTACTACCACGCCAAGAAGTGGGTGGACTTCCGCGCGGTGCGCTTTCCATCGGTGGTGGGGGCGGCCCGTGGCCCCGGCGGCACCACCGTCTACTCCACCCTGATGATGCAGCAGCCCTTGCTGGGCAAGGTGTATGACGTGTATGTCAAGCCTGAGCGGCAGTTGGACATCCTCTATGTGAAAGACGCCGTCAATGCCCTGACGTCGCTGCACGATGCGGCCAAGCTGCCCGATGACAAGCGTCGGGTCTACAACATTGCCGGCATCCGGACCCAAGGCCAGGCACCTTCAACCCAGCAGATTGCCGATGCCGTGATGGCCAACGGTGTGGCGGCGGACCGGATCACATTCAATGCCTTTGATGCTGGGCTGGACACCACGGTGCAAGGCTTTGGCATCTTGAGCGACCAGGCGGCCAAGGACGATTGGCATTGGGCAGGGGCCAAGTACGACTTGAGTGCCACCATCGTGGACTTTGCCAAGGAGTTGAAAGCCGCACCGGGCCGGCTGAAGGCCCTGGAGTTGTTCTGACCCGCTCGGCGCCATCAAGCTCAGCTGAAGCTGAAGTGCTCCTTGTCCATCTGCATGACGGCGCGCGTGGGCGCCAGCATGGCTTGCTTGTGGCCATTGGCACGGGGCAGCAAACGCTCGAAGTAAAACTCGGCCGTCTGGATTTTGGCCTGGTAGAACGCGGCCGGTTCTTTGCCTTGACCGGATGCCAGCAAGGCCTTGGCCTTTTGCGCTTGCAGGGCCCAGAAGTAGCCCATGGTGACAAAGCCTGAGTACATCAGGTAGTCGTAGCACGCCGAGCTGACGGTGTCGCGGTCTTTGGCGGCGCGCAGCATCAGGCGCGTGGTGAGCACATTCCACTGGATCGCGCGCTTGCCGATCTCGCGGGCTATGCGGCCGACCGGGTCGCCATCCAGGCAGTGCTTGGCGGCAAAGCCCAGCATCTCCTTGGTGAAGTCGCGCACACATTGGCCACGGGTAGCCAGCAGCACTTTGCGGCCCAGCAGGTCCAGCGCCTGGATGCCGGTCGTGCCCTCATACAGCGTGGCAATGCGCGCATCGCGGGCGATCTGCTCCATGCCGTGTTCTTTGATGTAGCCGTGGCCGCCAAAGACCTGCATGCCCAGGTTGGCCGACTCCAGCCCCATCTCGGTCAAGAAGCCTTTGAGGATGGGGGTGAAAAAGCCCAGCTTGTCGTCATAGCGGTTGTACTTTGCCTGGTCGTTTTCCAGGATGCCGTTGACCATGTGGTCGGCCAGCTTGGCGGCGTGGTAGATCATCGCGCGGCCACCTTCGGCCACCGCTTTTTGCGTCAACAACATGCGGCGCACATCGGCGTGCCAGATCAAGGCGTCGGCCACCTGGTCGGCGTCCTTCTTGCCGGACAGGGCGCGCATGGAGCGGCGCTCCTGCGCATAAGGCAGAGCGCCTTGGTATGACAGCTCGGCGTGCGCAATGCCTTGCACGGCGGTGCCAATGCGGGCCGTGTTCATGAAGGTGAACATGGCCTCCAGGCCCTTGTTGGGCTCGGCAATCAGGTAGCCCGTGGCCTCGTCAAAGTTCATCACGCAGGTGGCCGAGGCGCGGATGCCCATCTTGTGTTCCAGCGCGCCGGCCTTGACGCCATTGCGTGCGCCCAGCGTGCCGTCGGCATTCACCAGGAACTTGGGCACGATGAACAGTGAGATCCCCCGGGTGCCTTTGGGCGCGTTGGGCAGGCGGGCCAACACGATGTGGATGATGTTGCCGGCCAGATCGTGCTCGCCGGCCGAGATGAAGATCTTGGTGCCGGTGACCTTGTAGCTGCCATCGGGCTGCGGCTCGGCCTTCGTTTTGACCTGGCCCAGGTCCGTGCCGCATTGAGGCTCGGTCAGGCACATGGTGCCGGTCCACTCGCCGCTGACCAGCGGAGGCATGTAGGTGGCTTTTTGCTCGGTCGAGCCAAACTGCATGACCGTGTTCATGCACCCCAGGCTCAGCCCCGGGTACATGGTGAACGACCAGTTGGCCGTGCCCATCATCTCGGACTTGATCAGGTTGAGCGACATGGGCAACTCTTGGCCGCCATATTCCTTGGGGTGCGACAGGCCTTGCCAGCCTCCGGCCACGTATTCCGCATACGCCTCTTTGAAGCCCTTGGGGGTGGTGACCTCGCCGTCGTGGATGGCGCAGCCCTCTTGGTCGCCGCTCAGGTTCAGCGGGGCCAGCACCTCTTCGCAAAAGGTGGCGGCGCCTTCCATGATGGCTTCGACCATGTCGGGGGTGGCGTCCGCACCGTTGGACAAGCTGGCGTAGTGGCCCGCGTAGTCAAACACTTCGTTCATCAAAAAGCGCATGTCGCGCAGGGGGGCTTTGTAGTGCGGCATGAGGGCACCTCTCCGAGTTCATTCAAAAAATGATGGTTGATTTAAAACGATCGTTTGAATTTTGGCGAGCCCTTGAATCGGTTTTTGCGGGCGGATGGGGATGAAATGGCGACTTGATTGATCTGGCGGATCGGGGTGAATCACGCTGCTCGCCTTGGCGAACGTGTTTTGATCTGGTTTGGGTCCGTTTGCCTGGCTGAAATCGTGTCGCCTTATGACCCTTTTGGCGGGGTGCCGCAGGACGAGCCGTCCAGAACACGGAGGGCGGCTAGGAGTCTAAAAACTCGGGCTGGGTTTGGCGATCCAGACATCACTGGGGTGAGCGGCGCGCACTCACCGGGTATGCCTGGGTGGCTGTCGCGCAATGACGCCTGCCGCAACGAGGTGGTTGCGGCAGGGGCAGGCGAGCGGCGATCGAGCTTGTGGCTCAGTAACGCGGTAAGTCTTTGAGCGCAGCCTCTAGGGCCGGGGTGCGACCCATCGCGCCACCCGGCGCCTGACGGGTTTCACCACAGCGGCTCAGCATGGGGATGGCCTTGCCGGGGTTGAGCAAGCCCTGCGGGTCAAACGCCGCTTTGAAGGCCAGCATCTGCTGGCGCTCACTGTCGGTGAACTGCACGCACATGGCGTCCAGTTTTTCCACGCCCACGCCGTGTTCGCCCGTGATGCTGCCGCCCAGCGAGACGGCGGTGCGCAGGATCTCGTTGCCAAAGGCTTCGGCGCGCTTGAGCTGATCGGGTTCATTGGCATTGAACAGAATCAGCGGGTGCATGTTGCCGTCGCCCGCATGGAAAACGTTCACGCAGCGCAGGCCGTGGGTTTGCTGCATGCCTTCAATGGCGTGCAGCATGGTGGCCAATTGTTTGCGTGGGATGGAGGCATCCATGCACAAGTAATCCGGGCTGATGCGGCCCGTGGCCGGGAAGGCGTTCTTGCGCCCACTCCAAAAGCGCAAGCGCTGCGCCTCCGATTCACTGACGTCCAGCCGCGTGGCGCCTGCGGTTTGCAGCACGGCGGCCAATCGCGCGATTTCTTCTTCCACTTCTTCGGGTGAGCCGTCGCTTTCGACCAGCAAGATGGCGGCAGCGCTCAGGTCATAGCCCGCGTGCACGAAGTCTTCGACGGCCACGGTCATCGGGCGGTCCATCATCTCCAGCCCGGCGGGGATCAGCCCGGCGCCGATGATCGCGGCCACCGCATCACCGGCCTTGCCGATGTCATCAAAGCTGGCCAGCAAGCAACGCGCCACTTGGGGTTTGGGCAACAAGCGCACCGTGATCTCGGTGGCCACGCCCAGCAGGCCTTCGCTGCCGATGAAGGCGGCCAGCAAGTCCAGGCCAGGCGAGTCGAGCGCTCCGCTGCCCAACTCCAGCACCTCACCTTCGATGGTGAAGCCGCGAATGCGCAGCACGTTGTGCACGGTCAAGCCATATTTGAGGCAATGCACGCCGCCCGCGTTTTCGGCCACGTTGCCGCCAATGCTGCAGGCGATCTGGCTGCTGGGGTCGGGGGCGTAATACAGGCCATGCTGGGCTGCGGCTTCGCTGATGGCCAGGTTGCGCACCCCGCACTCGACCACGGCGGTGCGCGCCAAAGGGTCAATGCGCACGATGCGGGTCAGCCGGGCCAAAGACAGGGTGACCCCTTCGGCATGAGGCAGGGCGCCGCCTGACAAGCCCGTGCCCGCACCACGCGCCACCACAGGCACTTGCAAGGCATGGCAAGCCGCCAGCACGGCACCCACTTGCTCATGGGTTTCAGGCAGGGCCACAGCCAAGGGGCGCTGACGGTAGGCGGTCAAGCCATCGCACTCGAAGGGGGTGACGGCTTCGTCTCGCCACAACACGCTGCGTGCGGGTAAGACCTTGAGCAGGGCTGCGACAACTTCTTGTTGGCGCGCCGCGCGCTGCGTGGCGTCCAGCGGAACTGCTGGTGGCGTAGCGGATGTGACCGAGGTGTCCATCTGCATCACTTTAACCGCTGCGCCCTGTGTATAGAGGGGAGAGGGGCGATCGGGATAAGGCCGGCTGGGGGCCCCAGCACGCGCTGTGTCAGCCGATCAACAAATCAGGGATCCGGCCCAGCATCAACACATCACGTTGGTCCACTTGCAGCCGGTGCCCTTGGCCTTGGAAGCGGTAGTGGCGACCGGTGACGGTGGACTGCACGCTCAAGGCGCCTTGGCCCAGAAATTTGACTGATACCTGAGGCAACAGGTTGCCGGTTCGGGCTACAACGGGTGAGCGGCGGGCGTTGGCGGGGCTGGCGTTCATCCAGGACAAAGACTCTGGCGCCGAGGGCTGGGCCGGGCTTGAAAACGGGATGGGCTGGGGGCGAACGTGAGGGCGAGCGATCATGGCGGCATCCTGAATGAGGGCCCTGACGATGGGCGACGCAGCGGGGGAAAACCAGCCCGCAGTTTGCGCAGGATCAGCCTGCCTGTGTATCCCTCTTGGGTGGGAGTGTCAACAAAGCGGACGAAACCGGGTATCGTGAAGGGGAGGCAGGGTTTCATCATGAAGACGGTTTCGATTCGACCTGCGACGGTGCAGGACTCGGCGCAGATCAGCGCTTTGATCTCCGGTGTGGCGCGCTATTTCACTGTGCATCCCCAAGGACTGGGCGCCGAGGCGTTTCTGGTCAGCATGAGCGCGGATGCCATTGCCGGGTACATCCAGGATCCCGGCTTTCATTACATCGTGGCCTGGGCCGACGATGGCAGCATGGCCGGGGCGGCGGCCTTGCGCAGCGACAACCACCTGTTCCATCTGTTCGTGGCACCCGCCTGGCAGCGCCAAGGCGTGGCCACGCAACTGTGGCAAGCCGTGTGGGACCATGCGCGAGCGCAGGGGCGTGAGCACAAGGCGTTCACGGTCAATGCGACCCCGTATGCGGTGCCGTTTTATGAGCGCGTGGGGTTTGCGGTGTCAGGGCCTCGCGTGGAGACCCGGGGCATTGCCTTCATTCCGATGACGCGTTTGGGGCAGCGTGGGGTGGCCGCTTGCGGGAATGCCGCTTCGTGTGACACCAGCGTGTGCCCCTTGTGTGGTGGACCCAATGGCTGCGAGCCCGCCCGATTGGGCCGTCAGGACGTGCCCTGTTGGTGCACGACGGCCTCGTTCTCTCCTGAATTGTTGGCGCGCGTGCCGGCCGATTTGAAAGGGCGGGCCTGTATTTGCGCCAAGTGCGCGGCCGCTCAGCCCCAGACCGTCAAGACGCCGGTGTAGCCAAACAGGTGGTGGTGGGCGATTTCGCCGCCCGCAAAAAAACCCACCACCGGGATGTCGCCCAGCGCGTGCGCCAGGATCTCCATCTCGGCATGGGGCGAGCCAAAGTGAGGGCCGCCGCGGCCCGCGCAACTGATGTAGATCGCGCCAACGGGGGCGCTGGTCGTGCGGTCGTCATCAGAATCGAATTCTTCTCGCACCTCGGCCGCCATGCGGATCAAGTCTTGCCGGGCTGCGTTGGCATTGCGTTTGCAAAAAGCCAGGCGCATGCCGGGCTCGACCAGGTCCCCCATAGCCACGCCGTGACGGCTGGGGTCCAGTCCCACGAGGTGGCGAACCCGGGTGTCCGCCCCGAAATGCTGGCCGTGTTCCATCAAGTCGGAGTCGGCGTCCGTGATGCCGACCAAGGTGTTGCGGATGCGGGGAATGGCTTCGCGCTCCCACCCTTCGGTGGTCACGTCGGCCAGCAAGTTGAGGTCTTGCAGCAGGCAACCCAGTGCGGGCTGGCCATCGAGCTCGTACACCACATTGCGGTCGGCGTCGGTCACTTCGCGGCTGGGGCCAATGGGTGTGCAGCCTTGCGTCATGCGCGTGACCATGTTCACCTGATGGGCAAAGCCGACACCGGACATGCCGCCATGCCAAACGCCACTTTGCTGGGCCTCCAGCGGTTCATGGGGGTCGACCGCCAGATGGACGGCCGCGTGCCGCCCCACCGCGACGCCGCCAAACAGGTAGCCACTTTGCGTGCGCTCGGCCAACTCGCTCAACAAGTCCGGCAAGTCCGGGACCTGTGAGTCTGCATGGACCTGTGCCGTGTAGGGCGTGAAACCCATGCTACCGTGCTCTCGCAGAGGCTGGCAGCCGTTGAAGACCCGAAAGTCGGAGGTCGGCATGTTGCACACCATCACCGCCAGGGCCGGGTCGCTGAAGTACTCCACACCCGTCGCCAGGATGCCCACCCCGCTGGCTCCGACCCAGGCCACCTCGGGCAGGCGTTGCCGCAAGGCGTGCAAGACCGCCTCTGCCTGAGGGGCCAGCTCATCCGTCAGGTAACACCAGCCCAGCGTGGCGCCAATGGCTTCGACGCCGCGCGATGCCAGTTGTGCCCACACCAGGTTGACGGCGATTTCCGCCTGCGGGTGCGTGGCATGGGCCTGAAGAAACTGCAGCGGATGGCGGATCATGTCTGCTCAGTCAGCTTGCCCGCCCGAACCGGGCTTGCGTTTAGGAGGGTGGGCGGCCGCGCCCTTGGCTGCACCTCGCTTCACGGGTTCGGCCTGGGCTGCGGTTTGAACCGCTTCGGCGGCACTGGTGGCGGCGTTGGTGGCCGCCGCAGTGGCCGATGCCGCAGCCTGGGCCATGCTGTTGCTCGCGGCGGTGCCCACGTCCACGCTGGCTTGGGTCGCCTGACTGGCCAATTGGGTGAACTGCTGCGTCAGCGTGTCCCACCATTGCATCGGGTTGATGCCCTGTCCACCCGCTTCAGCGCGCGGGGCCTCGGGCTCGGCCTTGCTGGCGGGGGCGGCAGCGGGTTCTTCTGTGGGCTTGGCGCGGGCCTTGAGCGATTCACGCAAGGCGTCCATCGACACATTCATGCCCTTGAGGGTGGACAAGGTCATGCGTTGCACTTCCAGACCCTGAATGGTCATGGCGATCATGCGGGCGTTTTGCTCCAGCCAGAACTGCACGGTTTTGAGGTCAGTGATGCGTTTTTCCAACTCTTGCGGGTCCAGCGTCGGCATGGTCCAAGAGCCCAGTCCGCTCATGGCACCCAAGGTGCTGCCGGTCGGCGATTGCGTGGTCCCACCCGCCGAAGGCATGCCAGGCATGGCACTGCCTGCGGCTTTCATCCAGTCCTGAAAGAAGCCCAGGCTGGCGCCCAGACCTGCCGCGAATGGGTTGCTTGCGCTGTCGGTTCCGGCTTGGTTTTGTGCGCCAGAGGAAGAAGCATCTGCACTCATCTGAGTCTCCTGTGTATTCGGGTCATTGTGCCCTTGTGCGACTCATTCCGCCTCCATAATCGAACGCGAAATGGAACGTCGCCATCTTTTTCGTCAACTGAGTCGGGCTGCAGCCACATTGGCCTGGCAGCAGCTGTTTTCGGCCACGGCTCAGGCCCAGACTGAG
Source organism: Burkholderiales bacterium (assembly GCA_028869095.1). GTDB lineage: Bacteria > Pseudomonadota > Gammaproteobacteria > Burkholderiales > Burkholderiaceae_C > Aquabacterium. Next base: position 9,576 of record JAGWTE010000071.1, read on the forward strand.
GTCTTGCCCTGGACCACGTCGACCAATGTGTTTTCCCTGGGCGTGGCCAGCGGTGAGCCGCGCCCCGATTCGGTGGTGTTGTGGACGCGGCTCGCGCCCTTGCCCTCCATGGCAGACGGCGGCATGCCGCCCCGTCCGGTCTCTGTGCTGTGGGAAGTGGCGCATGACGAGCAGTTCTATCGCGTGGCCCGCTCCGGCTCCACCTTGGCCATTCCAGAGCGTGCGCATGCGCTGCACCTGGAGGTCGAAGGCTTGGCGCCGGATCGCCCATACTTCTACCGCTTCATGGCCGCAGGGCAGGTCAGCCCCATCGGCCGCACGCGCACGGCACCCGATCCAGCCGCCAACCCTGAGCGTTTGCGCATGGCGTTGGCCTCATGCCAACACTATGAGGCCGGGCACTTCACGATGCATCGTGAAATGGCAGAAGCCGACATCGATCTGGTCTTATTTGTGGGCGACTACATCTACGAGACCGAAGCCTCGGGCATGTTGCGCCAGCGTCAGCATCCGCATGTCTTCCCGCGCTCCGAGCACGACTACACCCTGGACGACTACCGCATCCACCACGCCAGCTACAAGCTGGACGCGGATTTGCAAGCCAACCATGCGGCCCATCCCTGGCTGATGGTGTGGGATGACCACGAGGTCATGAACGACTACACCGGGGACACGGCCCCCGACATCTCGGACAAGGCTGAGTTCCTGAAGATCCGTGCGGCCGCCTATCGTGCTTACTTTGAGCACCTGCCTGTGTCGCCCACGCGCATGCCCAATGGGTCATCGATGCCCATGCAAGAACAGTATGTTTGGGGGCAACTGGCGCAGTTGTGGACGGTGGACACGCGGCAGTACCGCGGCGCGCATGTCTGCCATGGACGCCATGCGCCGGACAACGGGCAAGCCTTGTGGCGCTGTCGTGCTGCAGGTGCTGTCAATCGAAGCATGCTGGGGCAAGAGCAGGAAGACTGGTTGGCCGACAGCCTGGTCGCCAGCACCTGCGACTGGAAGTTCATTGTGCAATCAACCCAGATCAGCCCGGGCGGTTTACGTACCCCCTTGGGCCGGGTCTACTACGCCGACGGATGGGATGCGTTTCCTGCCGCGCGTGAGCGCTTGATGTCGGCCATCGGGCAGCCTCGGATTCAGAACGTGGTCTGCTTGGGGGGCGATGTGCATCGGCACGTGGCCGCCAATTTGCGGCTTGACCCCATGGACAAGGCCTCCCCGGTGGTGGCTGCCGAAATCGTGACCACATCGGTCACCAGCAAGGGCTTGAGTGAGTTCCTCAGCGACTGGATGCGTTTGAGCAACCCGGATGCGCTGCATTTGCGCAGCGACCAACGGGGCTATGTGCTGCTGGACGTGACCGCACCGCAGGTGGTGGCCGAGTTTCGCGGCACCGCCCACCCCGTGATGCCGCAATCCAAAACCCAGGTGCAAGCCCGTTTTGTGATGGACCGTGGCGTGCCGGGGCTGCGCCGGCTTTGATCCCGTGCGGCGACGGCGCGCCTAAGACAGCCGCAACCGGCTGTGCAAGGGCACGCTGGCCAGCAGAAAGTCCATCTGGTCGGCCACGATGCGGCGTCCGCGCAAGATCATGTCCTCGTGCAGGCTGGGCACATAAGGCAGGTAATGCAGAGACCAGCCCAACTCATTGGGCGTGCGGTTGCCCTTGCGGCTGTTGCAATTGCGGCAGGCCGTGATGCAGTTCATCCAGGTGTCCGAGCCGCCACGAGACGTGGGCAGCATGTGCTCGCGCGTCAGCTCGTCATAGGGATAGGCGCAGCCGCAATAGGCACAGATTTGCCGGTCGCGCGTGAACAACTTGGGGTTGCTCAGCGACGGGGCTTGCCGCCACGCTCGGGAGGGGATGGCGCCGTGCACCGCGACGATGGGGTGCAACTCCAGACGCGATTGCAGTCCGGTGCGACGCTGGATGCCGCCGCGCAGAACCAAAAACGGATCCCCCAGCGTCCAAGCGACGCTGTCGTTGGCATACAGAACCGCCGCATCCTTGGCTGATAGCCAAGCCTGCGGACGGCCTGACACATCAAGTTGCAGCACGTCCATGCAGCCTCCATAAAAGGGCTTGATGTGTGCAGGATAGAGCAGCTTCGATGACTTTCTCAACCTTTGTCGTCACGTTCAGGCCACGTTGTGTGCATCATGGCTGCCCCTCGTTCATGGGGGTGCTGTCATCGCTCCGCAATAACCCTTGGCTCGTACGGCAGGGGGCGAACTTAATGCACAGTTGTCCGCCGGAAATTTCTCAAAAAATATGCTGGTGGGGGCTATACAAACGGTTTGAATTCTGCAAAATAGCACGACCGTTCGTTTTATTTAAGGACTGCCTGTGGCCGAAACCCTGCCTCAAGACGCCAAGCACACCGCCGAGGTGGCGCGTGAGCGTGGGCGTGGTGCGCACAAGGGGCAGCAGACTCGGGCGGCCATCCTGGATGCGGCCTTGAGCCTGGCGTCCCAGATGGGGATCGAGGGGTTGTCCATCGGCGCGCTGGCCGAGGTCACCGGGATGAGCAAGTCGGGCGTGTTCGCCCATTTTGGCTCTCGCGAAGAGCTCCAGATCTCCGTCATCCGTGAATATCACAACCGCTTCGCGGATGAGGTGTTCCTGCCCGCGATTCGCGAGCCCCGTGGCTTGCCCCGGGTGCGTGCGCTGTTCGAGCGCTGGGTGGCCAAGGTGGCCACTGAAATTGATTCTGGTTGCATTTACATCAGCGGTGCGGTTGAATTCGATGACCGTCCTGGCCCGGTGCGTGACGCCCTGGTCGAGATGGT
>JAGWTE010000072.1 GCA_028869095.1 Burkholderiales bacterium
TGACCGACAAATTTCAGATGTTCACTGAGGAGACTTATGGCTGGTTCTCAACAGTCGCGCGCCAAGGGCGCAGCGGCTAAGCGCAATGCGGATTCGCAACTTTCATTGACCCCGGCTGACGAAGTCTCGTCCTCCTCCACTGCAGCCAAAAAGACCGCTCGCAAGACAGCGCCCGCCAAAAAGTCGACGGCCGCGAGTGGCGCGCCCAAAAAGAGTGCATCCAAGCCCACGAGCGATGCTGCCGCAGCCGCAGCCGCACAAGCCACTGCAGCCCAGGCTGCAGCCAAAGAGGCGGCCAATGCCTCTCCGTTTGGCGCGTTTCAGATGCCTGGATTCCAAATGCCTGGCGCCGTTCAAGATTGGCTGTCGTCAGCGCAGCAGCAACTTGGCGGTGTGGTCGGTCAACAAGTCCTGAACCATCCCGTCAAGCAAGCCGTTGAAGCGATGGGCCAAAGCCTGGGCTCGACGCTCAAGTCGATGGCCGCACTGTCCTTGGACCCCAGCAGCCTGAAGGTCATCCAGGAAGAGTATCTGCAGCAAGCCACAGAACTGTGGAACAGCGCCCTGGATAAGCCTGAGAAGCTGGCCCCCAAGGATCGCCGTTTTGCCGCGCCCGAATGGGCCAGCAACCCAGGCAGCGCCTTCCTGGCATCGATGTACTTGCTCAATGCGCGCACTTTGCAGCGCATGGCCGATTCGCTCAAAGGCGAAGACAAGGCCCGCGAGCGCGTGCGCTTTGCTGTGCAGCAATGGGTGGATGCGGCCTCGCCCGCCAACTTCCTGGCGCTGAACCCCGAAGTTCAGAAAAAGGCCGTGGAGACCCGTGGCGAGAGCCTGACCCAGGGCATGCAATTGCTGCTCAATGACCTCAAGCAAGGTCACATGTCGCTGACGGACGAGAGCGTGTTCGAGGTGGGCCGCAATGTGGCCACCACCGAAGGCTCGGTCGTGTTCGAGAACGAATACTTCCAGCTGATCGAGTACGTGCCGCTGACGCCCAAGGTGCACGCGGTGCCCTTCATGTTCGTGCCCCCTGCGATCAACAAGTTCTACATCCTGGACTTGCAGCCCGACAACTCGGTGGTGCGCTACCTGCTGTCGCAAGGCCATCGCGTGTTCATGGTCAGCTGGGTCAATGCCGATGACTCTTTGGCTCAGTCCACCTGGGATGACTACATCGAGCACGGCGTCATCAAGGCCATCAACACCACCCGCGAAATCGCGGGCTCCGAGCAGATCAATGCCTTGGGCTTCTGCGTGGGCGGCACCTTGCTGGCCACGGCCCTGGCCGTGTTGGCCGCGCGTGGCGAAAAGCCCGCTGCCAGCGTGACCCTGTTGACCACCTTCCTGGACTTCACCGAAACCGGCACCCTGGACATCTTCATCGACGAAGCCATGGTGCAGATGCGCGAGATGACCATTGGCTCGCTCAGCCCCCAACAAGGCGGCCTGATGCGTGGTAACGAGTTGGCCGCGACCTTCTCGTTCCTGCGGGCCAACGACCTGGTCTGGAACTACGTGGTGGGCAACTACCTCAAGGGTGAAACGCCTCCCGCGTTCGACCTGCTGTACTGGAACAGCGACAGCACCAACCTGCCAGGCCCCATGTACACCTGGTACCTGCGCAACACCTACCTGGAAAACAAGCTGTGCAAGCCTGGTGCCGTGACCGTGTGCGAACAGCCTTTGGACATGCGCTTGCTGGACGTGCCTGCCTTTGTGTACGCCTCGCGCGAAGACCACATCGTGCCTTGGGAAAGTGCCTATGGCACCACCAAGGTTTTGCAAGGTCCGATCAAATTTGTCCTGGGCGCATCGGGCCACATCGCTGGTGTGATCAACCCCCCATCCAAAAACAAGCGCAACTACTGGACCAACGACAAGCTGCCAGCCACATCCAAAGAGTGGTTTGACGGCGCATCTGAAAAGCCAGGTAGCTGGTGGACCACTTGGTCCGACTGGTTGGCTGGTTACGCGGGTGACATGGTTGCCGCGCCCAAGACGCAAGGCAGCCGTCAATACCCTGTGATCGAACCCGCACCTGGACGTTACGTACAACGTAAGGTCTAAAAAACAAGGTCTAAACCAGAGGAGAACACCATGACCGACATCGTGATCGTTGCAGCAGCCCGTACCGCCGTGGGTAAATTCGGCGGCAGCCTGGCCAAGACACCCGCTTCCGAGCTGGGTGCCGTGGTCGTCAAAGACCTGTTGCGCCGATCCGGTCTGCCCGGCGACCAGATCAGCGAAGTGATCCTCGGTCAGGTGCTCCAGGCTGGTTGCGGCCAAAACCCGGCGCGTCAAACCGTGATCAAGTCGGGCCTGCCTCAAGCGGTGCCAGGCATGACCATCAACAAGGTGTGCGGCTCTGGCCTGAAGGCTGTGATGCTGGCAGCCCAAGCCATTCGCGATGGCGACGCGGAAGTCGTGATCGCGGGCGGGCAAGAGAACATGAGTCAGTCTCCTCATGTCGTGCCCAACTCGCGTGACGGCATGCGCATGGGCAACTGGTCCATGGTGGACTCGATGATCAACGACGGCCTGTGGGACGTCTACAACCAGTACCACATGGGCATCACCGCCGAGAACGTGGCCAAGCAATACGGCGTCAGCCGTGAAGCGCAGGATGCCTTGGCCCTGGCCTCGCAGCAAAAGGCGGCGGCGGCGCAAGACGCTGGCAAGTTCAAGGACGAGATCGTGCCTGTGCTGTTGCCCCAAAAGAAGGGCGACCCGCTGGTGTTCGATGCCGATGAATTCTTGAACCGCAAGAGCACGGCCGAAGTGTTGGCGGGTTTGCGCCCGGCCTTTGACAAGGCCGGTAGCGTGACCGCCGGCAACGCCTCGGGCATCAACGACGGTGCTGCCGCCGTGATGGTCATGTCGGCCAAGAAGGCGGACCAGTTGGGCCTGAAGGTGCTGGGCCGCATCGCGTCGTACGCCAGCGCTGGTCTGGACCCTGCCTACATGGGCATGGGCCCCGTGCCCGCCTCGCGCCGTGCGCTGGAGCGTGCGGGCTGGAAGGCCGCCGATCTGGATCTGCTGGAAATCAACGAAGCCTTTGCTGCCCAAGCCTGTGCCGTGCATCAGGAAATGGGCTGGGACACCAGCAAGGTCAACGTCAACGGCGGGGCCATCGCCATTGGTCACCCCATCGGGGCATCGGGTTGCCGCATCTTGGTCACCTTGCTGCATGAGATGGAGCGCCGTCAGGCCAAGAAGGGCATCGCGTCCCTGTGTATCGGTGGTGGCATGGGCGTGGCCCTGACCATCGAACGCTGAACTTTTTCATAAACAAAGTCATCCATGACTTTCATCACTAGAGGAGCACAACATGAGTCAAAAGGTCGCCTACGTCACCGGCGGTATGGGGGGCATTGGCACGTCCATTTGTCAACGTCTGCACAAGGACGGGTTCAAGGTCATCGCTGGTTGCGGCCCAAGCCGCGACTTCACCAAGTGGCTCAATGAGCAAAAGGCTTTGGGCTACACCTTCTATGCGTCGGTGGGCAACGTGGCTGAGTGGGACTCAACGGTTGAGGCTTTCAAGAAGGTCAAGGAAGAACACGGCCCCGTGGACGTGCTGGTGAACAACGCCGGCATCACCCGTGACGGCATGTTCCGCAAGATGACCAAGGCTGATTGGGATGCGGTGATGGACACCAACCTGAACAGCCTGTTCAACGTGACCAAGCAAGTGATTGACGACATGGTTGAGCGTGGCTTTGGCCGCATCGTCAACATCAGCTCGGTCAACGGCGAAAAGGGCCAGTTTGGTCAAACCAACTACTCGGCTGCCAAGGCCGGTATGCACGGTTTCACCATGGCGTTGGCGCAAGAAGTGGCCAACAAGGGCGTGACGGTCAACACCGTGTCGCCTGGCTACATTGGCACCGACATGGTTCGCTCGATCCGCCAAGACGTGCTGGACAAGATCGTGGCCACGATCCCTGTCAAGCGCTTGGGTACGCCTGAAGAAATCGCCTCGATGGTGTCTTGGGTCGCCAGCGACGAAGCCGGTTTTGCCACCGGTGCTGACTTCTCGGTCAACGGCGGTCTGCACATGGGCTAAACGCCTCTTGCAGCGTCAAAAAAACAAAGGGCCCGTGAGGGCCCTTTGTTTTTGCAGGTCGGATCAGAAAGGAATGACGTTGCCGTCGTCCAATTGTTCCAAGACCTTGTTCCACTCGTTGTCCCAGGCTTCCAGTTCAAACGTGAGGATGTCGCTGGAAGAGAACAGGGGGATCACTTTCGCCATCAATGACTCCGTGTGAGTTGCCATGGAACCTTCATTTAAGCACCGGCGCCTCAGCTTGGGTGAGGGGTTTGCGCTCAGTGTGGGTCATGGCGTATGACCGAAATCACGCAAACGCCCAGGACTTGTTCAGGCTGTTGCTTCCTGCTCACGCACCATCTGGTCCAGTGCCGCGCAGACCTCGGCAAAGCGGCCCGCGATCACGGTGCGGCGGGCGTCAGAGGGGTCGCTGCAAATGCGCAGATGGTGCATGGGCATGCGGTTAACGGTGCGAATGGCGGCGGGGCGCACGATCGATCGTGCGTTGACCACGCCTGATGAGCTCATGCCCACTTGGGATGCTGCGGCCATGCTGCGGGCAGCAGGCTTGACAGGCTGAGAGCGGAAGAAAAAGGCGCGTGCGAATTGGTGAATCATGGTGAACTCCAAAAACTGAAAAGGAATTCGGCAGGATTCGTTGAAAAGCTGCGCGCACGGGATCGCACCAAGCCGGCTCAAACCTGCTTGCTACAAATGCCCGCCACCCGTGCGGCAGTGAGAATCAGTTCAGAGGTTGGTTGCGTATGAGCCCAACCGCCAGGCCTTCGAGTTCAAAGTCGTCATCCGGGGTGACCACGATGGGTTTGAAGTCTGGGTTTTCAGGCAGCAATTCGATGCCGCCCGAGGTGCGCTGAAAGCGCTTGACTGTGACCTCGTCGCCCAAGCGGGCCACGACGATCTGACCATTGCGAGCCTCGCGGGCCTTGGCCACGGCCAGCAAGTCGCCATCGAGGATGCCGATGTCTTTCATGCTCATGCCTTTGACGCGCAGCAGGAAGTCTGGGCGCTTGGCAAACAGGCTGGGCTCAACGGCGTAGCTTTGTTCAATGTGTTCTTGAGCCAAGATCGGGCTGCCTGCGGCGACTCGACCCACCAGTGGCAAAACCAGTTGTTCCAGTCCCGGTAAGGAGCGTGTCAAAGAGGGCAGCAGGCCACTGGCCGCGCCACTGGGCTCGCCCTTTTTGCGGGTTTCATTGACCGTGCGCAGCGTGCCGGCCTTGAGGCGGATGCCGCGCGAGGTGCCGCCGACCAGCTCGATGACGCCTTTGCGGGCCAGGGCTTGCAGGTGTTCTTCAGCCGCGTTGGCGGATTTGAAGCCCAACTCGGACGCGATTTCAGCGCGAGTGGGCGGGGCACCGGTGCGGGCAATGGCACGCTGGATCAGCTCAAAGATTTGCTGCTGGCGCGGCGTCAATTTGGGTTTATCGTTCGTCATCACAGTGGTCGTGTGTCGATGGACATTGACTGTCATTCTATACAGGACTGTTTGTTTGTCCAGTACTTTTTGATTCAATCGATTTCAGGGGTGGTACATGGGGATGGAATCCGGGCAGTACATCGTCGTTTTGGGGACGGGTGGGACCATTGCCGGGACAGGATCGGATCCCGATCGCGCCTGGCAGTACAAGGCTGCGCAACTGCCGATTCAGCAGTTGGTCGCATCACTGCCCGCCTTGGCCGATGCACCGCTGCGCTTTGAGCAAGTCGCGCAGATCGACAGCAAGGACATGAATTGGTCGGTGTGGCAAGCCTTGGGGCAGGCCTTGCAGCAGCATTTGGCCAAGCCCGATGTGGCTGGCGTGGTGATTACCCACGGCACCGATACCTTGGAAGAAACCGCTTATTTGCTGCATCGCCTGTACGACGGCGGCAAGCCCATCGTGTTGACGGCCTCCATGCGGCCGGCTACCGCACCCGATGCCGATGGCCCTCGCAACCTGCTCGATGCCGTGCGTGTGGCTCTGTGGGCGGCCGAGCAAGGGCAGGGGGGCGTGGCGGTGGTGATGGCCGGGCAGGTCTGGGCGGGGGCAGAAGTGCGCAAGATGCACAGCCATGCCATCGATGCCTTTGACGGGGGCGGCGCGCCCGCTCTGGCCACGGTGTTGCCCGAGGGGCAGGTTTTGTCGCTGGTTGATGTCTGGCCTCCTTCTGGTGGCGCGGGGTGGGCCATCCTGGATGCGCCCGTGCCGCCGCGCGTGGAGATCATCACCAGCCATGCCGATGCCGATGGCGTGATGGTGCGAGCGGTATGGGCTGCGGCGCCTGACTTGAAAGGTCTGCTGGTGGCCTGCACCGGCCATGGCACGATCAATGCGCCGCTAGAGGCGGTGCTGCGTCAGGCGCAGTTGGCAGGGATCAAGGTGTGGCGCAGCAGTCGCGTGGCCCGGGGTGGGGTCCAGCCCCGTGAGGGGGATGACTTTCCTGCGGTAGAGGGGTTGACCGCAGCCCAGGCGCGCTTGGCGCTGGTGCTGCATGAATTGGGTGCCCGATTGTCTTGATGTCTTTGAAGGCCTGACAGGTTTCGACTCAGTCGGTGGTGTCCAGCTCGCATCAGGTTTTGACCTGTTGACCTTCTGTTCTTGCTTGCTTGGCGGCATGACCCGCCCCTCGGGCTGACGTGAACTATGCCTGCCGACTGTGAAAGCCGTGTGACAGCCGAACCGATCTTCAAGGATTCAAGCGTAGGCTGATCGGCCCAGAGCCCAGCACCTGGCGGAACTCTTGTCCCGGCTGCGTTTCGGTCATCTTGGGGTGCCACACGCGGACACGGTGATCGCCGGCGGGCACGTCCAGCTCAGCCTTGCCTTGGGCGTTGGTGACCGCAAAGTAGGGCGTGTCCACCACGTGGATGTAGCCCAACATGCTGTCGTGGATGTTGCAGCCCAGGGTGGCGGTGCCGGGTTTGTCAAAAGTGACGGGCACACTGGGGCGGCCACTGTAGAGCTTGATCTCAAACGGCTTGATGCTGGAGAACGAGTAGACGTGGTGCCGCACGGTGTCGAAGTTGGGGAAGTTCACCGACGAGCCGGTCTGGATGACGACCAATGTGGGCTCGAATTGTTTGTCTCGTTGGGCCATGTCGACCGTTTTGCCGGTGGCGCTGGCTGGCGTGCCTTTGACGAAAACGGCCACGGCAGCACCGGCCAAGGGCTGGCCAGCGGCATCGGTCACCATCACGGTTTGTGTGGCAGCTTGTGCGCAGGGTGCCAGGCCAATCAGGGCGGCCGACAGCGTCCATAAGGCACTGACACGGCGTGCGCTGACTCGGGGCCAGGAGCGGGCAGCAGAGGTCATGGGCATCGCTCCTTTTAGCGGGCGTCGTGGAGGATCATGCCACTCAAGGCGCGGTGACGATGTCCCGACGCGTGGGAGCCAGGCGTCGCAGCAGTTCATTCTTGGCGGCATCCGAGACGCCCGCGCGATCCAGCTCTTCACGGATCACGGTGACCATCAGATCAAACTCGGATGCGCTGATGTTGGACTTGGCATGTGCGTGCGCCATGGTTTCGCCCTCGTATTCGCAGGGGCCGTCTGCCACTTTGCACAGATAGGTGGCCACGCTCTTTTTCAGATAAGGCATCTTGATGCCTTGAAACGAGCGCTTGCTGCGTGGGTCCATCGAGACGCGGTCCAGCGTGCGATTGGCGACCAGCTCAATCCCGCTTTGCCCTCCCAGTTGCTGGTACAGGCTGTAGCTGCCCGAAGCCGGTGGGGTGGAGCAGGCCAGCAAAGCCGCCAAGGTCCAGCTGATCATCACGCCGATCAAAGCCCACTTGATGTGGTCGACGCGGTCGGGCGACAGGGGCAGGAGCAGTTTGTTCATGAGCCGAAACCTCGGGGTTGGAGTGGCGTTATTCAACGCTTTATGGTGCCCAAAACCCGTTGACACTTCAGAGCGAAAAGCGGTTTTTTCAGGCCGCTTCCTTCTGGATGGGTGATGGCTATGACTGCTTGCAAAACCTGGATCTTCGCTTTGACCGCAGCCTTTTGCGTTGCCGCGCACGCGGGTGAGCGCCTGTTGGGCACAGGGGGCGTGAACACGATTGAGGGGGCCGCTGGCGGTGGTCTGGTCCCCTGGGCCACCATCACCGGCAACGGCAGCGCCAACCAGGTGGGCGGCACCGCTTATGCCACCCGGGTGCAGATGCCCAGCCACTATCGCCTGGACGTCGTCGGGGCGTCCGTGGGTTGGCATGACAAGGTCGAGCTGAGCTTGGCGCGCTGGTCGTTTGGGTTGGCCGACACGGTGCCGGGCAAGACGATCGAAATGAAGGTGCTGGGCGGCAAGGTCAAATTGATGGGCGATGCCGTTTATGACCAGGATGTGTGGCTGCCGCAGGTCAGCGTGGGTGCGCAGTACAAGATCAATGAAGACGAGGATCTGGTCAAGTCGCTGGGCGCCAAGTCCAGCCGAGGCTTGGATTTGTACGGCACGGCCACCAAGGTGTGGCTGGGGGCGGCTGCGGGGCGCAATGTGATTGGTTCTTTCACGGCGCGTCTGACCAAGGCCAACCAGTTTGGCCTGGTGGGTTTTGGCGGGCCTGCACGGTCCAGCCACTTGCTCAAGTTGGAGGGCAGCCTGGGCCTGATGTTGCGCGATGACCTGGTCTTGGGGGCGGAGTTCCGCAACAAGCCCAACAACTTGTCACTCGGTGATGCCGCCACGGACTCGCTCAGAGAGGAGTCCGCCAAGGACGTCTTCCTGGCGTGGTTCCCCTGTCGGGGCGGCAGCGTGACGGCGGCGTGGACCAGCCTGGGCAACATCGTGGGCAAGTCCGCCCAAAATGGCTGGTATCTGTCTGGCCAATGGAATTACTGATTGGCCAGAGATCGAGGCTCACCGCCCGCCGGTGACGTCCAAAATCGTGCCCGCCGTGTAGCTGGCCTGCTCTGACAGCAGCCACACGATGGCGTTGGCCACTTCTTCTGGCTTGGCGGCGCGGCCCATGGGCAGGCTGGGGCCCAGTCGAGCCGCCCGGTCCGGCTCGCCACCTGTTGCGTGAATGCCGGTGTCGGTGATGCCGGGGCGCACTGCGCACACGCGCACCCCTTCGGCCGCGACCTCTTTGGACAAGCCAGCGGTGAACACATCGATGGCGCCCTTGCTGGCGGCGTAGTCCACATACATGGCTGGCGAGCCCTGGCGCACCGCGCTGCTGGACACATTCACGATGACTCCACCGTGTCCACCATGCCGGGTGGACATGCGCTTGACCGCTTCACGTGCGCACAGCATGGGTCCCAATACATTGACGCTCAACATGCGTTGCAGGCGTTCTGCCGACATCTGGTCCAGCCGGGCGGTCTGGTCCACGATACCGGCGTTGTTGACCAGGCCGGTCAAGGGCGGCAGGTTCGCGTCGGTAAACGCAAAGAGGCGCTGGACCGCGGCCTCTTGAACGAGTGGATCTGCATGAGACAGGTCCGCTTGAAACACATGGGCCGAAGCGGCACCCAGGGCGAGACATTCGCTTGCCACAGCCTGCGCCGCAGCCTCGTCGTGCGCAAAGTGAATGAGCACATGATGACCCAGCGCAGAGAGCTGTCGTGCCGTGGCGGCGCCGATGCCTTTGCTGGCGCCCGTGATCAATGTTGAAGGTAGCATGTCCCAACTTTACATTCCCTTTACCCTCGCGCCGAAGTCCTTCAACAAGTCGCGTTGACACTGTCTTCATGAGTACAAGCATGCATTCCACGTGGTTGAAAAAATGGCGTTGGCCTTTGATGATCCTGGTCGTGGCTGGGGTGGGTTTTGGGGTCAAGAAGGTTTACTTTTCCAAGCCTGATGCACCCCAGGTGATCACCGCCCCGGTGACGGTGGAGGACTTGGAGGACACGGTCCTGGCCAGTGGCACCATCCAGGCGCAAAAGGAAGTGAGCGTGGGGGCGCAGGTTTCCGGCCAGATCAAGCGGCTGTACGTGGACTTGGGCGACAAGGTCAAAAAGGGCCAGTTGGTGGCCGAGATCGATTCGACCACCCTGACCAATTCGCTGCGTAATGCCGAGGCCCAAATTGCTTTGCTGACCGCTCAACGCCGTGCCAAGGTGGCCTTGCAACGCCAAGCCGAGTTGACCTTCAAGCGCAAGCAAGAACTGGTCAAGCTGGACGCGGGCTCCAAGGCCGACTTGGAGGACGCGGAAGCCGCGCTGGCCACCACCACGGCTGACATTGGCGCATTGGATGCCCAGATCCGTCAGGCCAACACCTCGGCAGACACGGCCCGTGTCAACTTGGGCTACACCCGCATCACCGCACCCATTGACGGTGTGGTGATCGCCGTGATTGCCGAAGAAGGGCGCACTGTGAACGCCATCCAGTCGGCGCCCTTGATCGTCAAATTGGCCAAGCTCGATCAGGTGCAGATCAAGGCCCAGATTTCTGAAGCGGACGTGGTGCGGGTCAAGCCGGGTATGCCGGCGTACTTCACGATCCTGGGTGAGCCCATGCACCGTTATGACGCCACCTTGCGGGGGGTCGAGCCGGTCCCTGAGTCGGACCAAACCGACGCCAAGGTGACGGCTTCGACCTCGACCACCACGGCCATCTACTACAACGGCTTGTTTGACGTGCCCAACCCCGATGGCAAGCTGCGCGTGCTGATGACGGCTCAGGTTTTCATCGTCTTGAACAAGGCTGAGCATGCGCTGGTGATCCCGGCCTCGGCCTTGGGTAAGCGTGACCGCAAGACCAAGCTGTACCCGGTCAACGTGCTTGAAGAGGGGGCTGATGGTGCCAAAAAAGTGACGACGCGGCAGGTCAAGATCGGCCTGAACAACCGCGTGCAAGCTCAGGTCCTGGAGGGCTTGAAAGAGGGGGACTTGGTCGTGGTGGGTGAAGCGACCGGTGGTGGCAGTGGTTCCGGTGGCGGTACGCGACGTCCGCCCGGCATGTTCTGATCGCCATGACACAGCAACACGCTAGCAACACGCCAGCCTTGCTGGAGGTGCAGGACCTGTGGCGCGAGTACCCATCGGGCGAAGGCACGGTGGCCGTGCTCAAGGGCCTCAACCTGCGCATCGAGGCGGGCGAGATGGTCGCCATCATCGGGGCCTCGGGCTCGGGCAAGTCCACCTTGATGAACATCCTGGGTTGCCTGGACCGGCCCACGCGTGGTGTCTACCAGGTGGCCGGCCAGCCGACTTCGCAACTGGAGCCCGATCAACTCGCGCGCTTGCGTCGTGAGCACTTTGGCTTCATCTTCCAGCGCTATCACCTGATGGGTGATTTGACCGCCGCAGGCAACGTCGAGATCCCAGCCATCTATGCTGGCCATGGTCCTGCGGAGCGTCACGCCCGCGCGGCGGCTTTGCTGGGCCGGCTGGGATTGGCTGAGCGAGTGATGAATCGCCCCGGCCAGTTGTCTGGCGGTCAGCAACAACGGGTCAGCATTGCGCGTGCCTTGATGAACGGCGGCGACGTCATCTTGGCGGATGAGCCCACAGGCGCACTGGACAGCGTCAGCGGCGAAGAGGTGATGCGCATCTTGCGCGAGCTGCACGCCGACGGGCACACCGTCATCATCGTGACCCACGACCCCAAGGTGGCGCAGTACGCGCAACGCATCATCGAAGTGGCCGATGGCGTGATCGTGTCCGACAAGTACAAAGATGGCGAGGAGCAGACCCGCGCAGCCAAGCGTGAGGAGGGCACCCCACCACCGCACCCCTGGCGCGCCAATTGGGATCGCTTTACCGAGGCCTTCACCATGGCCTTGCGGGCAATGGCTGGGCACCGCTTGCGGACCTTGTTGACCATGCTGGGCATTATCATTGGCATTGCCTCGGTCGAGTCCATGGTGGCCTTGGGTGAGGGCTCTCGGCAGCGCGTGCTCAAGGACATCGCGGCCATGGGCACCAACACGATTGACATCTTTCCGGGCAAGAACTTTGGCGACCGACAAGCGGGCCGCATCCGCACCCTGGTGCCGGCGGATGCCGACGCCCTGTCGCAGTTGAGCTACGTCGACAGCGTGACACCCACGGTCAGCACCGGCGTGACCTTGCGGCGCGGTAATGTGGAGGCCACGGCCAACATCACCGGTGTGGGTGAAGACTTCTTTCGCGTCAAGGGCTACACGATGGCGCAAGGGCAGCCCTTTGATGCCGATGGCGTGCGCCGCCAATCGCAGGAGGCCGTGATTGACCCCAACACCAAGAAGGCCCTGTTCCCCAATGGCGAGAACCCTGTCGGGCAGGTGATCTTTCTGGGTTCGGTGCCCGTGCGCATCATCGGGGTAACGTCGCCGCAAGAAAGCGGCTTCATGATCTCGGACAACCTCA
>JAGWTE010000073.1 GCA_028869095.1 Burkholderiales bacterium
GTGCAGTTTCGAAGCGGGCCAGGGCGGTGCACCAACTTGGCTCGCAATGTGTGCAAATTGATGATGGTCGGCGGGATGCGCGGACAGGGCCGAGGCTTTGACGTGCGTCAACGCGGCGGGTCAGACCTCTTGAAACAAGCAGGCTGATCCCTATATCTTTGAGCATGCAGTTGTTCGTTTTCAACCGTACTGACAAGGAGAGCGCAAATGAACTTGCTACCGACTCGTACCAGTCTGTTTGACGACATCTTCCGTGACCTGGCTTCCGGGTATTACGTCAAACCTCTGCACGGTGATCCCCTGCCTGCGCAGATCAAGATCGATGTGAAAGAGGCGGGCAATGGCTACACCGTGCTGGCCGAAATCCCGGGTGTCCCCAAGGAAGACATCCATGTGGACGTTCAAGGGGCCTTGGTGACCTTGCGCGCCGAGGTCAAGCAGCAAGACAGCCAGACCAAGGATGAGCGCATCCTGCGCAGCGAGCGCTATTACGGCAGCGTGAGCCGCAGCTTTGAGTTGCCCACCGAGGTCGACTCGGCTGAGTGCACCGCCAAGTTCGCCAACGGCGTGCTGACCTTGCAATTGCCCAAGAAGACGAAAGCGCCCAACAGCAATCGCATTCGGGTGGATTGAGGTGGATTGAGCGGGCGCGGGGCACAACCCTGTGCGGGCATGGGCCGGGCACCTTGTGCCATCATCGGCCCATGAACACCCACGCTCCCTTACCCGTTTGGTCCGTGGCCGCCCCCATTGCGGCCATGCTTGTTTTGGCTGGCATGACACTGGGGTTAGGGCCCTGGTACATGCTGGTGGCGGCCCTGGCCCTGTTTGGCGGCGTGACGGCCGCAGTGCACCACGCCGAGGTGGTGGCGCATCGGGTGGGTGAGCCCTTCGGGACCTTGCTGCTGGCCATTGCGATCACGGTGATCGAGGTGGCCTTGATCGTGTCCTTGATGTTGTCAGGCGGCCCTGCGGCCACGGCGTTGGCGCGGGACACGGTGTTCGCGGCCGTGATGATGATCCTCAACGGCATCGTGGGCTTGTGCCTGCTAGTGGGCGGCAGCCGCTTTCATGAACAGACCTTTGGCCTGTATGGCGTGAGCGCCTCTTTGGCGACCCTGGCCGCCATTGCCGTGTTGACCATGGTGTTGCCCAACTTCACCACGACGATGCCCGGGCCGTTTTACAGCCCCAGCCAATTGGGGTTCATCGCGGTGGTATCGATGGTCTTGTATGGCACCTTCGTGCTGGTGCAGACCGTGCGCCATCGCGATTATTTCTTGCCCGTGGATGCCGCCGAAGACGATGCCTCGCACGCCGAGCCGCCGTCCAACAAGGTGGCGCTGGCCAGTCTGGGTTTGCTCTTGATCAGCCTGGTGGGGGTGGTGATGTTGGCCAAGGCTTTGGCCCCCACGATCGAGCATGGGGTGGCCGCCATGGGCGCACCCGCCGCCCTGGTGGGCATCATCGTGGCGATGGTGGTGTTGTTGCCTGAGGGCGTGGCCGCGTTGCGTGCGGCCAGGTCCAACCGCTTGCAGACCAGTTTGAATCTGGCTTTGGGCTCGGCGCTGGCCAGTATCGGCTTGACGATTCCCGCCGTGGCTTTGGTGTCCTTGATGACCGGCTGGACCCTGACCTTGGGGCTGGACATCAAATCCACGGTGTTGCTGATGCTGTCCCTGATGGTGGCGACGCTGTCGCTGGGGACGGGCCGTACCACGGTCTTGCAAGGCACGGTGCACCTGGTGATCTTGGCGGTTTACCTGTTCACCACCATCGTGCCCTGAAGGCGCGAAACCAAGACCAGGCCCAAAGCCAGCACCATCATGCCCCACTGGGGCAGGGTGGGCACGTCGCCATCCGAAGGGGGTGGATCGACTGGTGGTGTGCTGACGGCCGTGACCGTCAGCGACACCGCGCTGGATGTGCTGGCGGTGTTGCTGGCGTCGCCTTGGTAGGCCGCCGTGATGCTGTGGCTGCCTGTGGTGGTCAAGGCATTGGTGCTGAGCGTGGCCGTGCCGTTGCTCAAGGTCACGGCCGCGCCCAGGTTGCTGCCGCCATCTTGAAACTGCACCGTTCCCGTGGGCGAGGCGCCACTGACTGTCACGCTCAGGGTCAGCGTCTGCCCGGCTTCAATCGTGCTGGCCGACGCGCTGAGGGTGGTTGTGCTGGTTTGCAGCACGCTGAGCGAGGTTGCGCTGGAGGTGCTGGCCTGGTTGCCCGCATCCCCGCTGTAGTGGGCCGAGAGGGTATGCGTCCCTGCGCTCAGGCTGCTGGTGCTGTAGTTGGCGCTGCCACCGTTGAGCGAGACCGGGCTGCCCAGTGCCGCGCCGTTGTCCAGAAACTGAACCGAACCGCTCGGGCTGGTGCCGGTGACGGAGGCGCTCAAAGTCACGCTCTGGCCCACAGTAGCGGAGCTGGCGCTCAGGCTCAGAGCGGTGCTGGAGGTGGGCAGCAGGTCGGTCCAATAGGTGACCAGCACATCGCCATTGACCGAGCCCAGCCCGGTGGCCTTGTTGTAGTACGGCGTGCTGGTGCTGGCGGCAAAGCCGCTCTGACCGGGAACGGTGTTGTTGCCACTGGTGATGCTGTGAAAGTAGGATCGCCCGCCCGAGGCCTGCCGAGAGGCCAGGCCGTAGAGCGTGGGGTTGATCTGCCCCTGTCGGTAACCCGTCTTCTGGTTGATCAGGGCCAGGATGCCGGCCAGGGATGGGGCGGCGGCAGAGGTGCCGCCATAGACCATGAGGTTTTGCGTGCGCGTGCTGTTGTCGCTGGTGTAGACCAGGTAGCCGTCATGCACCGATGCGGTCAAGGACACATCGGGTACGTCGCGTTTGCCATCTGCGGGTACGCCGGGGCTGTTTTGCCAGGACGGCTTGGCGTACTTGATGCTGGCCCCTCCACCGCTGGCCCACAGGCCGCTGCCACCATTGGCACCGCTGTCGTTCCAGACGGTTTCCGGGATGTAGCCCAGCGCCGATCCGCCCGAGCCGTCGTTGCTGCTGGCCCAGTACAGCGAGGGGTTGCTGGTGTCGGCAAACCGGGTGCCACCGACGCAGGTCGCGTAAGGGGACGAACACAAGCCATTGATGCCGGCCCCATTGGTGGCCGTACTGTTGCTGGCCGCATCGCAACCGGCCGCGCCACTGTCTCCTGATGACACCACGACAGTGATGCCTTGAGCTGTGGCCTGTTGCCACAGGTTGTTGTAATAGTTGAGGGCCGACGTGCCCATCTGCTTTTCGCAAGCACCGTAGCTGACGCTGATGATGTCGCTCACGTTGTTGCTGACCGCGTATTGCGCCGACAAAGCGATGCCATCGCTGGAGACGGTGCTGGCCGATGTGACGAACTTGATGGTGCTTTGCGGTGCCACGGCGCCCGCCCACTGGACGTCCAGATCCGATTCGCCCTCATCCCCGGTCACGTAGCCGGGGTCGCTGCCATTGACGATGATCTGCGGCGGGTTGCTGGGCAAACCCATGGTGCTGCGAAACTGCTGCACGTCGGACAAGGCGATATTGGATCGACCCAGGATCGCAATGGTGCGTGAACTGCCGTTGATCGATTGCGCCGCCAGACTCTGCAAGTTGTAGAGGGTGCGAAAGTCAGTCGGCGACAGATAGTGGGTGCTGCCCACGGTGTAGGCCGGATCGATCTGGGTGCGCTGGTGCAGCGGCCGGGTGTGCAGGTCGTTGAGCGAGGCGATGCCCTCCACCACAGCGGCCAGGGCTTTGGGGATGCTGATCTCGCTGGTGTTGGCGCGATGCAGGCCTTGATGGTCTTTGTAGCGGTGAATGGCGGTGCCAAAGGCGGTGCGGATTTGCCCTGCGGTGCCGCTGAAGACAATCGTGCGGCCGCCCGTGGGCTGGGCATCGATGCGAAAACCCTGCGCCTGGAGCCAGGCGGTGACCGCTGCCAAGTCGGCAGCCGATGCGCCAAACTGGTCTTCAAACTCACGTGGCGACAGCCAGCGGCGGAACTCGGGCGAGCGGGCGGCGTGTTGGTGCTGGATCAGTTGGTCGAGTGCTTGCAGCTGTTGGGCATCGCCCTTGAGCATGAGCATCATGTGGTCCATGCGCTCCTCGTCCAAGACGGCGCCCAGGTCTTCACTTGCTTGCAAGCTGGGCAGCACGTGGCCGCTCAGCGTGACGCGGTCGCCATCGTCAACCGCCTGGACCACGCGATTGACTGGGCCCGCCGGTTTGAGCGACGAGGTGCGCGCTGCGTCTGCGCCCCAAGCGGGACCGAGCAGACACCACGCCAGGGCAAACAGGAAGAGGTGTTTTTTCATGGCCTCATCCTTATAGGGACGGGCCATAACCAAATGATGACGGGCCATGAGCCGTCCTGACACCGCAAGGCCATCATCAAAGCGTCACGGGCTCAGGCTACAACGCGCCATGGGGTGCATGTTCGGCACATGGGAGGCGTCAGACAGTGGCAGTGACACGCATGCGAGACCTGCGCTCGGCACTCCTGTTTGCAGGGGTGGTGTGGGCGTTGCAAATGGCCTGGCAAGAGGCGCAGGCCACGCGGTGGGGCGTGTGGCTGATCCAGGATTTGACGGTGGGGACCTTGGTTCGCGCCATCCATCTGCTGTCGCCAGACTTGGGGGTGCAGGGCGTGGGCGCGCGCGTGGTGGCCCCGGGTGGCGGCATCCAGATCCGCAATGGATGCGATGGCACCGAGGTGTGGTTCCTGTTGGTGGCGGCTTTGGTGGCCTTCCCTTTTGGGTGGACACGGCGATGGGTCGGTGTGCTGTTGGGGACGGTGTGGGTCTTCGGGCTCAATCAGCTGCGCCTCTTGGCCTTGTTCTATGCCTTTCGGCACGACCCGGCCTTGTTCAACCAACTGCACGCTGTGGTCGCGCCCATCGTGTTGATCTTGGCCATCCTGGCGTTTGTCATGGCGCTCAAGCAATGGGAGCCGGCCCGTGCGCGTGTCGCTTGAGGGGCCCATGCCGGGATGGCGGGCGCTGCTGCGTTTCGCGTTGGTGCTGGCCGTGCTGCTGTGCGCCGACCGATCCTGGGGCGAGGCACTGCAGCAAGCGGCGCTGCCTGGGGTGCGGCTGGTGATGCAGTGGTGGGATGACACCTATCGCCTTGAAGACCTGGGCTTGTTTCGCGTGGGGGCCGACCGGGTGGTGGGCGTCAGCGTCAGCCTGGCGCGGTGCGTGGTCATGGAGGGGCTGGCCGTTTGTCCTGATGCCCACAAAGGCCTGGCGCAGGCCAGCACTTTGGCCGGCAGCGTGGATCTGGTCTTGATCCTGATGGGCGCGCTGGTATGGAGTTGGCCCGTGCACCAACGCCAGGAGTATGCGTGGCGCCTGGTGGCGGGGGTGCCGGTGGTGCTGCTGATCTGGAGTGTGGACGTGCCCCTGATCTTGTGGGGGGCGATCTGGAGCCTGCACCATGATGCCTATGTACCCACCTCCTGGTCGCCGTTGCTGGCCTGGGTGGACTTCATCAAAAGCGGGGGACGATTGGCTCTGACAGGCTTGGGTGGGGCTGCCGTGATTACCTGGGGGCAGGTGATGTCTCGCTGAGGTGGTAAAACGGTATAAACTGTTTATATCATTTCAACGAAAGGTCGCTGTGTCCGCTGCATCCAAGCCCACCAAGAACAAACCCGTGCGTGACAGCTTCACCATGCCCAAGCAGGAATACGCGCAGATTGCGGAGATGAAGCAGCGTGCCGCCAAGCTGGGGCGCCCGACCAAGAAGAGCGATGTGTTGCGTGCAGCTCTGGCCTTGCTGGGTGCCTTGTCTGATTCGCACTTGCTGGCCGCCTTGCAAGCGGTGCCGAGCATCAAGACCGGCCGCCCCAAGGCTGAGGCCACTCCCGCCAAACCCGAGGCCAAGCCCTCAGCCAAAAAAGCAGCGGTGAAGCCGGAGGCGACCCGCAAGGTGGCGGTCAAGAAGGTCGCCAAGAAGGTTGAGGCGCCCAAACCTGCGGCGAAAAAGAGCCGTGCGCCCAAAGCCAGTCAGGCTTGATCAGTTCAGCAAGCGCCAGCTCAACAGGCCCCACATGGTCACCGCCACGACGTTGCTGATGGCGAACAGCGTCAGGCGGTGCATGACGTTGTTGTAGCTCAGGTGCACGCAGGAGTGGCCCACGCGCAGGGCCACGTAGACCCAGGCCAGCGTGAGCAAGGTGGCGTCGACCGTTTGCATCAAGAACGCCACCACGCAGGCCAGGTAAAACAGAACCGGTACTTCCAGCAGGTTCATGAAGTTGCGGTTGGGCAGCCTGACGTGTGCGGGCACGCGGTCTGACTCGCCGTAGCGGAAATCGCCCGCGTTCACGTGGCCTTGGGCGCCTGCCTTGAAGCGGGCAATGGGGATCAAGAGCAGGACAGTCAGCGTCCACAAGGCCAAGGTGGCCATGGGCAGAAAAATCGTTTTCGCACCCATCCCGATCACTGTCCTTGCAAGGCCTGGGTCTGGTCCGCTTGGGCGGGGTTGCGCCGCGTTGCGGGCAGGTCGCTCAAGGCCGTCATCCCGGCGGTGGAGCCGCTGCAGGCAGAGGGGATCAGGCTGCCCGACCAACTGACCGGGCCTGCCTTTGAGCTGGGGTAGGCCATTGGGACGTAGTCCAGGTAATAGGCGGCGCGGGCGCGCCAGGCCAACACGTGATGTGCGCAGGCCGAGCCATTGCCCGCCACGGCGATGGCGCCCATGAACACGCCTTTGGCGTTGTACAGCGGCAAGCCTTTGTCAAAGGTCGGGGCCACGCCAGCCGCTTCGGCATCGCGGTCGTTGGAGGCCACGGCGCAGATCTCGCCTTGGCGGTTGACCACGGCAATCCAGTTGACCCCGCTGCCGTTACCGATGGGGGCTGTGCCGGTCTGGTGCGCCAGCCTCAACCCTGCCATCAGCGCCGCTTGCCCTGGCAAGCCGTTGCAATCGGATGAGCCATTGGTTTTGGATTTGGCCCACGCCGCGCTGGGCATGAGCAGACAACACGCAACAGTGGTCAGCGCCACCGAGGCGGAGACAAAGCGGACAGACATGATGGCCCCCAGTGCAAACCGTGCTCAAGAGAAATCAGCACGGCCTGTATTGTGAAATTGGGTCGTGAAATCTGCACCCCCTGCTTCCCCTCATGCCCGTCATTTCGCGATATGCGCCGATTTTTTGCATTGCGCCATGACTCCTTGGGGTGTGCGGGTTACTACTTAAATTTCACACACTTTTCACGGTAAATCGTGCAAACTGCACGCATACCAAAAAGTCAGTAGAAATACCTAGGGAGTGGACATGATGACGAAGTTGTATCCCGTCGTGAAGCGATTACCTACACCCCACGCGCGCCTGTTCGCAGCGAATGCTGCGCCAGCAGGGGCGCTGTCGACCCCAGCGGCACGTCCTTTGCCACTGCCAGAGGTGAGCTATGTGGACTGGTCGGAGTGGGAGCGCGCGGCCGTTGCGTTCGGCTTGAGCCCCGCGCTGTCAGTAACGAAATCCCAGCGACAGGCGCCAAGCATCGTTCGCTGAAAAATTCTGCTTGGGGTCTCGCGCCACGCGGACGAACCAGCTGGGGTAGTCCCAGGTGACGCTGGTGCCCCACGCACGGATGAAGCCCACGTCGCTTTGACCGGACTTTTGCATCAGGTCAAAGGTCAGTCGCTCTGCCCCAAAGGGGATGCGTCCCAGCAAGTGCCAGTCGGTCTGCTGGGTGTGTGTGCGGTTGTCCGAAATAACGAACAGCGTCCAGGTCTGGCCGTTGTCGAATGCGTGTCCGCCGCCCAGCGTGATCGCGTCATTGGGGTCAAAGTTCAGATTGAAGTAGGGCTTGAGGTTGGTGCGCCCCAGGCCCACGATCCCGAACCAGTCATGTCCGACCTGTGCATTGAGGCTGCCGCCCAGAAAGCCTCTGGTGGCGGCTTGTACGGACGGCTGTAAGGTCAGCCAATCGTTGAGGTCGTAGGCGTTGTCCCAGCCGATGCGCGTTTGGGTGCCAAAGTCGGGGTCGTGGTAGTAGCCGACCCAGCTGTGGCTGTTGCCGTATTGCCAACGCACGTTGACATCTTGGCCAGCGTTGTCGGCGTACTGATAGTGCCCGAAGGTGAATTTGAACGAAGAGCCTTCCCGGTCATCGGAAGAGGCTGCCCGGGTCAGGGCAGCGAGGCTCATCAAGGCGCAAAGCGCGGCCATTTTTTTCATGATGGATGGGTCATTCGACCAGGGGGAGTGTCACTGTGACGCGCAAGCCATGCGGTTGAAGCTGGGCAATCGCCATGCTGCCGCCATGCGCTTGCACAATCTCTTGCACGATCGCCAGGCCCAGGCCAGAGCCGCCGGCTGGGCTGCCGGGCGGCCGGTGGAAGCGTTCGCCGATGCGGGGCAATTCGTCATCCGGCACGCCAGGCCCGTTGTCTTCAATGCGGATGATGCCGCTGTTTTGGTCACGATTGACATGGATGTCAATGCGCGGGGTGGGGCCGGCATACTTCAGGGCGTTGTCGAGCAGATTGTGGGTCAACTCTTCCAGCAGCAGGGCGTCGCCACGCACCCACAAGGGCGCGCCGGGTTCGCTCTCAAAGCCCAGGTCGGCACCTTGAGTCAGCGCACGAGGGACCATGGCTTGCGATGCGCGATACACGAGCGCAAACAAGTCCAACTTTTGAAACTGCGTGTTGGCCAGCGAGCCGGGCTCGGCGCGGGCCAGGGTCAGAAGCTGATTGCTCAGGCGGGCCATGCGGTCAATGCCCGCACGAAGTTGCGTCAAGGCCTCTCGGTGCCGTGCAGGGTCTTGTTCGCGCAGGGCGTGTTCCAGCTCCATCTTCAGCGCAGCCAGGGGGGTTCTGAGTTGATGGGCTGCGTCGGTCACAAAGCGCCGTTGAGACTGCAGTGCTTGCCCAAGTTTGCCCAACAAGTCATTGATCGCAGCGGTGAACACGCCCAGCTCTTGGGCAATGCCGGCATCCGGTAGTTTGGTCAGATCGTCGCTGGGGCGCGTTCGGATCTTGTCGGCCAAAGTCAAGAGCGGGCGCAGCCCCCGGGTCACGGCATCGCGGGCAAACAGGATGGTCAACAGGCTCAAGGCCAGGCTGATGGCCATCACGGTCCACAGCATCTTGTTGGCCAGGCGTTTGCGTTTGTGCAGGGTCTCTGCCATGGTGATGGTCACCTGGTGACCAGGCAGGACATCGCTGCGGTTGATCTGCACGGCGCGAGTCGGTTGTCCATCGACATAGAGGTCGAAGAAGTAGACCTCGTTGTTGGACAAGGGGTAGCCCACATGCAAATTGGTTTGACCGGCCAAGAGGGTGCCATTGCTGTCGACCCGGAAGTAGATCTGGTCATAGGCGTCCCAGATCACGGCCTTCAATGTGCTGGGGGGCAAGTCGATCTCGATGCGTTGGTTGCGAACCTGGATCAATTGACCGACGGACCGAGCGGAGTCCAGCAGCCATTGGTCGTATGCGTCATCGCTGAATTGCAGTGACAGCCGGTATGCCACGGCCGAGGCGAGCAGCGAGAACGTGAGCATCAGCCCGACCAGGCGAAACAGCAACCCCCTGCGCAAGCTGGGTTGCTGTTTCATGGCGTGAGCTCCAGCACATAGCCAAAGCCTCGCAGGGTGCGGATCTCAAGCTGGCTGCTCTCGAGCTTCTTGCGCAAGCGGTGGATCTGGATGTCCAGGGCATTGGAGCTCATGTCCTGATCGAAATCGCTGAGTCGGCTGATGAGCTGCTCCTTGTTGATGACCTGGCCGGCCTTCAGCGCCAGCAGCTGCAGCAAGGCAAATTCCTTGACCGTCAAGGACAAGGCGGCATCGTGAAGAAACCCGCGTCGGGCGGCGAGGTCCAGCTTCAAGGGGCCCACTTCCAGCTCGTTGCTGACCAGGCCCGCTTGCATGCGCCGGATCAGCACCCGCAAACGGGCTTCCAGCTCTTGCAGATCAAAGGGTTTGGTCAAGTAGTCGTCGGCGCCCACATCCAGGCCGCGTACGCGGTCTTCGATTTCATCGCGAGCCGACAGGATCAAAACGGGGGTCTTCACGCCGCGTTGTCGCCAACGCTTGAGCAGGGACAGACCATCGCCGTCAGGCAAATTCAAATCGAGCACGATGGCATCGAAGGTCTCGACGGCACAGGCTGCATCGGCTTTGGCGCAGGTGTCAAACCAGTCCACGGCGTAGCCGCCTAAACGCAAATTGGCGGCCAGGCTCTCGGCCAGGGGTTTGTCGTCTTCGACCAATAGCAAGCGCATGAGGGTGTTGAAAGGTTCGCGAAAGGACTGCGACAGACACTCTCGTCGCAAAAGCAGTGTGCCATTTTTGACTGGTGTCGTCGTGAAAAAGAACTGTTGGGTTGTGCTCCTGTGGTGTGCTGCAGCCAATGTGTGGGCACAAGCCGCGCCCAGTCAAGATTGGACCTTGCAGCAGGTGCTGGATCGGGTTGCGGTGGCCAATCGGGATGTCTTGGCTGCCAGGCGAGCCTTGGATGGTGCGCAGGCGGACCGGGTCACCGCCGGGGTGAGTCCCGCACCCGTCCTGAGTGTGAGCACGCTGTCGATCAATCCCGCCAATTTGGGGCAGGGGTCGCTGTGGACTCGCCCTGTGGACACGATCGTTCGCGTCGACACCCCCTTTGAGCGAGGTGGCAAAGCAGCCTGGCGCGAAAAGGTGGCGGACCTTGGGGTGCAGGCGGCCCGTTTGGATGTGGATGACGTGGTGCGTCAGCAGCAGATGGCGGCGGCGCAGGCCTATTGGTCTTTGAAGTTGGCGCAAGAGCAGTGGCAGATCAGCCGTGCCAATGAGGCGCTGGCTTTGTCCAGCAGCGATCTGGCCCGTACGCGCATGGCTCAGGGCGATTTGTCTCGTCTGGAAGCCACGCGTTTGTCCGTGGAGGCACAGCGTGCAGCCAATGAGCGCGATCAGGCGCGTCAGCAATGGCAAGCGGCGCAGATTGCGCTGACCCAGTTGCTGGCGCTGGATCCCGTTGCCATTGCGGCGCAAGACGCTTGGCCCGATGTGCCTGCCACCCTGACTGCAAATGACACCAGCAGCATCGAGGCGCGTCCGGATGTCTTGGCTGCGGTGCAGCGCGTCGCCCAAGCGGAAGCGGCTTTGTCTCTGGCGCAAGCGCAACGTTCGGCCGATGTGACGGTGGGCCTTCAATTCGAGCACAACCCGCCTACTGGGGCGCGCTTGTGGGGGGTGGGGTTGTCGGTGCCATTGGGTGTCGATGGCCGTCAAGACGGGCCGGTGACCAAGGCGCGTTTGGGCCTGGAGATGGCGCAGGCGGATCTGGATCGCGTGCGGGCGACCGCCGTCGCGGATCTGGTCGCGCGCCGCTTGGCCCTGTCGGTGGCGCAAGACCGGGCCGATCGCATCGAACACCAGCTGTTGCCGCAGGCCCGAGAGGCTGCTCGCGCGGCCGACTTTGCGCGGCAGCAGGGCGCGCTGTCCCTGCAGGACGTCTTGGACGCCCGCCGTACTTTGCATGCTGCAGAGATCGATGCGGCCGCAGCCCATGCGGATGTGGCGCTTGCCCTGGCTGCACTGAGCCCGCTTTCCCTTTCTCAAGCATCTGATCGACACACACCATGAAGCGCACTTACCTACCCTACCTGGCCGCCATCATCGGCGTGGGCGCCGCATTGGGATACATGGCCCCTTGGCGCCATGCGCAGGCTGAAGCCAGTGTGTCGATGGCCACCACGACCCGCGTGGCGGCCGACCAATTGCGATACCCGCCTGGCTCGGCGCAGTTGACCTACTTGGACATCCAGTCGGTCTCTGCCCAAGTGCCACCAGTGATGGACCCCATTCCGGCCCGGATCACGTTTGACGAAGACCACACCGTGCGGGTGTTCAGCCCCCTGGCCGGGCGAACCGCGCAGATCGTGGCGCAGCCCGGGCATGCCGTGCTGGCTGGCGAGGTGCTGGCGTGGATTGAGGCGCCCGATTACGACACGGCGGTGGCAGACTTGCGCAAGGCACAGGCAGACAGAGAGGTCAAGCAAAGTGCCTTGGTGCGGGCGCAGCGGCTGTATGACGCCGGGGCCATTGCTTTGCGTGATCTGGAGGCTGCTCGGCTGGATGCGCGGACGTCGGACGCAGAGATCACGCGCAGCACTGCCCGTTTGCATGGCTTGGGCAGCTCTGGGCGAGATGGTCGATTTGCGCTGCGCGCGTCCATTTCGGGTGTGGTGGCTGAGCGCCATCTCAACCCGGGCCAAGAAGTGCGCCCGGATACGCCGGATCCTTTGTTCATCATCACCGATCCATCCCATCTGGATGTGGTGGCCGATGTGCCCGAAAGCGATGTCGCCAATTTGCACGTTGGCCAGAGCGTT
>JAGWTE010000271.1 GCA_028869095.1 Burkholderiales bacterium
GTCGTTTTGCTTGAGGGCCAGGTCAACGTCGAAGGTGAATTCGGTGTCGGCCTTGCGGCTGATCAGGAAGAAGCGCACGGCGTCCTTGCTGGTCCACTCGATCAGGTCGCGCAGGGTGACGTAAGAGCCAGCGCGCTTGGAGATCTTGACCTCCTCGCCGTTCTTCATCACAGTGACCATCTTGTGCAGGACGTAGTCAGGCCAACCCTGGGGGATGCCGACGCCAGCCGCTTGCAGGCCGGCGCGCACACGGGCGATGGTGCCGTGGTGGTCAGAGCCCTGGATGTTGACGACCTGCTCGAAGCCGCGCTCCCACTTGGCGATGTGATAGGCCACATCGGGGACGAAGTAGGTGTAGCCGCCGTCGGTTTTGCGCATGACGCGGTCTTTGTCGTCACCGTAGTCGGTGGAGCGCAACCACAGGGCGCCGCCTTCTTCGAAGGTTTTGCCGGCGTCGATCAGCTTTTGGACGGTGCGCTCGACGCGGCCGTCGGTGTAGAGGCTGGATTCGAGGTAGTAGTTGTCAAAGCGGACACCAAAGGCTTGGAGATCCAGGTCTTGCTCATGGCGCAGGTAGGCCACGGCGAACTGGCGGATGCCGTCCAGGTCTTCCGGGTCACCCGAGGCGGTGAACTCGCGGTCGTCGGCCTTGACGGTCTTTTTGGCCAGGAAGTCGTTGGCGATGTCCTGGATGTAGTCGCCGTTGTAGGCCGATTCGGGCCAGTGCTCGTCTCCGGGCTTGTGGCCCTTGATGCGCGCGTGGGTCGACCAGGCCAGGGTGCTGATTTGCACGCCGGCGTCGTTGTAGTAAAACTCGCGGGTGACCTGCTGGCCCTGCGTTTCAAAGAGGTTGCACAGCGCGTCGCCCAGGGCGCCCTGGCGGCCATGGCCGACGTGCAGGGGGCCGGTGGGGTTGGCCGAGACGAATTCGACCAGGACTTTGCGGTTGGCGCTGGGCTGCCAGCCAAAACGCTCGCCGTCGTTCAACACATCGGTGACGATGGCTTGTTTGGCTTCGGGCTTGAGGCGCAGGTTGATGAAGCCCGGCCCAGCGATCTCGATGGCCGAGACCCATTGCTGGGCGGCCGGCTGGGCCTGCAAGGCAGCGACGAGGGCGGTGGCCAGCTCGCGCGGGTTCTTTTTGAGGGGCTTGGCCAGTTGCATGGCTGCGGTCACAGCCAGGTCACCGTGGGCAGCCTGCTTGGGGGCTTCGAAGACCGGGACGAAGGATGCAGGAGCATCGGGCGCGACTTGGCGCAGGGCTTCACCCAGGGCGGAGAGGAGGGCACGCTTGGCTTGGATCATCCCGGGATTCTACGGGGACGCAAGCTGCCAAGAAATGCACAGTTGTGGCCGTGCTTTTCCGAACGCACGAAAACCCGCAAAGATGAAAAGATATCCGTCACAAACACATTTGGGCAGGCATGGACGGCATTGACATCGACCTCGATACGGGCCTGATCGGCAAGTACCGTATCGTCAAAAAGCTGGGCGAAGGCGCGACCAGCGAGGTGTTCCTGTGCCAAGACGACTTCCATGGCCGCGAAGTGGCGATCAAGCGCGTGCGGGCCTCGGCCTTGGGCGACGCGGTCGACGGGCCGGTCTACGCCCGCTTTTTTGCCGCCGAAGCCGCCTTGGTGGGCCGGCTGCAACACCCCAATGTGGTCCAGATTTTCGACGCGGTCCCCGATCCGACTGCGCCCTATGTGGTCATGGAGTACGTGCCGGGCACCACGCTGCGCACGTTTTGCCGTGCCGACCAGCTGCTGCCGCTGGAGCTGATCATTGAACTGGGCTTCAAGCTGGCCATGGCGCTGGGCTATGTGTACCGCCAGGGCTTGATCCACCGTGACGTCAAACCGGCCAACATCATGGCCATCACCAATGGGGCGGGCCTGGTGACGGACGTGAAGATCACCGACTTTGGCAGCGCCTTGAACATGACGGCGGAGTCGACCCAGGTCCACCAGGTGGGGTCACTGGCTTACATGTCACCCGAGCAACTGGATGGCCAGGTGCTGGATTGCCGCGCCGACATCTACGCGCTGGGCGCAGTGATCTATCACCTGATCGCCGGGCGTCCGCCTTTTGACGCGCCCTCGCAGGCCGTGATGATGAATCAGATCTACAACCAGGAGCCCACGCCACTGGCGGGCTTGCGCTCCGGCGTCAATGCGGCGGTGGACGAGGTGGTGCTCAAAGCGCTGGCAAAAGACCCCAAGGACCGTTATCCCAATTGGGATGCCTTTGCGCAAGCGCTGTCCGGCCTGATTGCCGAACACAAGGTGCCGCGTGGCCACCTGCAAGGCGTGCTGGATTCGGAGCGCTTCAACCTGCTGCGCTCGCTGGACTTCTTTGGCTCGTTTGGCGATGTGGAGTTGTGGGAAGTGGTGCACCGCGCCAAGTGGCAACGCTTTGCCTTTGGCCA
>JAGWTE010000074.1 GCA_028869095.1 Burkholderiales bacterium
ACATTGCCGACAAAAACTACCTGGTCCGCAACGCGCTGGACTGCTATTGCACCGGCTCCAACTGGTGCTACATCGCCGCCCACAGCGCGGGCGACCTGATGGTGGGCTACACCCTGGCCCTGTACGGCGGCTCCACCCGCAATGTCAAAACCGCCGCACCGGCCGCTGACGGCACCTGTACCAACGTCAGCGGCGGCACCACCCAAACCGGCTGGAACATCAAATTCGTCGACATCGCTGCAGGTGCTGGCGGCGGCTCGGAGCTGTCTGATGCCGGCAGCTGGGCCGTGTCCGAGCCTCTGGTGCAGGACCTGAAAACCACCACGGCGCGTGCGCTCTACAACCACAACACCACGCGCTCGCTGTGGTTCTACATGTATGCCGGCGCCAAGGGCACGCTGTACTCGGGCATCTTGCCGGGCCAGGACGACGAGGCCGTGGCCTACCACTCCAGCGGCGGCATCTCCGGCAGTTCGGGCCAAAGCCTGTGCAACCCCTCTGATTGGTTTTGCAATGACTTGACCCTGGGCACCGCTGCCAACGAGGGTGGCTCGACCAAGTGGAGCTACCACTCGGTCGTCTTCCGCGACGACAACGAAGCCTACAACCACTACACCAACAGCAATTGGCAAGGCGTGGTCGGTCTGGTTCGCACCCACATGGTGAACAACGCCCAGTAAATCTTTCCGGCCCCATTTCACAACCCCGCCAGTCAAGGCGATGACAAGAGGAGACGACAACATGCGCTTATCCAAAGGTTCCTTGCTGGCGGCGGTCGCCGTGGTGTGTGGTGGCATGGCCGCCGTGTCCTACGCGACCAATTACTCGCTGTGGGTCAACGGACGCACGGGCGGCGGCACCGAGGGCAATTACGCCGACTTCACCTACTGGGGTCCTTCGACCACATCGGCTGGCGTGAACAAGAAGTCAGTCAACTGGGATGGCTACAGCCACATCGCCGACAAGAACTACCTGGTGCGCAATGCGCTGGACTGCTATTGCACCGGCTCCAACTGGTGCTACATCGCCGCGCACAGCGCCGGTGACCTGATGGTGGGCTACACCCTGGCCCTGTATGGCGGCACCACCCGCAGCATCAAGAACGCCGCACCCGCATCCGACGGCACCTGCGGCAATGCCAGCACGGGCGGCACCCAAACGGGCTGGAACATCAAGTTTGTGGACATTGCCGCCGGCGCCGGTGGAGGCTCGGAGTTGTCTGACTGGGGCAGCTGGGCCGTGTCCGAACCCCTGGTGCAAGACCTGAAGACCACCACCGCTCGCGCCCTGTATAACCACAACACCACCCGGTCGCTGTGGTTCTACATGTATGCGGGCGCCAAGGGCACCTTGTACTCGGGCATCTTGCCCGGGCAAGACGACGAGGCCGTGGCCTACCACTCCAGTGGGGGCGTATCCGGCAGCTCCGGCCAAAGCCTGTGCAACCCCAGCGACTGGTTCTGTAACGATTTGACCCTGGGCACCGCGGCCAACGAGGGGGGCTCGACCAAGTGGAGTTACCACTCGGTGGCCTTCCGCGATGACAACGAGGCCTACAACCACTACACCAACAGCAATTGGCAAGGTGTGGTCAGCCTGGTTCGAACCCACATGGTGAACAACGCGAAATGAGTCAAAAAGGGGCCCAGTCTGGGCGTGTTGTTTGGGCGGTGGTCCCTGTTTTGATCGTCATCGCATTGCTGATTTGGAAGGCCAGAGACGACGCGGGCAGTGCCGCTCAGCCTGTGGCTGCTCAGGGGGTTGTGGCCACCACGCCCCCGCCTGCGGCATCGCTGCCCGTCGAGGGCTTTGGCGACAAGGCCAAGCAAGCCCGTCGCGACAAGCTCAAGCTGCTGCAAGCCCAACTGGCCGAAGCGCAGCAGCGGCTGGACAGCTACAAGGCGTCGACGAAATATCCGCATGACTCGCGCCCCATCAGCGAGCACCAGGACCAGATCAAGCCCTTTGCCCCGATCACCGAAGACAAGCCCATGCGCACGCAAAAGGGCGACGCGATCCCCGGGCAGCACCTGCGCACCACGCAAGACCGGGTCTTTGTCAGCGGCCAGGAAAGTGTCTTGCTAACCGTCTCTCTGGTCGATGACAACAACCGCCCTTTGCCCTTGCGCGTGTCACGGGCCGTGGCCCATGAGACCCAGGGCGGCGCCAACATCAATGCCTACCCGCCCGTGGCCCTGCAGTTTGAAGACCGGGGCGCCAATGGGGATGCCGTGGCGGGCGACCAGACCCTGAGCGTGCGTTTTCAACCGGCCACACAGGGCTTTGCCACCCTGGCCGGCACCATCCGCATCGAGGCCTACCTGCAGGGCGATGCGGGACCGGGTCAAACCTTCTTTGACATCGTCTACTCGCCGGTGGTGCCCGCCGTGTGGCTGGGTGGTGCGCACGAGATGATGGAAAACGGCTCGCTGGCTTTCTACCTCAAGGCCAATGTCAAAGAGCCCGGTCGCTATGTGATCAACGCCCGCGCCTACGATGCCAACGGCAAACCCTTTGCCTTGCTGACCTTCAATGACGAAGTGGCTGCGGGCGCCAAAGAATTCCGCCTGCCCTTGTTTGGCAAGTTGGTACGCGACCTCAAGCCCGCCTTTCCCATCACCTTGCGAGACGTGGAAGGGTTCTTGCTGTACGAGAACCGCTTCCCCGACCGGGCCATGATGCCGCGCTGGCCGGGCGCGATGCACACCAGCGCCAGCTACCCGCTGTCCAGCTTTTCAGATGCAGAGTGGAGCAGCGAAGAGCGCAGCCGCTATCTGAACGAGTACAGCAAAGACGTGTCGCAAGCGCAGAACGGGATCAACGAGCTGGAGCAAGCGCAACCCTGAGCGCTTGGATCAGGGCGGGCTCAGAGGACTGAGGCAAGCTTCGGTCACGAAGTCACAAAGTCACAACAGGGCGTGGATGCTGCGCGCCGCTGCCCGACCGGTCAAGATGCAACCCGACAGGAAGGTGCCTTCCAAAGAGCCTTCGCCATTGCTGCCCCCGCCGCCAAAACCGGACGCTTCACCTGCGGCATACAAGCCCGTAATGGGATCGCCCCCGTAGGACAAGACGCGGCTTTGCAAGTCGGTCTGGATCCCGCCCATGGACTTGCGGGTCAGGATCTGGCAGCGAATGGCGATCAGAGGCCCCGCCTGGGGATCGATGACGGGCTGGTCTTTGCAGGTGCGCACGCGGTCGCCCGTCCAACGCCGCATTTGTTCAATGCGCCGCAGTTGGTCGTCGTTGTGAAAACGATGGCCGCGCCGGATCTGCTCGTCATAGGGCTCAATGGCCTGTGCCACCGTTTCGGCGTGCAAACGCTGGTTGCCGGCGACCTGGTTCATGCGTTGAACCAAGGTCGGCAAGTCATCGGCATGCACAAAGTCCGGACAATGCTGCAGCAAATCGTCAACCAAGGCAGGTTGGCCGCACAGCAGTTGCTTGACAAAGGCCAAGCGCTTGCGATCCCGGATGGCGGGGTTGTGGTCCGCCCCCGATGCCGCCAACTC
Source organism: Burkholderiales bacterium (assembly GCA_028869095.1). GTDB lineage: Bacteria > Pseudomonadota > Gammaproteobacteria > Burkholderiales > Burkholderiaceae_C > Aquabacterium. The sequence goes on from JAGWTE010000074.1 coordinate 3,513, forward strand.
TTTGTTGGCAATGCGGCGGTTGAGCACCTGCCAGGTGTAAGGCCAACCCGCCTGCGACACCCGCTCCACCATGACACGCGTGTCAAACCCAGTGATGAAGGGCTCAGGGCCAATGCGTCGGCCATCCGGGTCCAGCCACAAGGCCGACTTGGGCGGCACCAGACTCAAGCCATGCCCCTCAAACAGCGGCTGCGGATGGCGCACCCCGGCCACGTAGTGCCACATCTGATCCAGGTGAGTGACCCGGCCACCGGCTTCGCTCACTTCATCGTGCATGCGGCCGTCGGCTGTGGGGTGCGAGCCATTGAGCAAGTGCTCGGGCGCCGAACCCCACTCGGTGGGCCAATGCTCGCGGACACGGTCCAGGCTGCCCGTGATCCCACCGGTGGCGACCACGGTGTGCGGCGCGTGCAGCTCAAAAGGACGGCCTTGGGCCTCGTCAACACCGGCCACGCCGATGACCCGCCCTGCACCTTGCTGAATCAAGCGGTCCACGCGATGGGCGGTCAGGATGGTCAAGCGCCCACTGGCATGGCCGGCTTGTTGCACGGCCTGCACCACGGTTTGGCTCATGTGGCGCGAACTGCCCCACAGCACGTGGTAACGGGGCACGCTGTTGCCGGGCTTGAGCCACCCGCGCTCCACCCACTGCACCGCAGGCATGAAGCGCAGGCCCAGGGCCTTGAGCCATTCATGCACCTCGGGCACGCTGCGCGACACATAGTGCTCGGCCCATTGGCGCGGCCACACATCATCAGGACCAAAGTTGGCAAAGCTGAGCCAGTCCGCCAGGGCGAGCTCGGGTGTATCGCGCACGCCCGACAAGCGTTGCTCGGGTGTGCCCACCAGGGCCATGCCGCCGAAAGCGTAGTGCGCCAAGCCACCCAGCTGGGGATGGCCCTTGCGATCCAGCAAGGTCACGCGGCGTCCTGCCCGCAACAACTCCAAGGTGGTGACCAAACCGGCCAGACCCGCCCCTACCACCAACACATCCGCATTTGCCTGCGCCATGCTCTGCCTCGCGATTGAACGAAGGCCCAGTATGCGCACTTGCGCGTCAAAACACTATCGGGTTTCGGACAGTTGGCGCCCTTCTTGGCGGCCCTTATAAATCCCGCCACAGCGCCAGCAAGCCACCTTGTTGGCGCGACTGGAAGGTGCCCGCCGACTCAGCGGCGTGGATCACATGGGCCCATTGCCATTGGGCATCCACATGCCAGTGAGGACTGAAGCGATGGCTGAAACTAGCCGTCCAGGACCAGTCGGCCCAACCGGGCCGGTCGATCCCGATGTAGCTGCTTCGATAGGCCCGATTGCCCCAGGTGGCGCTCACACCCAGGCCCAGCAGATCCGCGCCCAAGGGTAGCCCACTGGTCACGCCCCATTCTGATTGCAGCCCTCGCCGACTCACCCCGTTGCCGGTGGACACCGCGCTTTGCAGCAGCAAGGCCTCGTTGGCTTGCCAGTTGGCAAAGACCTGAGGCTGCCACCTCAGGCCCACATGCGGCAAAGTATCGGCCTCGCGCCGAGAACGCCCAAACTGCGGCCACACGCGAACGCCCGCGACCCATTGGCGATCAGGGGAAGCGTTGTAACCCACGCCGTTCTCGGTCGATGCGAACAGGCCCGCATGCCCGTAGTAGTCCACGGCGGGCAGCAGCGTCCACACCTCTTGGGATCGACCTGGCGCGCGCGGCATGCCCATCGCCTGCGCGCCCACCGACCAGCTGTCCTGCTCGGGCGGGGCGTCCATCAACACCAGCGTGCCCCAGGCCTGACAGGTAGACAGCCAAGACCCCAGCGTCACCGCCAGGGCCACGCCCCCAATGGCCCGCCTCATGCAAACGGCCTCATGCCGGTCGCATCGCCAGCACGGCATTGCTCCCGCCAAAGGCAAAGGAATTGGACAAGGCCAACTTCATGCCCACATGCTCACGCCCAACAGTCGCCACATGATCCAAGCCCGCACAAGCCGGGTCGATCAGATCCAGATGTGCGGTAGGGGGCGCGGCATCTTGATAGACCGCCAAAGCCGTGATCAGGGCCTCGATGGCCCCTGCAGCGCCCAGCAAATGGCCATGCATGGACTTGGTTGAGCTGATCATCGTGCGGGCCGCATGGTCACCCAGCAAGGCTTGCAGGGCTTGGACTTCCGTGGGATCGCCTTCTGCCGTGGCCGTGCCGTGTGCGTTGACGTAGCTCACGTCCTCCACATTCGCCTGTGCCTCTTGCAGGACCAGGTTCAAGGCTCGCAGCTGGCCTTGGCTGTTCGGCGCCGTCATGTGGCTGTGGTCACAGGTGCTGGCATAGCCAACCAGTTCGGCATAAATCGTGGCACCGCGCCGCTTGGCATGCTCCCATTCTTCGAGCACCAAAGCGGCCGCCCCTTCGCCCAAGACCAGACCGCGTCGTTCGGCATGGAAGGGCCGACAAGCCGCTTCGACCGGCTGCTCACCCGGCATCGCCAACACCTGCAGGGACTCCCAGGCTTTCACCGTCCCGTAGGGCATGGCCGCCTCGGCGCCACCGGCCAAAGCCACGGCGCAGTCGCCCATTTGCACGCGTCGCATGGCCTCGCCCACCGCCACGGCCGACGACGCGCAGGCGACCGAGTAGGTCAGGCAAGCCCCGCCGGCACCGAGCTGCAAGGCAATGTGCGAAGCCGCCGCATTGTTCATGCCCAGCACCACCGACAAGGGCGAAATGCGCGAACGCCCGCGCACAAACAAATCGCGATAGCTGCGCTCGGTCGTTTGCACGCCCCCACCACCGGTTCCCCACAGCACCGCCACCTGTTCGCGATCTGTCGCGGTCAAATCGGCCAGGCCTGCATCCTGCCAAGCCGACTGCGCCGCCGCCGAGCCCAACTGGCTGAATCGATCCATCGTTGTCAAGCGGCTCTTGCCCAAGACCTGGACCGGGTCGAATGAGTCGCACACCGCCGAGGGAATGCGCACCGCATGCGGCTCATCACCCACCGACTGCCAGTGGATGCCGGACACACCGTTCATCCAGGCTCGAAACGCCGCAGCAGGGTCTTGCCCATGCGACGACACCAAGCCCAACCCCGTGATGGCGACGCGGCGCTTCATGCTGCGCTCTTGAATTGGTCAGGGTCGATGTGGGGCTGCACCAGACGCACCAAATCACCCACGGTCTTGGGGATGACATCGGTCTCAGCCAATTCCACATTCAATCGATCTTCGATTTCGAACAGCAATTCAGCCAGGGTCAGCGAGTCGATTTGCAGGTCTTGCAATTGAGCATCCAGGGTCATGCGCTCGACCGGCACATCCACATACTGGCTCAGGGCCTGTTGAACCAGGTTCAGGGTCAGGTTTTCCATATCGCTCATTTCACTACTCCTTTTCGGGCTTCAAACAGGTTGAGCACGTTCAAGCGCTCAGATGGAGTCGGTGACTTTCGAGCCCCCTCTCCTGCGGACAAAAACTGCTGCATCTCAGAGAGCACGGTGTCCTTCTCTCGGTCAATGCTGATCATGTGATAACTGTCTTGCAGCAAAACCAGCCGGATGCGGCTGGCCTGCACGTTCTCGGCCACCTCCATGGAACTGCGCGGCGTGGCGCACTCGTCTTCCTTGGCGTGAATCAACAAGGTCGGGCAGCTGATGTCGGCCAGACTCTTGCGGGTCATCGCAATCAAGTCACGCGCCTGCAAGATGTCGCGCACGCGCAGCGAGGCGGCCCCTGCGTCTGACTCGTCCGCTTCTTTCATCTGCTTGGCAATCCAGGCGCGCATGCGCTCGTCCTTGAGGCCAAAGGGCGAACGCTCCTGAATGCGGATGCGCTTCGCAAAAGGCGTGTAGCGCGCCAAGGGCAGCAAAGGGGTGTACCACGGATTGCCCCAACCGTCGTAGTGAAACGCGGTGGACAAGGCCATGACGGACGCCAATTGATCTGAACGCAATGCCGCCACACGCAAGGCCAAAATGGCCCCCAGGCACAGCCCCCCGATGGAGACGGTTTCGCACTCCGCTTGAAACCGTTTGAGCTCGCGCAACGCGGACATCACCCACTCTTGGGCCTTCATGGGCTTGCCAAACAAGCCATAGGTGTAGCCATCCATCACGGGGACGCGAACGGTGTAGCCCGCACGGCTCAAGCCTCTGGCCAGGTATTGCAACTCCAAGGGAGAACTGCTAAGCCCATGGAACAGCAACACGCCGTGCGAGCCACCTTTGAAATTCAATGTTTGAGGTGCACTCATACCAGCCCCACCTTGGCAGACATCCCACTGACACGAGGCTGCGCATGGCAATCACTCACATTGATCCACACGGGTTCACCGGCCGCGTAATCACGGTGCGCCATCGCAGGCACGACGCGAAACACCATGATGGGTGGGCGCCGATAGTGAACCAGCAACCAAGCCTGACCGGCGGCAGAGTTCGGCGCGGTCAGGCGGCAATCTTGCGTGGCCCCCACCACCTCCAGCCGCTCGTCAAGCGGCAACACGCGGTCGACATGGGCCATGCGCCATCCGGCATCCGCCCTCATCGCGTCGTCAGTTGGGGCGGCGCATGCCGCCGCGCTCAGCACCATGCCCAAACAAATGGCAAGTTGGAACGGACTCACGCCTGGTCCTCCTCAAATACAAACAACAAGGTGGGTAAGAGCAGCAAAGTGAAGACCGTTGCCGAGACAATGCCGCCCACGATGACCAGCGCAAAAGGTCGCTGCGTTTCCGAACCGATGCCATGCGACAAAGCCGCAGGCAACAAGCCCAGGCCTGCCATCAAGGCGGTCATCAAAATGGGCCGCAGCCGTTTGACCGAGCCGTCCACAATGGCTTGGATCCGACCCAGACCGTTGTCCAGACCGGCCTGTACTTCTTCCACCAGGATCACGCCGTTTTGCACACAGATCCCGGCCACCGCGATGAAGCCCACCGCGGCAGAGATCGACAAATGCATGCCCGCCACCGCCAAGGCGGCAAACCCTCCAATCAGGGTAAAGGGAACCATGGCCAACACCAAGGTGGCGCGAGACACCGATCGGAAGGCCCAGAACAGCAAGACAAAAATACTGGCCAGCGACAGGGGCACCACGATCAGCAAGCGCTTCAAGGCCCGTTGCTGGTTCTCAAACTGGCCGCCCCAGGTCAGGTTGTAGCCAGCCGGCAAGTGCACGGCCTGGGCCACTTTCTTTTGGGCCTCGTCCACAAAGCTGCCCTGATCTCGTCCCCGCAAATTGGCCTTGATGTGGATCATGCGCACACCGGCCTCGCGCGAGATGCGTGTGGGCCCTTGCCGCACTTCCACACTGGCCACTTCCGACAAGGGGATCGCCCCACCGTTGGCCAAGGTGATGGGCAGACGCCCCACCGCGTCGATGGAATCCCGATACGGTTTGTCAAACCGCAGGGTGATATCCAGGTTACGCCGCTCTTCGTAGAAGGTGTTGACCGCGTTGCCACCCAGGGCCGCTTGCACCAAGGCATTGAAATCACTGACCTTGATGCCATAGCGCGCCAGGCGATCACGATCGGGTGTGATCGCGACCTCGCTTTGGCCGTTGATCTGGATGGTCTCCACATCGGCGGCACCTCGGATGCCATTGAGCACATCCACCACCTGATTGGCCTTCTGGCTCAGCACATCCAGATCAGGCCCGAAGATCTTGACCGCCAGCTCACCTTTGCCGCCCGACAAGGCTTCTTCCACGTTGTCTTCGATGACCTGGCTGAAATTGGGATGGATACCGGGGATCTGACTCATGCGGGCCGCGATGTCTTCGACCAAGGCCTCCTTGTCTGCATAGCGCCAGGCTTTGTGGTCCTTCAAATCGGCCAGGATCTCAATGCTGTTGGGGCCTTTGGGGTCGGTGCCGTCATCGGGTCGGCCAATGTGACTGACGACCTTGATCACCTCGGGCGTATTGAGCAAGATGGCGCGCAACTGCTTTTCAACGGCCTGGCTGGCCTCCATGGAGCTGGCTGGCGGCAAGCTCAAGGTGATCCACAAATTACCCTCATCCAGCTTGGGCAAGAACTCGCTGCCCAAGAGGGGCACGAGCATCAAGGCAGCGGCCAGCACGCCCACCGAACTCCACACCACCGTGCGGCGCCGCGTTTCGGCCCAGGCCAAGGCCTGCGCGTACCCCTGCTGCAAAGCCACCATCCAATGCAGATGCTTTTCCAGCAAGTTGCGCTTGCTCAGCAAGAGAGACAACATGGTCGGCACCCAAGTCATGGTCAGCAGCACCGCACCGGCCAAGGCAAACGACAAGGTGAAGGCCATGGGCGAGAAGATCTTGCCCTCCACCCGCTGGAAGGTGAAGATCGGCAAGAAGGCCAGGATGATGATGGCCTTGGAGAACACGATGGGGTGCCCCATGCTGGTCGCAATCTGGCGCAGAGACAGCAAGCGGTGGCGCGGGTCAGACTTCATCTCCTTGGCAGCGGCCTCGGCCGTCAAGCGCACCATCAAGGCCTCCACCAGCACCACGGCCGAGTCGATGATGATCCCGAAGTCCACGGCCCCCAACGAGATCAGGTTGGCCGACATGCCCTTGAAGTGCATCAGCGCAAAAGCCACCAACAAAGCCAAAGGGATGACGCTGGCCACAATGAGCGCCGCCACCCAGTTGCGCAAGAAGATCACCAAAATCGCCATCACCAAGACCGCGCCGGTGATCATGTTCTCGGTCACGGTGCTGACGGTGTGCTCAATCAGCTCACGCCGATCGTAGATTTTTTCGATGCTGACGCCATGCGGCAGGTGGGCCTTCAAACCGGCCAAAGACTTGTCCATCGCGGCAATCACTTTGGCCGGGTCCTGGCCACGGGTCATGTCGACGATGCCTTCGACCACATCGTCACGCTGGTCCAGGGCCACGATGCCCGAGCGTTCATGCACACCCGGGCTCACATCGGCCACATCGCCCACCGTGACGGGCTGCCCGTTGTGTACCACCACCACGGTGTGGCGAATGTCATCCAGCGATCGATACAAGCCCAGGGAACGCACCACCAAGGCCTCGTCCCCACGGCGCAGCAAGCCCCCGCCGCCGTTGGCACTGTTTTGCGCCACCGCATCAGACAACTGTTGGTAGGCAATGCCGAACTTGACCAGAGACTCCGGGCGCGCGCGCACCTGAATCTCCTTGAGCGCCCCTCCGATGGTCACCACATCGGCCACACCGGCCACACGACGCAGCTCTGGCCGGATGATCGTGTCCTGAATCGAGCGCAGCTCTTCCAGCGGCATGCCAGCCGCCCCCCGCACGGTGTAGCGAAAGATCTCACCCACGGCCGTGGTCAATGGGGCCAATTGCGGCATCGTGCCCGGCGGCAACTGCACGTTCTGCAGTTTTTCCAGCACCTGCTGGCGGGCGAAGTAGTCGTCGGTGCCATCCTCAAACAGCAAAGTCACCACCGACAAGCCCGTCATCGAAATCGAGCGCAACTGGGTGATGCGAGGCACCCCGCTCATCTCCACTTCGATGGGCTTGGAGATGGCGCGCTCCACCTCTTCAGGCGCAGCCGAAGGCAGTTGCGTGATGATCTGCACCTGCACGTCCTGCACATCGGGGAAGGCCTCGACCGGCAGGTTGACCACGGCGTAGCCCCCCACCAGCAGCAAGGCGATCACGGCCAGGACCACAAACACGCGCTGCGTCAGCGCGAAACGAACCAGTTTGTCCAGCATGTCAGTCGCCCGAGGCCAGTTCAGCGTCCAACAAAATGGCGCCTCGGGTCACGACGCGCCCTTGGGCCACCACGCCATCGCGCAGGTAACTGACCTCGCGGCCGCGATGCACGAAGGACACTGGCGTCTTGACCAGCAGACCCGGCTCCCGTTCCACAAACACAAAGCTCTTTAGCCCGGAGGTGACAATTGCGCTGTTGGGGATCGACACCACGGGCTGCGCATTCGCACTGAGTGGCGACATGCGCACAAACATTTCCGGGCGAGCCGATGCAGGTGGCGCAGCCAAGCGCGCACGCACCGGGATGCGGCGGGTGTTGGGGTCCATCGCCACCCCCACCATCGTGATGGTGCCGATCACATCCGTCAGCTCGCTCCCATCAGCCTGAATGCGAACGCTCTGGCCAACGTGCAAATTGGCGACATCGCTTTCGGGCACATCGGCCACCACATCCAGATGGGATGGATCGGTGATGATGAACAAAGGATCCGGAGCATCCGGGCGCACTTCTTGGCCCGGGTTGAGATGACGCTCAGCCACCACGCCCGAAATGGACGCGCGCAGTGCGAAGCGTCCATCTCGTCCAGAGCTGCCCAAGCCATGCAGACGGGCGGTACTGCGGGTGATCTCCGCATCCGACGTCCGCGCATCCAGCCGAGCAGCCTCCAGATCGCGCAAAGCAATGGCCCCGGCGTCATACAGCCGCTGCGCCCGCACCAAGGCACTTTGCTTGACCTCTCTGTCAGCCTGTGCCTTGCGCAGGTCCGCCACCGCCGTGTCGTAATCGGGCGCCTCGATCCACGCCAGCACCTCGCCAGCCTGCACGGCATGCCCGGGCTGCGCCACGATCTGCGCGGTTCGCCCAGCCAGGGGACTGAACACCCGCACGGTGTGGTCTTCGTCGAACGTGATCCGGGCCGGAATGGGGTCCATCACAGGTGGCACTTGGGCAGAGACCGACTGGATGTCCAAGTAGGTCAACTGAGCCGAGCCAGGCGGGTATCGCAATTGGTCGGCCGCCACGCGGGTCGTGGTGGCCATCGACACACTGGCTTCAGCCTGCGCA
>JAGWTE010000075.1 GCA_028869095.1 Burkholderiales bacterium
GCAGGCCCCCATACCATCTCGGCCCGATACAGTGGCGATGCTGGCAACCAGGCCAGCACCTCCGGCACCACGTCGCTCAGCGTGCTGCAAACCAGCACGACCACCCTCAGCGCGTCGGCCAGCACCATCGAAGCGGGGCAAACGCTGACCCTCCGTGTCACGGTCAGCGGGGCGGCCCCCACTGGGACCGTCCAATTTCGGGACGGCGGCAGCAACCTGGGCGCTGCCGTGACCTTGAGCAATGGCAGCGCCACACTCAGCACCAACGCCTTGACCACAACAGGTAGCCACAGCATCACGGCCGTGTATCAGGGCGATGCCAGCAACACCGCCAGCACGTCCAGCGCCGTGTCACTCACGGTCACCGCCGTCAGCCCCCCTCCACCCACAACCGACCCGACGTCATCCGACGGCGACGTACCCACGCTACCCCAATGGGGCATGATGATGCTGGCATTTGGCCTGGTCCTGGTATCACGCGTTCACGGCACGATCGTCGTGAACAGGTAAACCGCAAAGATCACCAGGTGTACCGTGCCTTGCAACACGGTCGTGCGGCCCGTTCCAAGCGACAGCGTGGCCACCATCAGGGACAGCATCAACAGCACGGTCGACTTGATGTCGATGCCCAGAGTCAGCGTCCAGCCCGTCATCAAAGACACCAGCGCCACGGCAGGAATCGTCAAGCCGATGCTGGCCAGAGCCGAGCCCAAAGCCAGGTTCAGACTGGTTTGCAAACGGTTGGAGCGCGCCGCACGCAAGGCCGCCACGCCCTCCGGCAACAGCACCACCATGGCCACGATGATGCCCACCAAGGCGGCCGGGGCACCCATGGCAGCCACCCCATGCTCGATCGTGGGCGCCAAGGCCTTGGCCAACATCACCACGCCCACCAGGCTGATCACCAGCAAACCCAGACTGGCCAGGGCCACCTTGTTGGAGGGAGGCTCGGCGTGCGAGGCATCGTCCTGAGCCGCATCCACCGGCAAGAAATAGTCACGGTGGCGCACGGTCTGCACCAGCACAAAGGTCCCATACAAGACCATCGACACAACCGCGATGAACCCCAACTGGCTGGGGCTGTAAAACGGTCCGGGCGTGGTCGTGGTGAAGTTCGGCAGCACCATGGTCAACACGGCGATCGCAGCCAAGGTCGCCAGGGAGGCGCTCACCCCGTACTGACCAAAAGTTTGTTCATGAAAGCGACTGCCGCCCACCAGCAGGCACAGGCCCACGATGCCGTTGAGGATCATCATCACGGCCGCAAACACGGTGTCCCGCGCCAAGGCGGTGGCCGCAGGGCCGCCTGACAGCATCAGGGACACGATCAAGGCCACCTCGATCACCGTGATCGCGATGGCCAGCAGCAAGGTGCCAAAGGGCTCGCCCACGCGATGGGCCACCACCTCGGCGTGGTGCACGGCGGCCGTCACGCCACCAAACAAAGCAGCGGCAGCCACAAACATGTACCAGGGCCCTAACCCCAGTGTCATGCCAGCCAAAACAAGCATGGCCGCAATGGGTGCGGCCACGGACCAAGTGGGTAAAGGAGCGTGGGTGTTCATGGGCCGATGATGGCACAAGGTGCCCGGCCCATGCCCGCTCGGGGTGGCTCAACGCGCCAGATCAATCCACCTTGATGCGACTGCTGTTGGGCGCTTTCGACTTCTTGGGCAACTGCAAAGTCAGCACGCCATTGGCAAACTTGGCGGTGCACTCGGCCGAGTCCACCTCGGTGGGCAACTCAAAGCTGCGGCTCACGCTGCCGTAATAGCGCTCGCTGCGCAGGATGCGCTCATCCTTGGTCTGGCTGTCTTGCTGTTTGACCTCGGCGCGCAAGGTCACCAAGGAGCCCTGCACGTCCACATGGATGTCTTCCTTGGGGACACCCGGGATTTCGGCTTGCACGGTATAGGCGTTGCCCGCCTCTTTCACATCGATCTTGATCTGCGCAGGCAGGGGATCGCCGTGCAGGGGCTTGACGTAATAGCCGGAAGCCAAGTCACGAAAGATGTCGTCGAACAGACTGGTACGAGTCGGTAGCAAGTTCATTTGCGCTCTCCTTGTCAGTACGGTTGAAAACGAACAACTGCATGCTCAAAGATATAGGGATCGGCGTGCTTGTTTCAAGAGGTCTGACCCGCCGCGTTGATGCACGTCAAAGCCTCGGCCCTGTCCGCGCATCCCGCCGACCATCATCAATTTGCACACATTGCGAGCCAAGTTGGTGCACCGCCCTGGCCCGCTTCGAAACTGCACGCCATTCGTCGTGTTTATGCGTTCTTGACTCTGGGGGCACATCGCAAGAATCGCAGATGTCCTGACCCCATCCCAGATCCAGTCGCCTCTTGTCATCCGGCGCTGACGGGTCATCCAACCCCTTCATGCGACACACCATGAAACGCTCTTCTTCGTTCTTGGAATTTTTTGCGCACCACGGCATCTGGGCATTGGGCATACGCATGTTCAGACGCCTGCGGTTTCAGGCCAAGGCCTGGATCATCACCCTGGTGTTCATGATCCCCACCCTGTTCCTGAGCTGGCAGTACTTTGGCGACAAGGCCGATGCCATCGGGTTTTCCGACAAGGAGCGCGTCGGCATTGAATACGCCAAGGTCCTGATCCCTCTGTTGTCGGAACAGGCCAGCGCGCAGGCACCACAACGCCCCGATTTGAACGCCCTGGCCAAACTGCAAACCGCCGTGGGCAAAGACCTGGGCACCGATGCGGCCTACCAAACTCTGACTCAGACCTCGGGCCAAACGGCCGACAAGGTGCGCACGGCCTTGGTCAACCTGCTGAGCACATCCACCGATGGATCCAACCTGACACTGGACCCGGACATCGACACCTACTACCTGATGGACACCACCATGTTCCGCCTGCCGGTCATGCTGGACTTGCAGGCCCAGTTGCGCGATCTGGCCGCCGCCCCCGCCACCGCTGCCACACAACGGCAAGCCATTGAAGCCATGGCGGTGCTGCGCACCCAAGTCGATGCCGTGGCCGTTGACCTGGACAAGGTCTTGGCCTACAACCCCGAGGTCAAATCCCAACTGGATGCCCAGGCCGGTTTGCAGGCCGCACGCCAGTTCATGCAAACGGTGGAAACCGGCTGGCTGTCTGCCGCCCCCGATAAAAGGCAGACCGCGCCCATCGCGGCTGCGGCGCTGGCCAGTCACCAGTCCCTGATGGGCTTGAACCAACAAGCCACCCAACAGCTGGACAGCCTGATCGCCGCCCGCATTGGCCGGCTGGCTCAGGCCCGCACCACCACCATCATCGTCACCTTGCTGGCCTTTGCGGCGGCGGGCTACCTCTTCCTGTCTTTCAGACGCGTTCTGGAAGGGGGCCTCAACGAAATCGCTTTCCATGTCGACTGCATCCGCAAGGGTGATCTGACCACCACCTTGCCCACGCCCTGGGGGCGCGATGAAGCCGCCTTCCTCATGACCAGCATGCAGGCCATGCAAACGTCCTTGCGCAACATCGTGGCTCAAGTCCGATTGGCGTCGGACGGCATTGTCACGGGCAGCCATGAAATCGCCCAAGGTGCACAAAACCTGTCAGGCCGCACCGAAGACGCGGCCGCCCATTTGCAGCAATCGGCTGCGGCCGTGGAGCAAGTGTCGACCAACCTGGCTCAGACGGCGTCCAACGTGACGGCCGCCGCCTCGGTGGCGGGCCGCAACTCGCAAGCGGCCAACGCAGGCGGAAAGGTCTTCGGTGATGTGGTCACCACCATGGACGACATTGCCTCGTCATCGCACAAAATCCGCGACATTGTCAGCGTGATCGAAGGCATCTCGTTCCAGACCAATTTGCTGGCCCTGAATGCCGCCGTCGAAGCGGCCCGTGCGGGCGAACATGGCCGTGGCTTTGCCGTGGTGGCCGGCGAGGTGCGCAACCTGGCCGAGCGCGCGCGAGAAGCGGCCCAAGAGATCAAGACCTTGATCTCAGCCAGCCAGCAGCGTGTGGAATCGGGCTCGCAAGTGGTGTCAGCGGCCAACGAGTCCATTCGCGACATCCTGCAGCACTCGCAGCAGATTGATCATTTGCTCGGTGAAATCTCCCGCGCCTCCACCGAAGAAAGCGCGGGCATCACCCAGGTCGGATCGGCCTTGAGCACGCTGGACCAAAGCACGCAGCACAACGCGGCCATGGCAGAAGAGACCTCAGCGGCGGCAGCCAGCTTGCGTTCGCGCGCTCAGGCCTTGTCGGAGGTCGTGTCCATGTTCAAGCTGCCTCAAGCCGTATGAGTCGAGCCCCGCAAATCCTGCAGCACCTCGCCCATCGCCAACACGTCTTGCTCGTGCCCGGCTGCCGATAAGGGCTCGGCCAAGGCGGCCTGCACCCAGGCTTGCATCGCGGGCAAGGCGCGGATGCGCTGGGCGTAGGTCTGGGCCGCCTCCGGCAAGGCGATGCCATAGGTTTGGAAACGCAGGACGACCGGCGCAAAAAAGGCGTCCACGGCGCTGAAGCGAGGCCCCGCCAGATAGGGCCCGCCAAACCGACTCAAGCCTTCAGCCCACAAGGCCGCGATGCGGTCCACGTCTCTTTGCACCGATGCCGGCATGTCATGCAAACGCATGCGCAAACCGCAGCGCATGGCGCAATGCTGGCGCAAGGCTTGGTAGCCTGAATGCATCTCGGCTGCAGCGCTGCGCGCCCAGGCACGTGCGCTCGCCGATTCGGGCCAGACGCCCGCGTGCCGCTCCGCCAGGTATTCCACAATCGCCAGCGAATCCCACACCACCTGCGCCCCGTCGACCAGACACGGCACCTTGCCCGCAGGCGAAAGGGCCCGGTACACGGCCCAATTGGCCTCATCGCCAAACGGATGCATCACTTCTTGAAACGGCAGCCCCAATTCGCTCATCAGCAACCAGGGGCGCAAGGACCAGGATGAATACAGCTTGTTGGCGATGTGCAGGCTATACACGTCAGGCCTCTTCGCTGGCAATGAATTTGTATGCCACCGCACCCAAGATCGCCCCCAGGATCGGAGCCACCCAGAACAGCCACAACTGCCCCACGGCCCAATCCCCCACATAGAGCGCCACCCCCGTGCTGCGTGCGGGGTTGACCGAGGTGTTGGTCACCGGGATGCTGATCAAGTGGATCAAGGTCAAGGCCAGACCAATGGGGATCGGCGCAAAGCCTGCAGGGGCACGCTTGTCAGTCGCCCCCAAGATGACCAGCAAGAAGAACATGGTCATGACCACTTCGGTCAGCAGCGCCGCTTGCAAAGAATAGCCGCCGGGCGAATGCGCCCCATAGCCATTGGAGGCAAAGCCCTTGCTCACATCAAAGCCTGGCGCGCCTCCTGCGATCACATACAAAACGCCCCCGGCCGCAATGGCGCCCAGCACCTGGGCTGCGATATAGGGCAGCAGTTTGCTGGCTGGAAAGCGACCGCCCGCCCACAAGCCAATCGACACAGCGGGGTTCAGGTGACAGCCAGAAATGTGCCCAATGGCGAACGCCATGGTCAGCACGGTCAGGCCAAAAGCCAATGCCACCCCATGCAGGCCAATGCCCACTTGCGGAAACGCCGCCGCCAGCACCGCACTGCCGCACCCACCCAGTACCAGCCAGAACGTACCGAGAAACTCTGCTCCGTATTGCTTCATCGCTGCTCCTTGTGTGAAAGGGAATTCAAGCCTAACTGCAAACCATGACAAATCCGCAGGCGTCACTCGTGCTGCAAAGCATGCTCAATGCGCCGATCCGGCACCAGCCAGATCAAGGCCACCGCCACATAGATAGCCTGCGACACCCAAGGTTGCCAGAACGTGGCAACGATGGCCAGCAGGTAGAAGACCGGAGACAACTTGCCCTTCCAGTCCCAACCCAAAGCCGTCTTGAGCACGGAGTGCTGACCATCAGAATGCATGATCGCTTGTTGCAAAAGCCAATAGGCACCGCCCGCCATCAACAACACCACGCCATACACGAGCGAGGGAATGGGCTTGAAATGATTCTCGCCCATCCACCCCGTGACGAAGGGAAACAGCGACAGCCAGAACAGCAAATGCAAGTTGGCCCACAACACGACCCCATTCACCTTGTGAGCCGTATGCAGCAAGTGGTGGTGGTTGTTCCAGTAAATGCCCACGTACACAAAACTCAGCACATAGCTCAGGAACACCGGCACCAAGGGCCACAACGACGCCCAGGAATCGCCATGCGGCACCTTCATCTCCAACACCATGATCGTGATGATGATGGCGATGACGCCATCGCTGAACGCCTCCAGCCGGCCCTTGCCCATCACGCCCCCTCTGCGTCCACCACCACGGACTCCCACCCGTCGTACACCCCGTTGCGCAAGGTGGCCAGGTCAAACAAGGGCAAGGTCACTGCATCAATGGCGGCATAGCCTGGCACATCGGTGCGGAACATCTGCAAGATGTAGCGGCCATCCTCATCCGGCTCATCGGCCTGGCTGCGCACTTGAAAGCCCAACTCCATGGCCGCATCGATGAAGGAATCCATGTCCTGCGGGGTGGCAAAGTTCAACCAATGGTCAATCTCGCGCGGCGCTTTGAGCATGTCACCGGCTTGCTCCAAGGCCTGGCACACGCGGCGGTTCTCGATGGACTGGCCATCGCGCTCACTGGGGTACAGGTAATTGAAGTAGGTGGACCAATCTGGGTCGCCTCGTGTCCCCACTTCATAACGGTAGTCGGGGAAGGCGCCCATGCAAGCGGCCACCAACTGCCCCCACTCCACGTCAGGGGCGATGTAGAACACGAAGTCGCGCAAGCCATTGGTGGTGCACCGGCCCACATAGACCGCGCTCTCGCTGGCCACCTGCTCATTGATTGCGTCTTCCATCGCGCACAAGGTGCCAAACTCTTGCGGGCTGGACAAGCCGTCAGGACGCGGCTGCAACATGCTCAAGCGGATGAAAGCCATGATGGGCAAGCCATCCACCGGCCCCACCTGCACGGCATCCAGATCCACATACATGGACGCGGGTTTGTCATCCACTCGGCAGTAATAAAAATCCCAGTTGTCGCTCATGGACGTCTCCGTTTTACGGGGAGTGTAGGGGCTTACGCGCCTGCCCCCACAGCATGGAGCTTGGCTTCCAAGGCCGCTTTGGCCTCGGGCCACTCTGACCGGATGATGCTGTAGACCACCGAATTGCGCACGAACCCATCGCGCATCACCATGTGGCTGCGCAAGATGCCTTCGTGCTTGGCACCGATCCGCTCAATCGCTTGGCGCGACTTGGCATTGCGCTCATCGGTCAACAGCTCGACCCGGTTGAAACCCCACACCTCAAAGGCGTGCTGCAACATCAGGTATTTGGCCTCGGTGTTGATGTGCGTGCGCTGCCACGACGCCCCCAGGAAGGTGAACCCAATCTCCGCCCGGCGGTGCGTGGCATCAATGCACCGAAACCGGGTGCTGCCCGCAATGCGGGAGGACTGAACGTCGATGGTGGCAAAGGCCAGTTCGCGTTGCGCCGCAAAAGCCGCATCCGCGTTGCTGAGAAAACTAGCCAGGTCGCTAGGGTGAGGCACGATCGTGACCGGGATGTCCCACAGACGACCATCCTCAATGGCTGCGGCCAAGCCTGGCAGATGTGACTCGGCCAAAGGCTCCAGGCGAACGCGCCGCCCCTGCAGGACTGTTTTGTTGATTTGCATGTGGGTCTATTGATCAGAAACGCGCTTCTTGA
The DNA here is from genome assembly GCA_028869095.1 of Burkholderiales bacterium. Classification (GTDB taxonomy): domain Bacteria; phylum Pseudomonadota; class Gammaproteobacteria; order Burkholderiales; family Burkholderiaceae_C; genus Aquabacterium. Next base: position 7,694 of record JAGWTE010000075.1, read on the forward strand.
GTGCGGCCCAAACCGCATCGCCCACCAATCGGTTGTGACGGGGGGCGCGATAAGAAATCAGCACCACATTGTCGCCGGCCAAGGTGGCCACGTACATCATGTAGAGGGGCTTGTTGGTCGCGGCGTGCAGCAGTTCGACGAACACCACCGGATGCTCGTTGGCGGTGACGACCTGCGATTCCAGCACCTTGAAACCGCCTTTGGCGATGGTCGGACTGCTCAGGTCCAGTCCGACAAAGGTGCCCGTGGGGGCATCAAACACCACACTGCCTGACACCTCGGCGGACATCCAGCCCGTATCGGTGGGCATCGCCCCGCTCCGCTGGGCCTTGCGGGCCGCATCGGGTCGCATCCAATACGCAGAAAACCGGGAGGTGTTGCGCAAAGCGGTGTACTCATACTCCGCTGGGATTGCCATCTTGATGGGCAAGGTCACCGCCAACATGCCGTGCAGAAAGGCATCCAGGTCGATCTCTTTCATGGCCGGCGTGACCACTTCCGCCGGCTCCGCAGCCCGCAGCGGCGGACCCAGCACCGCACAGCAGGCACCGGCGAGCACATAAAGCAAGACAGAACGCTTGTTCACCGCCAAGCCCATCCCTAGGCCACCTTGGCGCCAGCCTCCTGCAGGAGGTGCCGCAAGATCGACCGATGGCAACGGGACTCGTCTTCGCAATAGCAGCCGACTGAAAAATTGGCATGCTGGGACAAGGCCGCCAGCACATCCAGCGTCCGGCTATTCTCTGCTGTCCCCATCTCGCTTTTGTACTTCTTCTCGAACGCGCGCCACTGCTCGGGTGTCTCGGCCGCCTGCCCCAACTTCATGGTCTCGGCGCTGGGGGCCAGATTGGGGTACCAAACATCGTACCAATTGCCGGATGCGAACTCGGCCTTGGGCACGCCCCGGGGAGGTCGGCGAACCGTGCCAATGCGAGTCCCTTCACCCTCACTTCTGGGTGAACCCAACTTGACCACTCGGACCGTCATCGGCAGCTCCATGTTTTCTCGACATGTCAGTCTATGCCGGAACCGCTCAATGGGCTGCGGGCCAATGGGGTCGCAACAACGCCCATTGCTCAATGCAGTGCTGGGCCAGGGCCGTGACCCAATCGGGCTCACCCGGCACGAAGGCCAGGCCAAACCGGGGACTGATCAGGAAGCTCGCGCGCTCGAACGCATCGGGATCGTGCTCGCGGATGAACGCTTTCAAGCAAGAAAACGGCACGGACACGGTGCCGAAGTGGACCACGGGCGCACGCACCGTGACCTCCTCCAAACGACCGCAGTCTTGAAAGCGAAAGACCACATCGCCGTAGTCGAGCGCCGTCAAGCCAACCTCGTTTCGCTCCTCACTGGCAGGCAGCCCACGCGCGCCCACGATGTCTTCACGAGTGGCCGAGAAGGCCTGCCCATCCACGCTGATGTAGGGATCAAGACGCATCACCTTCACCCCCACGGTCTCAGGCCATCAGCCATGGTGTACCTCCGTTGACATGCTGCACCGACATGGACGACAGGTCAATGCCCTTGTCAGCGAGGCTCTGAAGGGGGCGGCACGTCCTTGTTCACGATGATTCTCGATATGGCAGATGCCTACTTGCCAGATCAGCAATCGATCGCCTTGGCCACCTCTGCTGCAAGAGCCTGCCCCAATACAAGGTGCTGACCGGCGTCAAGATGCACCCCATCGACAACGCTGCTCCCCGTCACCAAGCCGGCATCAAAGAAAGCACATTGCATCTCAGCACAGACTTTGGCGTACTCGGCAGCCAGCCCATCGCACTTGGCTGCAGCAGCCAAAAACTTTTGGGCCATGGCCCCCTTCGGCTCCCTGATAGGCGGGGGGGCCACAACCAAGATTTTGGGTATGGGCATACTGGGCTCAATAGGCGCATGACGAATGGTTGCCAAGATGGCCGCCAAACCTTGTGCCGATTGATACGCGCTGTTGTTGTGCGTGGCTTGAAAGTCATTGGTCCCCAGCATCACGACCACGAGCGCCAGGGGCGAATTCACTTCAATGCGTTGAGCAAGCCCTTGGAGCCCATTGCGTCCAGGCTTGAATGGGTCATCCCAAACCGTGCGCCGCCCATTGAGACAATCCTCAATGACCCGAACATTGACATCCATCGCCTTGAGCTCCGCCTCAACGACGCCTGGCCAACGCTGTGCGAAATCTAAACGGCGACGCGAGTTAGGGATGATTCCCCATGAGAGTGAGTCGCCATAGACAAGGATTTGTTGCATACGCTACCCGTATTCGTTGGCGTGATCCGTGCCTCATCAGGCTCCACCGTCACACGGCAAAACCACCCTCAACCAGTTGGTAATGTTGAACGGTGGGAAAGGGATCGTAGAAGTGGTGCAACAGCTTGCGCCACTCCTGGTACTGCGCCGACTGCCGAAAGCCCACTTCGTGGTGCGCAACGGTTTCCCAACGTACAAGAAGCACGTATTGGTTGGCGACCTCAATGCATCGCTGAAGCTCATGCCCCAAATAGCCAGGCATGGATGCAATGATGGCTTGGGCCTGCTTGAAAGCAGATTCGAACTCCGCTTCCAGCCCAGATCGAACCGTCAGAATCGCTACCTCGAGTATCACAGTTGCTCCCTTTTGATTCTTTTCTCATGTTCGCACGGAACTGTGTACCCGCACGTTAAATTGTGGAGCGAAGGCAGGATGCTTGAAGTCCGTGTGCCCCTTCGCCGTTGCGGTTGCTTAGATCGACTCTTTATGCAGGCTTTTCGAGGGCGGATGCAAAGCGCAAGCGATTGCCGTCTGGGTCAGTGATCAGAAATTCAAGTGTGCCCCAAGGCATCGTTGTTATTGAGTTCGTAGCCACAACACCCTGCTGCTCGAAATCAGACCAACATTGCGCGGCATCGGGAACGATAAAGTAGACAGCGCCACCGACCTGACAGTCGCCCGTATGTTCCGTTAGAAAGAGGGTTTGACCTTGCCGCGTGATTTGGGCAAAGAGCGGAAAGCCCGGTTCAAACTGATGCACCCAGTCGACTTCGAAGCCCAGCTTATCGACGTAGAACTTGAGGCTTCGCTTGGCATCTGTCATGCGGAGTTGCGGAATGACTGTTTGCTGCATGGTCGCCATGTGCCGATCATTCAGGCAGATGGCAGACCGCTTCAATGTTGTTGCCCTCTGGGTCAATGACAAATGCCCCGTAGTAGTTTGCATGGTAGTGCGGGCGTAGACCAGGCGCGCCATTGTCTTTTCCACCAGCGGCAAGGGCCGCTTTGTAGAAGGCATCGACTTGCGCACGATTGTTTGCGCGCCACGCGAGGTGGCACCCAGATGTTGCAGCTGGACGGCCGTACGGGGAAGGCCCGTCGATGAACCACACATCGGCCTTTTTGCCGTCAGGCTCAGATGCGTCTGGGTAGGCCAGACCAAGAATGTTGGAGCCGTAATTGCCCTCGAAGCAGACGCTGTAGCCCAGAGGTGCCAGGGCTGCGCTGTAAAACGTCTTTGCCCGAGAGATATCAGTGACTCGAAATGTCATGTGGTCAAGCATGGGGATTCCTGAAGTTGGTTTGGTAAGCAAGATGGCACCCAACAACTGTATGCATATACAGCCTCCTTTGCAAGAAGCAAAGCGCCTTGTTTAACCAGCGCGTCCGCGTTGAGCCCCCCGCCAGTCAAATTACCCGCCATGGCCTCGAACGAGCAAAGCCATTTGAGTCTGTGCATCAGCCCCCTCGGCCAACAAGCCTTGCACAACCGATTGCTGATTCGTGATGGGTTGGTTCTGGCTAACCTTCCACTTGCCTTGCATGCGATGGATCTTGAGTTCGATCCCAACAATGTTGCCGACCAACTTTGCGGTGAATTCACTCGGTGCATCTGTGACGCGCCACGGGTGGGTTTGAGAGGCTTCGTGCTGGTCGGTCAGCTTGGTGACGATTTGCAGTACATGCTGCTGATCATGAATGGCCTCTAGCGTGCAATAGGCATGAACGACCGCGAAATTCCACGTTGGAACCACGCGCCCTCCTTCACGCTTTGTAGCGTACCAGTTGGGTGAAATGTAGGTGGATGGGCCTTGAAAGACAACGAGCAGTTCTTGCTCGGCAGGAAGTTGCCACAAAGGATTGCTCTTGGCGACATGGCCAATCAGTTTGCCCAAGGCGCGTGACTCGCCTTCATACATCAGCGGAATGTGATCTGCAACCAAGCCGAACGGGCCGTTGCAAACCACGGATGCCAGGGGGAACTGTTCGATCAGACTGATGAGTTCTGCGGGCCGGTCTTCTTGGAAATGTGCTGGACAGTACATATGGTTTTGAAACACCTAAACGCCGAAGGTCAATGGTGCGGGGATACGGACGTCAATCGTCGGGCGCCATCAGCATTTGGCGATGAGCAACGACCGCTACCACTTCATCATGGGCACCGGATTGAGCGGATGCCTGACAAACCAGGCCAAAGCCATGCGAATGAGCCCCCGATGAAAGCCCGCATTCGG
>JAGWTE010000076.1 GCA_028869095.1 Burkholderiales bacterium
GCCGTCGCGCCCGACTATGGCTCTCAACTGCGTCGCTTTTTGATCCACAAGCAATCGGCCCTGTCCGCCTACCTGCAGGAGGCCGTGCCTGCACCCTGACAGCGCGTGGGCATTTGCATTCTGTTCATATTTCCAGCCCCCGTGGCGCGCTACAGTGGCTGCTTCACAAACGAGGGGCCTCATGTACAAAAAGTACCAACAGTACCAAAAAGCGATTGTTGCCACGGCACTGGCATTCACCGTAGCCGGGGCTTTTGCCCAAACCGAAGGCGCGGTCCAGAAGCTGCCTTCGGGCGTGGAAGTCACGCACCTCAAGGTCGGCAAGGGTGCCAAGCCCGTGGCCAGCAGCACCGTCAAAGTCCACTATGAAGGCAAACTGGCCGATGGCACGGTGTTCGACAGCTCCTACAAGCGGGGCGAGCCCATCAGCTTTCCGCTGCGGGGCGTGATCCCTTGCTGGACCGAAGGGGTTCAACAAATGGCCATCGGTGGCAAGGCCAAGTTGCTGTGCCCGGCCAACACGGCCTATGGTTCGCGTGGCGCGGGCGGCGTGATCCCGCCCAATGCGGTGCTGACCTTCACCGTTGAATTGCTCGCCATCGAGAACTGAGCAAAAAATTCCGGAACGCCGGGCAGGGGGCGTCCATCTAATGGTCAGGAGCACACACATGACCCACCTGACCACCGCCCCCACGACGCCCCAAACGCCCGCGACACCGGCAGAGACCAGTTCTGACGCCGACTTGATCGCCAGCGCGATGGCTGGCCACGATGCGGCCTTTGCCCTGATCATGCGTCGCTACAACCGCCTGCTGTTCCGGTCGGCCCGCAGCATCCTCAAGAACGACGACGACACGCAAGACGCCGTGCAGGAAGCCTACCTGCGCGCCTGGCGCAGCCTGGCCACCTTTCGCGCCGACGCCAAGCTGTCAACCTGGTTGATCCGCATCGTGGTGAACGAGGCATTGGGCCGCTTGCGCAGCCCCCATGCCCAAGTCCTGCCCCTGAACGCCACCATCGACACCGACACTGCGCCAGCGGAGGCACCCATGCCCATCCCTCCCGACGAGCAGCCCGAGCACCTGCTCATGCGTGCCCAAGTGCGTCAGCACATGGAGGCTCGCATCGACACCCTGCCAGACCAGTTCCGCACCGTCTTCATGTTGCGCGGGGTGGAAGAAATGTCGGTTGAAGAAGTCGCGGAGGTGCTCAACATCCCCGAGGCCACCGTGCGGTCTCGCTTCTTCCGCGCCCGGGGCCTCTTGCGAGAAGGCCTGGCCCGGGACATGGACATGGCCCTCAGCGACGCCTTTTCATTTGCCGGATCCCGCTGCGACCAGATCGTGGCCACCGTGCTCGCGGCCCTGGCCCAAGCGAGCCAAGAGCGCCCCGCAGCGCCGCCTGAGCGCGGCTCACCTCAGGCCTAAGCACAGCCATCTCGTCACCGTCTTTCCCCCTTGGGTCGTTGTCCGACGTCCCTGTTTCCGCTCGTCTGTTTTTGACTCTTTTACTGGAGCTGCCATGTCCTTCCTGAAAATCTCTGATCCCGCCTCAGCCCGCCGCCTGTTCCTCGGGCGCTCGGGTGGTCTGGTGCTCACTGGCACGGCCGTGGCCTTGCTCGCGGGCAAGGATGCCCTCGCCGCCAAAGCGGGCGGTGCCGCGCCCAGCGATGTGCAAATCCTCAACACCGCCATTGGCGCCGAATTGGAGGCCATCGCGGCCTACCAACTGGGGGCTGAAAGCGGCCTGCTCACCTCCTCGGTATTGGACCTGGCCGTCACGTTCCAAGGGCATCACAAGGAGCACGTGGCGGTGTTGTCCAGCACCGTCGACAAACTCGGCGGCAAGGCCGTGGTGGCCAAAGCCAAATACAACTTCCCGGTCGATCAACTCAAGTCGCAGCTGGACGTGCTCAAGTTCGCCGCGCAGTTGGAACAAGGCGCCGTCAGCGCCTACCTGGGTGCGGTGCCCCTGTTTGCCAATCGCGATTTGGCCAAAGCCGCTGCCAGCATCTTGGGCGACGAGGCCATGCACTGGGCCGTCTTGCGCCAAGCCATTGGCTTGCCCCCTGTTCCTGCGGCCTTCGTGTCATGAAGCCGGGCCACCCTCGCGCCACGCTGCACGTCACAGCGCACGTCATCGCGAATCTGGGGCTGGCCTTGTCCTTGTCGGCTCTGGGCTTGGCGGCCCAGGCCGCGCCAGACCCCATACGCGGTGAAGCCATCTATGCGCGCTGCCTGGCCTGTCACGCGCTGGCCACCGACCGCGTCGGCCCTCGGCATTGCGGTTTGCTGGGACGGCGTGCCGGCACGGTGCCAGGCTTTGAGTACTCGCCCGCCATGCTGAAGTCTCAACTGGTGTGGGACGAGAAAACGCTGGACCGCTTTCTGCAAAAGCCCCTGGCCCTGGTCCCCGGCAGCGACATGACCTATGACGGCATCCCCGACGCATCCGAGCGCCGCGACCTGATTTCGTATCTGAAAAAGGTCAACACCGAAGCCGTGTGCCGCACGCCGTGAACCGGCCTGGCTCAGCACAGCCTTTCAGAATATAGGCGATATCGGCCCAAAAGGGGGCTCGTTGTACGAAAACGCCGGAGCGTGAATTCCATGCCAATTTGCCCCACTGAAATTGGCCTGGTTTATGCATGATGGACACCGTGAGCTGTGCTGTTTCAGCGGAGGGTGCTGCCATGAACTGGTTTGACAACATCTCAACCGATTGCGATCAACCCGTCCCCCCGGTGCGGCTGGTGCAAGGCCTGTGGCAGCACCAGCTTCATCCGTTTGCCGACCCGGTGCTGTGCCGTTTGGTGATCGATTTGGCAGAACCGCGCGTGGTCGCGGCCCAAGTGATCGAACATGGCATGGCCGAAGACCTGGGCAGCAGCGCGCTGGAAGACCTGACCCAGACCCTGGCCTCTCGCGGCGTGCTCAACCAACCGACGGCCTGGGGCATGAACTCGTGCACCGTGCTGCCGGACTGGGCCAAGCCCACGTTCAGCGACAGCCAGATCGCCGAACTGGAACGCATCCAGGGCTATCTGATCGAAGCGTCTGAAGACACCTTTGATTCGGTGCTGATGTTGCGTGACGAATTCCTCACCAGCATCGGGGTGACGGACCGGCACATGCACCGCGCCGTGCGGCAAGCGCCACCGGGCCCGCATCAGCGCAAGAGTGGTCGCTCGTCCCTGAACTGATCGGGTTGCGGATCGGTGGAGGCGGGCAGGCAGCCTTGGTCCACCAAAGCCTGCCGGATCGCGTCGTCCAAGGGCGTGTGAGGCTCGTGGCCCAACAGCTGAACCAGCTTGCGGTTGTTCAGCCGCATAGGCGTGCGCCACAGGTAGCGCATTTCTTGGATCTCGCGCATCAGTCCCACCCAGGGCGAGAGCCAGGCAATCAAACGCCAGGGGGCCCGGGCGGCCCGGATGTGCTCCCGCCCCGTCACACGCCGGATGGACTCGACCAGTTCGATGCTGGCCGGTGTCCAGTGGCCACCAAAGTGGAACGTGTCGAAGGCCGGTAACTGCGCCTCCCGAAGCGCCAGCTGATAGAACGTTTCAGCCAGATCGGGCAAGTAAGCCCAGGCGTGCCCCATCTGAGGCTCGGCCGGCAGCAAGACCTTGCGCACCGGCCGACCAGGTTTGACCATGACCCGTGAAAACCAGGTGCTGGGGCCCGATCGCCCAAAGAAATCACCCGCTCGGACCACGATGGCCCGCAGGCCCTCTTGGCCGCCTGCTTGCAGCATCGCTTCCATCTCCACCCGGACCTGACCTTTGCGGGTGAGGGGGTGTTGGGACGCGGCCTCGTCCAGCCACACCCCTGCATCGGGGCCGTAGTTGTAGACATTCCCCGGGAACAGCAAACGGGCCCCGGTCTGCCGAGCCGCCTCGACCGAGTGAGCCAGCATCGGCAAGGCCAGCTCCCGCCAGCGTTGATAGTTGGGCGGGTTCAGCCCATGAAAAATGCAGTCCACCGCTTGGCCGGATGCATCGCGCGCCGCACGGCAAACATCCGCCGGGTTCATGGCATCACCGTTCACCCATTCAATGCCTGCCAAATCCGGGGGCAGCCCCACCACCGGATTGCGATGGCGCGTCAGGGCCCGAACCCGCCAGCCATGGGCCAGAAATGTAGCGGCCACCGCACCACCCAGGCCACCCGTGGCGCCCAAAACCAGAATCGACTTTCGCTGCATGACAGCCCCCTTTTTGCCTATTCAATGAGGCTCATGCTAGAGAGATTTCACTTTCATGGTTCGTATAGCTGTGCAGATCTGATATACAAATATGCATGGCTGAACAAGACATTGACTGGAACCTGTACCGATCCTTTCTGGCCGTGATGCGAGAGGGCAGCCTGTCCGCAGCAGGGCGTGTGTTGGGTCTGAGCCAACCCAGCTTGGGGCGACACATCGATGCATTGGAAGGTGCGCTGGGTGCGTCCCTCTTCATCCGTGCCCCCGATGGCTTGCGCCCGACCCCCTTGGCGCAGGAGTTGCTGGCCAGTGCGCAGGCCATGTCGGGCGCGGCCCAGCAAGCGGCCCGCTTGGCCAGCGGCCACCAACGGCAACCTCGTGGCACCGTGCGGCTCACGGCCAGCCAGATCGTCGGCGGCGAAGTGTTGCCTGAGATCTTGGCCCCCTTCATGGCCCAGCATCCCGACATCGCCATTGAACTGGTGCTCAACAACCGCCCTGATGACCTGCTCAAAGGAGAGGCGGACATTGCCGTGCGCATGGTCAAGCCCACGCAGCAATCCCTGCTGGCGCGACGCATCGGCCGGGTCGACATCGGCCTGTTCGCCCACAAGCGATACATTCGTGCGCATGGCCTGCCCACACAGGTCAGTGACCTGGCCCACCATGTGCTGATTGGGCCTGATCAAGATCCTTTCGTGGCGCAAATGGCCAGTCGCCACAGCTTGCCGATCGACCGAGAGATGTTTGTCCTGCGATCAGACAATGACCTGGCCCAAATGGCGGCCCTGCGTGCCGGCATTGGCATTGCCGGTTGCCACTTGGCCGTGGGGCGCCAAGACCCCGATTTGCAAGAAGTCTTGCCCGATCACATCACCTTCAACCTGGACATGTGGCTGCTCATGCATCGCGACCAGAACCGCAACCCCAGCATCAAACTGCTATACCGGTATCTGGCTGACGCACTGAGCGCCTACGCGCGCCGCTGCACCCGTCATTGAACCGCTGCCTACACGCCACGATCATGCACTTCTCACAACGCGCTCAAGCCATCACCCCGTTTCTGGCCATGGAGTTCGGCAAGCACGCTGCCGCGCTGGAAGCCGCCGGGCACCACGTCGTCAAACTCAACCTGGGCGAACCCGACTTCGGCGCCCCCCCTGCCGTGTTGACCGAACTGCAACGCGTGGTTGCTCAACAAGCCTTGCCCTACACCGGCGCCTTGGGCTTGCCCGCCTTGCGCCAAGCCATTGCAGGGTTTTATCAATCGACCCATGGTGTGACGGTGTCGCCGGAGCGCGTGGTGGTCACTGCGGGCGCCTCTGCGGCCTTGCTGCTGGTCACCGCAGCCCTGGTCGATCCGGGTGATGAGGTGCTGGTGGGCGACCCGTCCTACCCCTGCAACCGCCAATTCCTGAGCGGCTTTGGCGCCAATGTGCGCTTGGTGCCCACCGATGCGGCCTCGCGCTTCCAGCTGGATTTGAACGCCGTACAGCGCCATTGGAGCGCCCGCACCCAGGGGTTGATGATGGCCACGCCCTCCAACCCCACAGGCACCTCGGTTCCCGCTGCGGAGTTGGCGGCCATTTGCGACTGGGCCCGTCAACACAATGCCTGGCGCATCGTCGATGAGATCTATCTGAACCTCAGCGATGCCGATGCCAACGGCCAGCCTGCGCAAACTGTATTAGCAGCAGACCCCGAGGCCATCGTCATCAACAGCTTCTCCAAATACTTTGGCATGACCGGCTGGCGCCTGGGCTGGGCCATCGTGCCCGATGCCATGGTGCCCGTGATGGAGCGCCTGGCCCAGAACTACTACATCTGCGCCTCCACGCCTGCGCAGATGGCAGCACTCGCTTGCTTCACGCCTGAATCGCTGGCCGTGTGCGAAGCCCGCAAAGCCGAGTTTGCGGCCCGGCGTGCGCTGGTGCTCGACGGCTTGGCCCAAGCAGGCTTGTCTGTACCCGTGCTACCTGACGGGGCCTTCTACGTTTACATCGATGTCAGCCAAACTGGGCTGGATGCCATGCGCTTTTGTCAGCGCGCCTTGCAAGAGGCCCATGTGGCCCTGACGCCCGGGCATGACTTCGGGCAGTGCAGTGCGGCATCGCATGTGCGCTTGTCATATGCCGCTTCGCGTGAGGAGTTGCAAGAAGGGTTGAAGCGGCTCCAGTATTTTGTGGCCTCGCTATCGGCGCGCTAAGACGGATCTGTCACGGCCTCATCGCCCTATCGCCCCAGCGCCTGCGCATGGTGCGCAAAGTGATCGGCCAAGAATGTGGCGATGAAGTAGTAGCTGTGGTCGTAGCCAGGCTGACGGCGTAGCGTCAATGGGTGGCCTGTGGTCTGACAGGCCTGCTCCAACAACTCTGGCCGCAGCTGGGTGGACAGGAACTCATCTGCCCCACCTTGGTCTACCAGCAATGGCAAGCTTTCGGAGGCTTGCTTGATCAGCTCAACGGTATCCCACGCCGTCCACGATTGCCGATCTTCACCCAAATAAGCGGTCAAAGCCTTGGCACCCCAAGGCACTTGGCTGGGCGCCACGATGGGTGAGAAGGCCGACACGCTCGCGTACCGTCCCGGATGGCGCAGCGCTGTGATCAAGGCTCCGTGCCCACCCATGGAATGACCCATGATGCCGCGCTGGCCATTGGCCGCAAAATGCCGCTCAACCAGCTCGGGCAGCTCATGAGCCACGTAGTCCTGCATGCGGTAATGGGCCGACCAAGGCGCTTGCGTGGCGTTCACATAAAAGCCCGCGCCCTGTCCCAGATCGTAAGCAGGGTCATCGGCCACCTCGTCCCCACGCGGGCTGGTGTCGGGCGCCACCACGATCACACCATGCTTTGCCGCATGCGCTTGCGCCCCGGCCTTGGTGATGAAGTTCTGCTCCGTACACGTCAAGCCTGACAGCCAATACAGCACAGGGCAGGGCTCGCCCCGCGTGGCCACCTCCGGCAAGAAGATGCCAAATTTCATCTCGCAATTGAGCACATCAGATCGGTGCTTCCACACCTCCTGACGGCCGCCTGCGCAAGCATGCTGTTCAACGCGTTCCATGGCTCAGAAGTGGATCACGGTGCGGATGGATTGGCCTTCGTGCATCAAATCAAAGGCTTCGTTGATGCGATCCAACGGATGCGTGTGGGTCACAAAGGGTGCCAGCTCAATCTCACCCTTCATGGCCTGCTCGACCATGCCAGGCAATTGCGAACGGCCCTTCACGCCACCAAAGGCCGTGCCCATCCACTTGCGGCCTGTCACCAGTTGGAAGGGGCGGGTCGAGATCTCTTGCCCCGCGCCGGCCACACCAATGATGATGGACTGACCCCAGCCGCGGTGCGCGCATTCCAGCGCCGCACGCATCACATTGACATTGCCGATGCATTCAAAGGAATGGTCCACGCCCCAGCCGGTCATCTCTACGATCACCTGTTGAATGGGCTTGTCATGGTCCTTGGGGTTCACAAAGTCGGTGGCGCCAAAGTGGCGGGCCAACTCAGCCTTGGCAGGGTTGGTGTCCACGGCGATGATGCGACCGGCTTGGGCCTGCTTGGCGCCTTGCACCACGGCCAAGCCAATGCCACCCAGGCCGAACACGGCCACCGTGTCGCCCGGCTGCACCTTGGCGGTGTTCTTCACCGCCCCCAAGCCCGTGGTCACGCCACAGCCCAGCAGGCACACGTGCTCATGGTTGGCCTCGGGGTTGATCTTCGCCAGCGACACCTCGGCCACCACCGTGTACTCGCTGAAGGTCGAGCAGCCCATGTAGTGGTAGATCGGCTGGCCTTGGTACGAAAAGCGAGTGCTGCCATCGGGCATCACGCCCTTGCCCTGTGTGGCCCGCACCGCCACACACAGATTGGTCTTACCCGACTTGCAGAACAGACACTCGCCACACTCGGCGGTGTAGAGCGGGATCACATGGTCGCCGGGCTTGAGTGAGGACACCCCTTCGCCCACCTCCACCACCACGCCAGCGCCTTCGTGACCCAGCACGGCGGGGAAGATGCCCTCGGGGTCGTCACCCGACAAGGTGAAGGCATCGGTGTGGCACACGCCCGTGTGCGTGATGCGCACCAGCACCTCGCCCTTGCGCGGTGGCTCGACATCGATTTCAACGACTTGCAAAGATTGGCCGGCTGCAAAGGCCACGGCGGCGCGGGATTTCATGGGTGGGCTCCTGATTTTCAGATGCCGCAACAGTAGCGCAGAAATCGCCCTGATCGTCAGTGATAGTCGTCTTCTAGCTGGTGCCTCAATGCCAGGATGAGCACACGCTGGCGATCCATGATCTTGAAGAGCGCAACGTAGCCGGTACGGCCAAAGTCGATGATCAACTCGCGAAGCAATGGATCATGCCCATCGCCCGCTTTTCTGCATGAAAAAGGCGAATGCTTCAAGAACGAAATGGAAACCTCAATGGTGCCAATGGCTTGCGCAGGTAAGCTTGGATCGCCGGTTTCACTGTTCAGTTCTCGGTCAAGAATGGCATCAAAGAGGCGAGAGAGATCTTCTTTCGCCTCTTGGCTGAACTCAACCTCAAACATCGCGCTTCTTCAAGCCTTTCGCAGCCAATGCGCGATTCAGTTTGGCTTGCAGTTCAGCCACGACAGATTCAGCAGAGTGTGTAGCGGCACCTGCTTCAACCTTAGCGAGGGAATCCAATCCTCTGGCGACGAACTCAGACTGAGTCTTGCGATAGTGGACTGTCCGTCGAATCGAGCTCTCGACAAATGAGGACAGCGATTCCCCTTCTTTGAGGACGCCCTCAATTTCACTGCGAAAGCTCGATTCAACGCGGAGCGGGGGAAGGGTTGCACTCTTCATATGGGCAATGTATCGCATATGCAATACATCTGCAATCCTGGCTTAGGGAAGAGGTCCCCTAGCCCTGCTGCATCCGCAGGCGCCGCATGGCTTCTTCGTCCCGGGCGTCGTCAATTTCGCGGATTACACCACCCAGATCAACCGGCCCAGTTGCCCGATTGAACTTGCCCGTGAGAGGGGTTTCAGGTGTCAACACGCCTTGCTCATACAAGGCCCAGATCTCGTGCCCATAGTCTGTGGACAGCAGATCAGGCGCGAAGCCGCCAAAGAAATCACGCAGGTTGGCCACGTCTCTGAGCAGCATGCGCTTGGCGTGGTTGTTGCCTGCCGCATCCACAGCCTGCGGCAGGTCAATGATGACGGGGCCATCCTGCGCAAGCAGGATATTGAATTCTGAGAGGTCACCGTGCACGACACCTGCACACAGCATGCGAACCACTTCGGTCAACAAGGTCGCATGGTGGTCTCGCGCTTCCTGTGCAGTGAAGCAAACATCGTTGAGCCGTGGCGCCGCATCGCCTTCTGCGTTGGCCACCAACTCCATCAGCAAAACGCCATCCAGGAAGTTGTAGGGCTGAGGCACGCGCACACCGGCTGCAGCAAGCCGATAGAGGGCATCGACTTCGGCGCTTTGCCATGCCGCTTCTTGCGCCTGCCGACCAAAACGAGTGCCTTTGGCCATCGCACGCGCTTGGCGCGTGTTTTTGGTTTTGCGGTTCTCGGTGTAATCGACCGCTTGCCTGAAACTGCGGTTCGTCGCCTCTTTGTAGATCTTGGCGCAAAGCGTTTCGTCACCACGCCGCACCACGTACACCATGGCCTCCTTGCCGCTCATCAATTGACGCACGACTGTGTCGATCAGCCCCTCTTCAACAAGGGACTGCAGTCTGGGAGGTATTTTCATCCGGGGTGGCGATTGCCGCAGAGTCAGTTGGGGAAGCGAGTCATGCTAACTCATCAGGGGGGATGCATGGTTGAACAACGCTGTTGTGCTCAATGATGCTGATCGGTTGAGGAAGTATTTGAGGAAGCTCGGGGAGCCCTGTCAAGATCGACAAAGAATTTAGGACACCCCATCCTTACAATGAATCTCAAATAGATTGGGACTCGGGATGAGCAACTTCAGTTTCCTCGCTGAACATTCGCCACTTCTGGCAGATCTTGGCGCTACCGCCGAAAAGCTCTATCCCTTTGACCCATCCAGCTGCGCCCTCAAGCTCAGGCTGTTGGCCGAAGCCTTGACCCAAGAAGTAGCCGCTCGCGTTGGCGTTCGCTTGATGCAGCCAACTCAAGCGGAACTGCTACGCGCCGTCGATCAACGCATTGGTCTGGACCCGCAGGTTCGGCAGATGTTTCACTTGTTGCGCACTCGCGGCAACGATGCAGCCCATGTGGTGAACCACAAGATCGGCTACCGAGAGGGGATGGAGTCACTGAAAGTCGCGCGCGAGGTCGCGCTGTGGTTTCACCGCAGCTTTGGCAACACCCCCGATTTCAAGCCTGGGCCGTTCATCCTTCCCGATGACCCCAGCCAAAAGCTGGCACAGCTGCAACAGCACATTGCCAACCTACAAGACAACCTCCAGCAAGTGCAATCGGCCCAAGCCGCTCAAGCGGAGCTGACCAAGCTGCTGGAAGAGCAGGCTACACAGGAACGCCAACTGGCACAACGCGCAGCCGAAGAGCGGGGCATTTACGAAGGCCTGGCGCAAGAGGCCAGCACACGTTATGCCGATCTCAAAGCCGAATTTGACGCCAAGCTCAAAGAGACCAATGCCCAACCCGATACCACCACAGCCAAAGACATCAGGTCCTTTGCTGAACGTGCCAACAAGGCTGCACAAAAAGTGGCCATGGATGAGGCCGCTACCCGTCTGCTGATCGACCAGATGCTGATTGATGCTGGCTGGGAGGCCGACACCATCAAGCAAACCCATGCCAAGGGTATCAGGCCTGAGCGCAATAAGAACAAGGCCATTGCCGAATGGCCCAGCCAAGGCAAACAAAGTGCTGACTACATTTTGTTTTCTGGCCTCACACCCATTGCCGCCGTTGAAGCCAAGCGTTTGAACGTGAACGTGGCTGGCAAGATTGCCCAGGCCGAACGCTATGCCTCGGGCATTCAGCTTGACCAGGACCACGAAGCCGCGTGGCAAGTCGAAGGCCGCAGTGGCCCTTGGCCCGATGGCAAGGGGGGCGTGTTCCATGTGCCCTTTGTGTATTCGTGCAATGGTCGCCCCTTGGTCAAGCAAAGCCCCGAGGCAAGTGGCACTTGGCATCGTGATGTGCGCCACCCATCCAACTTGGCCAAGCCCCTGCAAGGCTTTCATTCGCCTGATGGCTTGGTCGATCAGCTCAAGCGCAGCAAGGCCGATGCCGAAGCCAAACTCAAGCAAGAAGGCTTTGGCTACCTCAAGCTGCGTGAGTACCAACAAAAGGCCATTACGTCAGTCGAAGCCGCCTTGGCACAAGGCCAAACCAACTGTTTGCTGGCCATGGCGACCGGCACCGGCAAGACGCGCACCATCATTGGCCTGATGTACCGCTTCTTGAAGGCCGAGCGCTTCCGCCGCATCTTGTTCTTGGTAGACCGCACTGCATTGGGCAACCAAGCCATGGATGCTTTCAACGAAGCCCCTCTGGAACAAAACCAGCCCCTCAGCAAAATCTACAACATTGCTGACCTGGGCGACATGGCTGCCGAGGCTGAAACCCGCGTGCAAGTGGCCACCGTACAAGCCATGGTCAAGCGCGTGTTTGGCAGCGACAACCCGCCAGCGGTCGATGCTTACGACTGCATCATCGTGGATGAAGCCCACCGGGGCTACACCCTTGACCAAGACATGACCGAAGGTGAGATGGCCCTGCGCGACCAAGCGCAATACCTCTCCACCTACCGCCGCGTGCTTGATTATTTCGATGCCTGCAAAGTCGGACTGACAGCCACCCCTGCCCGCCACACCACTGAGATTTTCGGCAAGCCGGTC
>JAGWTE010000077.1 GCA_028869095.1 Burkholderiales bacterium
GCGGGCATGCTGATTTGGGCAGGGCGGCCCAGATGGTGCGACCCCAGCCGTGACCTGGGCGGGCTGGGTCAAAATTGAGGCAGTACTCACCACACTGACCATTCCAAACCAACACAACAAACCATGTCCGCTGCCCCTGCCAACCGCCCTGATACCCCGGTCAACATCCTGTTTCTGTGCGCCCACAACCGCGTGCGCAGCCTGCTGGCCGAAGCCCTGCTGAACCACCTGGGTCATGGTCGCTTCAAGGCGTATTCCGCAGGCATCAGCCCTGACCCAGACGGACAACCCCACCCCATGACCCTCGAAGCCTTGCAACACGCGGGCGTGCCGACCGATGGTCTGCACAGCAAGGGCTGGCACATTTTTTCCGCTCCCGATGCACCGCACATGGATCTGGTGGTGACGGTGTGCGACGAAACGGCGGGCGAAACCAACCCCGACTGGCCCGGCCACCCTGCCAGCGCCCACTGGCATTACCCCGATCCATCCGAAGTCACGGGAGACGAGGAAGCACAGCACCGCGCATTCCAGCAGTCACTGCACCTGCTGGGTCACCGCATGCAGATGCTGCTGAGCATCCCCCCGGCAAAACTGGCCACGGCTTTCCAGCCCTGATACCCACCAAACCCTCACCCCTGGACGGGTTTCAGTGCTTCATGCCGCCGTGATCCATGCCGGGCTTCATGGCTGCGTTGCCACCACCCAGTGCGGTGACAGGAGCCTTGATCTCCTGTGTGAAGCGTTTTTTGTCTTCATCTTCAAACACCAGGGTGATGGGCACCACGTCGCCGCCCTTGATCTGCTGCTTCAAGTCCATCAGCATGACATGGTGGCCACCGGGCTTGAGTTCGGTGGTGCGACCGGCAACCAAGTCGAGTCCGGAAATCTGGCGCATCTTCATCACGTCGTGTTCCATGGCCATTTCATGGATCTCGACCACACCGGCCACGGGCGAGCTGACGGCCACGAGGCGGGCATTCTTTTCGGGGGTGAGGCGCATGAAGGCTCCGGTGGCCTTTTGCTGGGCCACGGTGCCGCGCACCCAAGCATCGTCCACCTTGACGGTGGTCTGTGCCCACAGGCCGGTGACAGACAGGGCCAGCACGGCGGCGGCGAGGGTGGTGGTGAACAGGTTGCGGTGGGTCATGAAAATCTCCTGGTGAAACGGACGTGAAAGAAAAAATGAGAAAGCAAAACGGACAACCAACATTCGGGATTGCGTCGGCAAGCTGAAGGATGTCGGCGCAGGCCTTGGTCTGTTCGGGCGTGCCCGCCAAGGCCAGAAAACGGAGGGCGAATGCAGCCCGTGTACCGTGTGCAGCAGCGCGGGGGCAGCGTGGCCCCAGGCGCGTTCAGCACACCCGGTTCAGGGGTTCAGGCAGCGGAAGGGGGAGCGCGGGAGTGGGCCGATGCCCACACGGCCAGCAGGCGTGGGGCATGGAGAAAGGCAAGGGGAACGTCGGCCAGTTGCACGGGCAACGGCAGGGACAGTGCCGCCACAGGGGGCAGCGACCAACCGGGGGCGTGGGTGGCACACCAATCGCAACCGGCCATGACCATGCCGGTGTCACTTGAACCCGAGCCCTGGAGCCCGGTTTGGCTCTGCCCAGGGGCAACGGTATCGGCACTGACTGCCGATGATGCATCCGCACTGACCCAGGCCATGCCACTGACGGTACACACCTCGACCAGACCACCATTGGTGGCCGCCAGCCGAGACATCACGGCGTGCGACAGCGCGGGCAGCAGCGCAGCCATCAGCACCGCCAGGGCTGCGAGCCAGGCGGTGACATGACGGAGGGTGCGGCGGGCAAACATGGGAGCCGAGTCTATCAGTCAGCCATCGGTTTGGGGAGTTGAGCTGCCTTGGCTGGAGTCTGAAAAGCCTGCTGCTCCCACTGCATGGCGATGTGGTTGACCAGCGTGGCCACGCTGGGCCGCCCGGTTTCCAGCACATGGTGGGCCACCATGCGGTAGAGCGGGTGGCGCACGGCGTACAAGTCCTTGAGTTTTTGCAGCGGGTCGTCCACCTGCAACAGGGGGCGGGTTTTGTCGTGGCGCAGGCGACGGTACAGCGCATCGGGCGATGATTTCAGGTACACCACCCAGCCATTGTTTTTGAGGGCATCGCGGTTGGCGGGGCGCAGCACGGCTCCGCCGCCGGTGGACAGCACCACACCGGGGCGTTGGACCAGCTCGGCCACGGCAGCCTGCTCCACGTCACGGAAAGCCTTTTCGCCTTCGCGCTCAAAGTAGGTGCGGATGGAGCAGCCCAGTTCGTGCTCAATGTGCTGGTCGATATCGACAAACTCCAGCGACAGATGACGTGCCAGCTGCCGCCCGACGGTGGATTTGCCCGAACCAGGCAAGCCCACCAGAAAAATGGAGGAATGGGGAGCGGTCACTGTGGCCTCGCATCGGTTGGGTTGGCCCTGGGGGGCTGTGTCGCCGCTGCGGGCGGTGCCGTGCCCAGCAACTGCTGAATGGTCTGGCGCAGATCGGCAGACCAGACCCTGCGGTCACGCCCTGCTGCCTGCTGGCTGGCCCCGTAGGTGACCACCGCCACCACGCCGGGCGTGGACAGCGTGCGCCAGATGGAAGCCAACAGCGTGGTGTTGCCCACATACACGGGGGCATCGCTGCGCTGGCCGCTGGCGGCATCCACAAAGGCCAGGGCCACGGGCTGCACCGGGGCATGGGTGGCGATGGCGGCCTGCAACAGGTTGGCATGGAAAGGCAGCAGCGCGCGCCCGTCTCCGGTGGTGCCTTCGGGAAACACGGCCACCACATCGCCCGCGTCCAGGGCCTCGGCCATGTGGTGAACCACGCGCATGGCATCGCGGCGGCTTTCGCGCTCGATGTAGAGCGTGCCCGCGCCGGTGATGAGTGCGCCCAGCAGCGGCCAGTGCTTCACGTCGGACTTGGACACAAAACGGGCCGGGCAGGCGGCGTTCATCACAACGATGTCCAGCCACGAAATGTGGTTGGCCACCACCAGCAGCGGCCCACCGGCTGGCGGCTGGCCACGCACCTGCAAGCCAATGCCCAGGTGCTGCAACATGCGTTGCGACCACGTTCGCACCAGCGTCTGGCGCTGCGCGGGCGACAGGCGGTCAAACTGGCGGCGGATGGTCCACAGGCCGGACAACACATGCACAAGCACCCGGACGATGCGAACCAACGCACGCATGGCTCAGGCGGCCTGCGCGGCGGCAGCCTCGTAAGCCACCTGCCCGCCCACCAGGGTGGCCCGCACCGAAGCAGGCAGCTCCTGGCCGATGAACGGGGTGTGTTTGCCCTGGCTGCGCAGCTGCGCTGGGCGGGGTGTCCACCAGGCTTCGGGGTCAAAAATACACAGGTCGGCCACGCCGCCTTCCACCAGGCGGCCGGCGCTGGCCGACAGGGTACCCAGGCTGTGGCCCAGCACGCTGGCCGGGCCGTGGGTGACGGTGGCCAGCGCACGCTGCATGCCCACGCCATCGGCCTGCGCCCAGCGCACGGCCAGCGACAGCAGCAGCTCCAGGGCGGTGGCCCCCACCTCGGCTTCGGCAAACGGCAGCACCTTGGCATCTTCGTCCACCGGGGTGTGGTCGGACACCAGCGCGTCGATGGTGCCGTCGGCCAGTGCGGCACGCAGGGCCTCGCGGTCGCGCTGCTGGCGCAGTGGGGGCGACAGGCGGGTGCGGCTGTCGAAGTAACCCAGGTCCACGTCGATCAGATGCAGGTTGTGGACGCTCACATCGCAGGTCACGGGCAGGCCCTCGGCCTTGGCCTGGCGCACCAGCTCAATGCCAGCGGCGCTGCTGATGCGGCACAGGTGGACGCGGGCACGGGTGCTGCGCACCAGCTCGAAGATGGTGTGCAGCGCAATCAGCTCGGCGGCCACCGGAATGCCCGACAGGCCCATGCGTGTGGCCAGCGGCCCGCTGGCGGCCACGCCTTTGCCAAGCCACGCATCCTGCGGACGCAGCCACACGGTGTAGCCGAAGGTAGCCGCGTATTGCAGCGCACGTTGCAGCACCTGGGTGTTGACGATGGGCACATCGGCCTGGCCGAAGCCGATGCAGCCAGCCTCGGTCAGCTCGACCATCTCGGTCAGCACTTCGCCCTGGAGGCCACGGGTGAGCGCACCCAACGGAAACACCCGTGCCTGGTGCAGTTTGCCCGCACGGTGCTTGAGCATGTCCACCAGGCCGGACTCGTCCAGCACGGGGTCGGTGTCGGGCAGACAGACCAGGCTGGTGACCCCGCCGGCCACCGCCGCCGCCAGCTCGGAGGCCAGCATGCCAGCGTGTTCCTGGCCGGGCTCGCGCAGGCGCACCGCCAGATCGACCAGGCCGGGGGCCACGATGCAGCCGCTGGCATCGATGGTGCGGGTGGGCACAAAGCCGCTGCCGGGCTCACCCAGACCGGGTTTCATGGCGATGATGCGGCCTGCGGCCACGGCCACGTCGCAGAGTTCGTCGCGGCCCGTGGCGGGGTCGATGACCCGGCCACCGCTGATGAGGATTTTCATGGCTGATCCTGAATGTTTTTAAATCTTTTTGGGCACTTTAGGCTGACTGAACAAGCAAAGTCAGCTATCAAGCTGAATGCCCGGCCACGATGCTCATGACGGCCATGCGCACCGCAATGCCGAAGGTCACCTGGTTGAGCACCACGCTGCGCGGGCCGTCGAGCACGGCAGAGTCGATCTCCACGCCCCGGTTCACCGGGCCGGGGTGCATCACGATGGCATCGGGCTTGGCCCATTGCAGCCGCTCGTTGGTCAGGCCAAAGCTCTTGGCAAACTCCTGGGATGAGGGCAACAGGGCACCGCTCATGCGCTCGTTCTGGAGGCGCAGCGTCATCACCACATCGGCTCCGCTGATGCCTTCTTTCAGGTCGTGGCACACGCGCACGCCCATCGCTGCCATGTCGGACGGCACCAGGGTGCGCGGCCCCACCACCCGCACCTCGGCGCAGCCCAGGGTGGTGAGGGCATGGATGTTGGAGCGGGCCACGCGCGAGTGCAGCACATCGCCAACGATGGCCACGGTCAGGTTGGCGAAGTTGCCCTTGAAGTGGCGGATGGTGTAGGCATCGAGCAGGCCCTGCGTGGGGTGAGCATGGCGGCCATCACCGGCGTTGACCACATGCACATGGGGGGCTACGTGCTGGGCAATCAGGTAGGGCGCACCGCTCTCGCTGTGGCGCACCACGAAGATGTCGGCGGCCATGGCCGACAGGTTGGCAATGGTGTCGAGCAGGCTTTCGCCCTTGGAGGCCGAGCTGCGGGCAATGTCGAGGTTGATGACATCGGCGCTCAGGCGGGTGGCGGCAATCTCGAAGGTGGTGCGGGTGCGGGTGCTGTTTTCAAAAAACAGGTTGAACACGCTTTTGCCGCGCAGCAGGGGCACCTTCTTGACTTCGCGGTCGTTGACGCTCAGGAAGGCCTCAGCGGTGTCCAGAATTTGATGAATGGTGGCCTTGGGCAACCCTTCGGTGGACAGCAGGTGGATCAGTTCACCGTGGCTGTTGAGCTGGGGATTGCGCTGGGGCTTTTTGATGGAGTGAGACACGGTCATCAAACCCTCTCGAAATGGAATTGGAAACGGCCGTCGTCGGCGCGGGCCAAGGATACCCGCTGATCGGCAGGCAAGGTGATGCGGGCAGCAGAGAACGCAGGCTCGATGGGCAATTGGCGCCCGCCTCGGTCCACCAACACGGCCAGGGTCACGCTGGCGGGACGACCAAAGTCGAACAACTCGTTGATGACGGCACGCGTGGTCCGACCGGTATAGAGCACATCGTCAATCAGCACGATGTGACGGCCATCGACCTCAAAGGGCAAGTGGGTGGCGTCAGTCGTAGCCGCCATGCCGCGCGAGCCGAAGTCATCGCGGTGCAAGGCCGATGAGATCACACCATGGGGCTGACTGAGGCCCAGGTCTTTGGCCAAGCGTTCAGCCAACCAGGCCCCGCCCGACCAGACGCCCACCAGGACTGTGCCAGGGTCTTGCACCAGGCGACGCACGCCATTGAGCAAGGACGCATACAACGCTTCGGCATCCAGATGGAGGCCATTTTGCACGGCTGGAGTGGGCTGCATGGTGTGTCAGTTTGGGGCTGGGAGTTCGTTGAAGTATTGCTGCAAGATGATGGCCGCTGATTGTGCGTCCAGATCGCGGGCGCGGTCAGCTTGCGCCTCGGTGGTGGAGTAGCGCTCATCCACCTCGTGAACGGGCAAGCGATAGCGCCCTTGCAGTTGGCGGGCAAAGCGGCGCGCGCGCAGGGTGTTTTCGTGCTCGGCACCGTCGGGGTGGAAGGGCACGCCCACGACCAGGTCATCTGGGCGCCATTCTTCGATCAGTTTGCTGATCTGGGCAAAACGGGCATCGCCTTCGGCCGCAATGGTGCGCAAAGGTTGGGCCTGACGCATCAAGCTGTTGCCTGTCGCCACGCCCACACGCTTGATGCCAAAGTCAAACGCCAGATAGTTGCGCACGGCCCCGCTCATGCGTGACCGGCCTCACCCATCAGGAAGCCGCGGTCCACGCCGAGCAAGGACAGGGCTTTGTCGTAACGGTTCTCGACCGGGGTGTCAAAAATGATGCCTGGCTCAGCGTCCACCGTGAGCCAGCCGTTGCGCAAAATCTCTTCTTCCAACTGTCCGGCGCTCCAACCCGCATAGCCCAGTGTGATGAAGACTTTCTTGGGACCGGCGCCATGCGACAGCGCTTCAAGCACGTCGCGCGATGTGGTCATCTCCAGCCCTCCGGGGATCTTCAAGGTCGAGCTGTAATGCCCGCCATCGTCACCCAGGCTTTCATGCAGGACAAAACCCCGCTCGGTCTGCACCGGGCCACCAAAGTAGACGGGACGCTCGGACAGGTCTTCGCGGTCCAGATGCAGGTCCACCTTGTCGAACAGGTTTTTGAGCTTGATATCGATGGGGCGATTGATGACCAAACCCAGGGCACCGTTCTCGGTATGCTCACACATGTACACAACCGCGCCAGCAAAATTGCCATCGGCCATGGACGGCATGGCAATCAGGAACTGATTGGTCAGGTTGATGGTTGGTTTTTCGCCTTCAGACATAGACCCAATTTTAGACGCACATGACCGTTCAGATTGACAAGGCCTTGGTCTGGTTCCGCCGAGACTTGCGATGCAGTGACCATGCCGCGCTTTATTACGCACTCAAAAGCGCCAAACGCGTGTGGTGCGCGTTTGTGCTGGACACCGACATCTTGAATGACCTGCCCCGGCAGGACCGGCGGGTGAGCTTCATTTTGCGCAGCCTGCAGGAGTTGGATCAAGGTCTGAAAGCCTTATCCAAGGATGGCGCAGCAGCGCATGGCGGCCTGATTGTGCGGCATGGCGCCGCCTTGACTGAGATCCCCAAATTGGCCTCGCAACTGGGGGTGCAAGCGGTTTATGCCAACCATGACGACGAGCCCGCCTCTCAGCAGCGCGATGCCCAGGTCCGGGGGCGGCTCAGCGATATGGGTGTGGCCCTGTACACGACCAAGGACCACGTGATCTTTGAGCGCAATGAGATTTTGACAGGACAAGGCACGCCCTATGGCGTGTTCACCCCCTACAAAAATGCCTGGCTCAAAAAGGTCGATGCGTTCTACCTCAAGGCCTATCCGATCGAGCCCCATGCCCGACATTTGGCACCGATTCCGGCGGACATGGTAGGTTGGCAGGTCGGAAGTCCGTCGGTGCCCAGCGAGGCTGACATGGGCTTCGAGCCCTGCCCGGATCTGAAGATGCCCTGCGGCATGTCGGGCGCGCAGGCCTTGCTGGCAGACTTTCTGCCGCGCATGGACGCCTACGACCAAACACGAGACTTTCCCAGCGTCAAAGGGCCCAGCTATCTGTCCACGCACCTGCGTTTTGGCACCGTGTCGATCCGCGAGTTGGCCTGCCTGGCATGGAACAGTAGCAAAAACAAGTCAAATGGTGCGCAAGTCTGGCTATCGGAGTTGATCTGGCGCGATTTTTATCACCAGATTCTGTTTCACCACCCTCGCGTGGTGGGGCACTGCTACAAGCGCGAATACGACCGGATCAAATGGGCTAATGGCCCCACGGCCACGGCTCACTTCAAGGCCTGGTGCAAAGGCAAAACAGGCTACCCGCTGGTGGATGCAGCCATGCGTCAACTCAACCAGACCGGCTACATGCACAACCGGCTGCGCATGGTCACGGCCAGCTTTCTGACCAAAGACCTGGGGGTGGACTGGCGCAAAGGCGAAGCCTACTTTGCCGAAAAATTGCTGGACTTTGACCTGGCGGCCAACAACGGTGGCTGGCAGTGGGCGGCGTCAACGGGCTGCGATGCCCAGCCCTACTTCCGCATCTTCAACCCCATCAGCCAAAGCAAGAAGTTTGACCCAGCGGGCAAGTTCATTCGCCGCTACGTGCCGGAGTTGGCCGATCTGCCCGACCAAGCCATCCACGCGCCTTGGCTGGGTGGCTATGCGCCCGCCAAATACCCGGCCCCCATCGTGGATCACGACGAAGCCCGAGCGGAGACGCTCAAACGATTTGAGACGGTGAAGAAAGGCTGATCAGAACAGCTCGACGTCGCCGACGTGGGCGCCTTCGACCTTGATCACGCCATCGCGAACCAGGCCTTCGTAGCACAGCACGCGGTTGCGTCCTTGATGCTTGGCTTGGTAGACACCTTGGTCAGCGCGCGAGAACGCCTGGCTGGGGGTGTCTTGATGCTGCACTTCGGTGAAGCCCAGACTGATCGTCACGGTCTTGACCTGTGGGAACAGATAAGACTCGACGTTGGTGCGGAAACGCTCAAACGCCGCCTTGGCGTCCTCTTCCGTCCCGCCACGCAGCAGCACGACGAATTCTTCGCCACCGAAGCGGTACAGGCGGTCGTAATGACGGAATGACTGCCGCATGATGCGGGCCACCAGCACCAGCACTTCGTCACCGATCAAGTGGCCAAAGCCGTCGTTGACGCGCTTGAAGTGGTCAATGTCGACCACACCCAGCCAATAGCCGGTCTTGGCCGTGGCGCGGCGCTCCACCGTGGTTTCGACAAGGCCATCCGCCACAACCGGCATCGAGGCCTTCAGGAAGGTGGCATCAAAAGTCTGACGGTTGAGCAAACCGGTCAGCGTGTCACGCTGGCTGGATTCCAGCAGGTTCTGGAAGTTGCCAAACACGCGCAGCAAGGTCTGAATCGGACGCAGCGTCTCCAGAGCCAAAGGCTGCTCGGAACGGACTTCCAAGATACCGGGCAAACCCACTTCCACCAGCAAAGGCAAGACGGTGACGTAACGGTCACCCTCATTTTGCTGGGCCACGGGCAAGGCGTCATCCGCCTGCTCATCGATCTGCTCCAGGGAGCGACCTTCCATGGCTTGCTGGCGAGTCGGGTAATCAGAAAAAACCGGCAATGAATCCAGATCCACCCAAGGCGGATCGCTGATGGTCAGCTGCCCACGTCGCGCCAGGCCACTGCACAACCAGTGCCGCGTTTCGTCTTCACGCCCCACCAATCGGTACACCCCCACGCTGCTGGTCACATTGAGCAGATCCAGCACCCCTTGGGCCAGGGTGACATCCAACTGCTCACGATCGCGTTGCGCCGTCAGCGAAGCCAGATGCGAGATGGCTTCTTCGGCGACCTGCACGCGGTCGTCGGATTGGCTATCGGTGGGTGACTGGATCACAGCAGACATCAGCCCTCAATGGATTGGTTGGTTGAAACAGCTTGGGCGGCAGCATAACGTGCAACGAGTGCCAGCAACTCTTCTTCGCCGTAGGGTTTACCCAAATAATGGTTCGCTCCCAGCTCTTCGGCATAGTCTTTGTGCTTTTGCGCGATACGAGAGGTAATCATGATCACGGGTAGTTGAGCCAAACGAGCGTCACTGCGGATGTTGCGAAGCAGGTCGAAACCATCCATCCGAGGCATTTCGATATCTGACAACACCACGGCGGGAGATTCCCCTGCCAGTATTTCGAGCGCTTCCAGCCCATCTTTAGCCAGAACCACGCGATAACCCTCACGCGCCAGCAAACGTTGCGTGACTTTTCGCACGGTCAGCGAGTCGTCGACGACCATGACCAGCGGCGGCAGGATCTCGGCGGGCTCTGCAGAGACCACCGGCATGACGTTGCCGGTCTCGGCCGTTTGCTGGGCTTGGGCCGCCAAAGACTCGGCCGTGAACGCATGCGCGCGCTCGCCATACACCGTTGCCAGCGCAACCGGGTTGTAAATCAGCGAGACGGCGCCCGAGGCCAGCAGCGTCATCCCGGCCAAGCCAGGCAGGCGCGACAGTTGGGGCCCCAGGTTCTTGACCACCACTTCCTGGTTACCCAGGACTTCGTCCACGTGCAAGGCCACACGTTGCTGCGCCGAGCGGACCACCACCACCGGCAACGAGCGCCCTTGCTCGACACCACGGGGGCTCAACTGCAGCAAGGCACCCAACCAATAGAACGGCAGCACCCACTCACCAAATGTGTAGGTGGCGGTTTGATAGGCTTGTTCCACTTCAGCCGGCTTGGCGCGGCGCACCATTTCGATCAAGTGGGTGGGGACGGCAATGTTGACCTGACCGCAACGCAGCATCACCACCTTGGTGACGGCGGTCGTCAAAGGCAACACCAGGGTGAAGCTGGTGCCCTTGCCTTCGGAGGTGCCGGTCTCAATGCGACCGCCCATGGCGTTCACGTCCGACCGGACCACGTCCATGCCAATGCCCCGGCCCGCCAATTCGGTGACGGTGTCGGCGGTGGAGAAGCCTGGCGTGAAGATCAGTTGAGCCAACTCTGCCTCGGTGGGCTTGGAGTCGGGCTGCAAGAAGCCCATCTTCAAACCCTTTTGGCGAATGCGCTCCAGATTCAGGCCCGCGCCATCGTCTCGGAACTCGATGCTGACTTCGTTGCCCTCTTGGCGCAAAGCCACCACGATGGTCCCGGCGGCTTCTTTGCCTGCAGCCACGCGCTGTTCGGGGCTTTCGATGCCGTGGGTGACGCAGTTACGCAGCAAGTGCTCGAACGAGCCGGTCATCCGCTCCAGCACCCCCCGGTCGACTTCGGTCGATCCACCCAGGATGTCCAGGCGAACTTGCTTACCTGTTTCTTTGGCCGCTTGGCGTACCACACGATACAGACGGTCAGACAGGCCTTCGAACTCCACCATGCGGGTGCGCAGCAGGTCGTCCTGCAGGTCGCGCGTCAGACGCGCTTGCGCCGCGATCTGATCTTCTGCAGTTTCCAACGAACGCAGCAGTGTGCGTTGCACGGTGTGCACGTCGTTGACCGACTCGGCCATCATCCGGGTCAGTTCCTGGAAGCGGGTGTAGCGGTCGAATTCCAGCGGGTCGAATTCCTGGCTGAGGGCCCGAGCGGCTTCCATCCGGGTGCTCAACTGCGTTTCGGCCTGGAACTCGATGTCGCGCAGTTGCAAGCGCAGACGGTCCAAGTTTTCGGTCAAGTCATTGAGCGAGCCACGGATGTTGCCCACTTGGGCAGCCAGACGCGTCCGCGTGATACTGACTTCGCCAGCGTGGTTCACCAAGCGATCGAGCAGCTGTGGACGCACACGCACCGCAGCCTGGTTGCTTTGCTGCGCATCGCGAACCTGACGTGCCACCACGCCGGTGCTGATTTGCGGCAAAGCGGCCCAGTTGATCGCACGGGTCGCTTCGCCCGCAGCCGACTCGGTCGACGCCGACGTCGGCACAGCCTCTTCTTCGGTCGCACCCGCGATCAACTCGCCCTCAGACACCAACGCTGACTCGGCCGCAAGGGGTTGTGCAAGCGGCGCGTCCAGCAACTCATGGACGACAACAGAAGGTTGCTCCGGCTCCAACGGCTTGCTGATTTGCTCGTCGTAGCTTTGGGCATCACGGCGACGCAGGGCTTCGAACACCTCGACCAAGGCATCAACTCGCCCTTCCAGCGGTTCCACTTCAGAGGCGTCGATGTTGTCCTTGGACAGC
>JAGWTE010000078.1 GCA_028869095.1 Burkholderiales bacterium
TGCTCGGCCCAGCATGCGCCTGGCTACATTGAGCACGCGGCCGACTTCAAGGCGGCGGGCGTGGATGAGATCTGGTGTGTGTCCGTGAACGACGCCTATGTGATGGGCGCTTGGGGGCGCGAGTTGGGCGCCACCGGCAAGGTGCGCATGATGGCCGATGGCAGCGCCGATTTGGCCAAGGCCACCGGTTTGACGCTGGATCTGACAGGGCATGGTCTGGGTTTGCGTTCGGGTCGCTATTCCTTGCTGGTCAAGGATGGTGTGGTCAAGTCCTTGAATGTGGAGCAAGGTGGTGGCTTCGCGGTGAGCGATGCGGATACCTTGTTGAAGCAAGTTCGCGCGCTGTGAGTGCGGCTGTTTGCTGAACAGACAAAAGCCCGGATGTCCGGGCTTTTTTGTGTGTGCAGCATTCTCACTTGACTGCCAGTGAGGCGACGGGGTTACCAGTATTTCTGTAGGCCCCCTAGGCATTCATGCTGCATGGGCTGGTCCTGTCTGCGCTTCCACTGGCACTGCAAGACGAGGTTGAGCTGGCGGTTCAGCTGATAACGCTGGTCCAGTCGGGCGCCGGATTCTCGGGGTTGCCGATCCAAAGACGCTCGGGCGTAGAGTTCGGCTTGTACGCGCCAAGCTTGGCTGGCGTCCCACAGGACGCCGCCAGCCAAGCCAGAGCCAGCGGCGAACTTGTGCTTGGGCATGGCGGGATCCAGCCAGAGTTGGTTGTCCAGGAACAGGTAGCCCAGCAGATTCTTATTCGCCCCCAGTTCGGCGGCGAGACCGGGGCCGCCATTGACTTCCGCGGCCAGTTTGCGGTGAGAGGGTTGGGTGCTGTCATCGCGGTGCAGGGGCGCCCAGCTGCGGGTCAGGCCAAAGTGCACGCGCCAGGAGCGAGCGGACATGAGGCCGTCGTAAGGGCTCAGGGAGACGATGTCGACGGGAATGAAGCGCTCCAATTGCAGGGAGCCGTTCTCGGCCTTGGACAATTCCAGCCGGCCAAATTGGATGGCCGAGCCGCGTTGAAAACCGGCCTCGGGGTCGATCAGCTCGTGGTAGGCCGGACGGGCGTTGATCTGCACGACCGAGGCGCCATTGCGTTGTCCCACCAAGACGTCCACGCGGGCGGTGCCATGGCCTGCTTGCGGCGGGGTTGGGGGTGTGGGGACTTCGATGGGCGCGCCGGTCGGCAGCGAAGCCCGAGCGGCCAGGAAGCGCATGCGCTGTTGTTGCACGTAGTCGTTGCCCAGCGCGCGTTGGGTGGCGTCGTAGGCCAGATAGCGTTCGGCCACTTCGTACATGTGGGCCCGAACGACGGGATTGAACTCCGCTTGGTCAATGGCGGCGGGTTGGGTCTGACCCAGGGCCAGTTGCTTGGCCAAGGCAGCGCGGGTCGGGCCGATCAGCTCGGCGCGGTAGCGCAGTTCGGTGCTGTTGGAAGCCCGGTAATGGGTGCCTTTCAGCAGGCCGGGGGTGTCGGTGACCACGCGGACGGTGTCGATGGGAATGGCCCACCAGGTGAAGGAGTCGGTCAGGTGCAGGCCGGGCCGGGCCGCGTCCAGCAGGGCCAGCAAGTGATATGAGCAGTTCTCGTCAAAGAAGAAGTAATCAAAGCGGGTGGGGCCCAGCTCCCAAGCGTGGGCGAGCAGGCGGTCCATTTCAACGGGGGACAGGTTCAGGTCGTATTCCCAGATGTCCCGGTTTTCGAGGTCGTTGTAGTCGCGGATGCGCAGGTAGTACGGTGAGTTGGTGAACTGCCCGGGATACAGGCCCAGCAGGCCTTTGATGGCGAAAGCCAGGCCCTCGGCCTCGTTGCCATTGGCGGCGTAGTTGATGGCGTAGGACAGCAGCGGGCTGCGGGGCGCACCATTGGCGGGCGGGTCCAGGCGCAAGAAGGTGTGGCCGTACATCGACGCCGGGCTGTTGAGGTAGGCGGCAGGGAACACCAGGGTGGCGCTGGCCGCGTTCAAGCCGGCGCGCCATTGTTGGTAGCGCTCACAAGATGGCGGCGGCAGTTTGGCCGCGTCGAAGTGCAGGGACTCGTTCAGCCATTGGTAGCGGGCGATGAAGCGGCAGGCGGCGGTTTGGTCCAGGGCGTGTTTCGCGCTGGGATCGAACAAAGCGGCCAGCGTGGCATCCAGCTCAACCTGTGGGTTGTGCGAGCCATCGGGGGCGTTGAAAAAGTCGGGGTCGTCGGCCAGGCTGCGGTCTTGCCGGGTCAAGGGGTGGACTTTGTAGTGCAGCAAGGCTCGCCAGGCGTCTTGCTCGGCCAGGTGTAGCGCGTGGGCTTGCTGCTGCAACTGCGTCAGGTAGGCGGTTTGGTCCGCGCTGAGTTCGTGGGCCCACAGGGCTTGCAGCGGAGTCAACAGGTTGGTGGCGACGACGAGCGCGAACCAGCAAGACAGGCGAGAGAAGGACATGGGTGGAGCCGTGGCGCAAATGAATATGCCCAGCGAGGCTGGGCATAGAGCCATGGGCCGGACTCGGCCGGCAACCATGGAGGCCGGCGACAGCGGTGTCGCCGGACATCGCAAAGATGCTTAGATCAGGGCAGCGTAGCCAGCCAGACGGTCGTTGGCAGCCAGCACTTCCTTCAGGTTGGCGGCGACTTGGTCGTTGGCGAACACGGTGGAGAAGTTGGACTTGATGGCGGCAGCGAAAGCAGCGCGGTCGTCAGCCTTGACGCCCATCACGGATGCCAGGGCGTCCAGGTTTTCACCTTGGCCAGCAGCGGCGTCACGGGCCAGGGCCACGCGGCTGCCGTCGATGTACATGGAGATCTTCCAGCTGGAGGACACCACGCCGTCTTGGGTGCAACCAGAGGTGCCGAAGGTGATACCGAAGGTTTGGTTACCGGACGTGCCGTTGGTGGTGGCAGCCAGCACTTGAGGCGCCACGCCGTGTTGACCGTTGAACAGAGCCGAGCCCCAGCCGCAACCCACGTTGTTTTGGGCCATGGCCGAACCAGCGGCGATCATCAAAGCAGCAGCAAACAGTTTCTTCATGAATATCCTCCTGTAAAAAGCGCAGGCCAGCGCAGATACTGCGACAGCGATTAAGCATGGACAGCAGTTAAGCCTAAGTCCATTCTACGAATGTCAATATGACCGTGGCAATGGTTTGCCCTGCCTGTCTCAAACGGGCCACAAAGCTTTTTGGGGATTGACGGGGTTTGTTGATCTGCCCACCCTTGTCGCGTTTGCGACTGCCGTGCTACATTAACCCGCATGAAATCCGTTTGCTTTTATTTTTGGCACTTTCACCTCCCGTCCGTTACCGGCGCAGGAGTGGCTAGCGCATAAGCAAACCACCAAACACCCTGAAAACCGCCGGATCATCCCCGGCGGTTTTTTTTCGACAAATCGTATCGCCCGCAACAGGAAGTCTCATGTCAGCCAAATCCAGTGCCTCTGCCGGTTGGGTGCCACCCGCCGACAAAACTTCGCAAACCGATGACGAACGCATTCGCAACGTGACGCCTCTGCCTCCCCCCGAGCACTTGATCCGCTTCTTCCCGATCCGCGGCACGCCGGTCGAGGATCTGGTCTCGCACACCCGCAAGGCCATTCGCAAGATCATCAGTGGCAAGGATGACCGTCTGCTGGTCATCATTGGCCCCTGCTCCATCCACGACCCGGCTGCGGCCATTGAGTACAGCCGCAAGTTGCTGGCCCTGCGCGAGCATTACAAGGACACGCTGGAAGTGGTGATGCGCGTGTACTTCGAAAAGCCCCGCACGACCGTGGGCTGGAAGGGCCTGATCAACGACCCGTACCTGGACGAGAGCTACAAGATCGACGAAGGCCTGCGCATGGCCCGTCATCTGCTGCTGGAGATCAACCGCATGGGCATGCCCGCGGCCAGCGAGTTCCTGGACGTGATCTCGCCGCAATACATCGGTGACCTGATCAGCTGGGGCGCCATTGGTGCGCGCACCACTGAAAGCCAAATCCACCGCGAACTGGCTTCGGGCATCAGCGCGCCCATCGGCTTCAAGAACGGCACCGACGGCAACATCAAGATTGCCACCGATGCGATCCAGTCGGCCTCGCGTCCGCACCACTTCTTGTCGGTTCATAAGAACGGGCAGGTCGCGATTGTGGAAACCGGCGGCAACCCCGATTGCCACGTGATCTTGCGTGGTGGCAAGGCGCCGAACTATGACGCCGAAAGTGTGGCGGCTGCATGCAAGGACCTGGAAGCGGCCAAGTTGCACCCATCCCTGATGGTGGACTTCTCGCACGCCAACAGCTCCAAGCAGCACGAGCGTCAGGTCGTGGTGGCGCAAGACATTGCGACGCAGGTGTCCAGCGGCTCGAATCAGGTGTTCGGTGTGATGGTGGAAAGCCACCTGTGCGGCGGTGCACAGAAGTTCACGCCGGGCAAGGATGATCCTGCCAAGCTGACTTATGGTCAGAGCATCACCGATGCGTGCATTGGTTGGGACGACTCTGAGAAGGTGCTGGAGATCTTGTCCGGCGCGGTCAAGGCACGTCGCGCCCGTTGATGGGCTCGCTGATCGGCGAGTGATGCGTTGAGGCCGAAGGGGCAGCCCACAGAGCGTGGGCTGCAATCAGGCTGATGGACAGGGCGGCCAGCCATAAGCCTTGTCCCTGGATGCCGGTGTGATCGAGCATCCAGCCGCTGATGATGGGGCCCATGGCCCCGCCCAGCGTGTAGGACGCGATCATGGCCGAGGTGCCTGCCAGGGCCGATGAATCGGCAAAGTCATGGGCCACGCGGATCATGCTGAGCGTGTACATGGCCCCACCCAAGGCGCCCCAGGTGGCGGCGCACACCCAGATCAGCCAGGGCCAATGTGCGGCTTGCATGAAGGCCAGGCCGCTGATCAAGAGCAGCATGCCGCCGGCCACAAACAGACGTCGCGCGGGCCAATGATCGGCCAGCCAACCCACGGGATATTGCAGCGCAAAGCTGCCTAGGCCCAAGGCGCCCGCAATGGACGTGGCCTTGGCCAGGTTCAAGCCAATCTGTGAGCCATAGGCCGTGGTGATCGAGCCCAGGCCGACTTCAAACACGCCGCCCACCACGGCGGCCCAGCCCAAGGCCGGACGGAAACGCCAGGCGGACCACAGGCTCATGGGCACGTGGTCGTCGTGGGTGGCCGTGAGGCGATTGATGTCTGGGGATGCGGTCAGGGCCACACCACCGGCCAGGCCCAAGGCCGACAAGGCCATGGCGGTCATCGGGGTCAGGTTGAAGGCTGCGGGCATCAAGGGGCCCAGGGCCATGGCCCCGCCCAGGGCGGTTTGATACAGCCCGGTCAGGCGGCCCCGATGCGTGGCGGGCACGTTGTGGGCGATCAGGGCTTCGGTCGCGTTCCACGCGGCGGCCGCGCCGATGCCGGCCATCAAGCCCAGCAGGCACCAGATGCGGTAATCGTCGGTGACCAGGTAGCCCAGGCTGGCGATGAGCTCCAAGGTCAAGCCCAGGCGATAGGCCTGGCCCACGCCGATGCGGTCAAACAGGCGTGGCACCGAGGGCACCAGCAACACGATGCTGACAAAGGGCAGCATGGCGATCAGGCCGATGGCGGTGGCGCTGGCGCCGCTGGTTTGCAGGCGCACGGCCAGCACCGGGTTGAGCAGGCTGTAGCTGAGCACGACCAAGGTGGTGCCCAACATGACCCGCCACAGACCGGGCGGCAACTTCAAGGCGGCCGTTTTCAGCTCAGCCACCCTCGCTTGTAGAAGTACCACATGGGCGCGACGGCGCTGGCCACCATCAAGCCGACGGTGTAGGGGTAGCTCCAGCCGCCCAGGAATTCCAGCTCGGGGAACTTCAAGTTCATGCCGTAGACGCTGGCCACCAGGGTCGGGGGCAGCAAGGCGACCGAGGCCACCGAGAAGATCTTGATGATCTTGTTCTGGTTGATGTTGATGAAGCCGACGGTGGCGTCCATCAAGAAGTTGATCTTGTCGAACAGGAAGGCGGTGTGGCTGTCCAGCGAGTCGATGTCGCGCAGAATTTGCCGCGCTTCTTCGTGCTGATCGGCATTGAGCATGCGGGCGCGCATCATGAAGCTGACGGCGCGGCGCGTGTCCATCACGTTGCGGCGAATGCGGCCATTCAAGTCTTCCTGGCGGGCAATGGCGGCCAGGGCTTCGGCGGCGGCCTGGTCGTTCACGGCGGACTTGAGCACGCGGTGGCTGACCTTTTCGAGGTCGTCGTAGATGCCTTCCAGCGTGTCGGCGGAGTATTCCGCGTCGGCGTCATACAGCTTGAGCAGCACATCCTTGGCGTCTTCAATCAGGGCCGGGATGCGACGGGCGCGCATGCGCAGCAGGCGGAACACCGGCAGGTCTTCTTTGTGGACCGAAAACAGCACGTTGTTGTGCAAGATGAAGGCCACGCGGACGTTGCGGGGCGTTTCGTCATCGTCGATCAAAAAGTCGGAACGGATGTGGATGGCGCCGTCTTCTTCATAGAAACGGGCCGACTCTTCCAAGTCCTCGTCGATGATGTCGCCGGGGATGACCAGACCGAACTTGACGGCGATCCAGCCTTTTTCTTCGGGAGTGGGGTCTTCCAGGTCGACCCAGACCGGACGAGCTGCGGTCAACTCGTCGAGGCTGTCGATTTCTTCCTGGAACAGCCGGCCATTGGCCAGCGTGAAGACGTTGAGCATGAAAACTCCAGCGTCAAATAACGCGCGCAGTGAGAAGGGGTTGTGTGAATTAGGTACCGCCCCCTCCATGCAAGACATCTGAACGGCGGCACCTACTGCGGCGGCCAGCTCAAGTTACGTCATCAGTCTGGAGTGGGCGGTCACCGAGGGGGAATGTCCAAGGTGATCGCTCCAAAAATCGGCCATGTGGGCCAAGCCCGTATTATTGCCTGATCATGGCCCTTCCATTGTCCCGAATTGACTTGAACTTGTTCCGCGTGATGGATGCTGTCTACGAACAAGGCGGCATTTCAGGCGCGGCGCGGCATTTGCATTTGAGCCAGCCGGCGGTGAGCCACGCCTTGGCGCGTTTGCGGCAGCTGTGGGGTGACCCGCTTTTTGTGCGGCAGGGCAATCGCATGGTGCCCACGGAGTTGACCCGGCGGGTGATTGGAGCGGTGCAGGCGCACCTGCTGGGGCTGCAGTCGCTGATGGCGCAGGCCGACACGTTTGACCCCGGCACCTTGAGCATGACCTTGCGATTGGGGATGCGCGATGTGCTGGAAGCCATCACCTTGCCGCCCTTGATGGCCAGCCTGGCGCAGACCGCGCCGCATGTGAAGCTGGCGAGCGTGCGGGTGCCACACGATGCCTTGGAACGCACCCTGACCTTGGGCGAGGTGGATTTGGTGATTGACCGCCAGCGCCGGGTGGCGGGGCGGATCAAGGGTGTGCATGTGGCGGATGAGACCTTGGGCGTGTTGATGCGCAAGGGACATCGGCTGGCCAAGCGGCCCCTGGATGCGACGGCCTACTTTGCCAGCCAGCATGTGATGGTGACCTTGCAGCCCGACCAGCCCGACCCGCTGCAGTCGCTGTGGGCAGCCTTGGGCCAGGGCGAGCGTGAGGTGATCTTGCGCTGCCAGCACTACTTTGCCGCTGCCAATGTGGTGGCCCATGGCGATGCCCTGTTGACCCTGCCCCGCACCTATGCCGAAGAGCTGACGCGGGCTTTGCCCTTGGTGTTGCGGCCCTTGCCGGTGGCGGCGCCGCCTTTGGCGATCTGGATGTACTGGCATGCCGACCGGGATGGCGACCCGGTGCATCGGTGGATGCGAGACAGCGTCACGGCGGGGGCGTTGCACGGTTTGCGCAGTGGGCGCTGAGGCACTGGGGCGCTGGGCACTGAGGCTAAGGCGCGAAGGGGCGGGGTGCAGGCGGGCTCGCGGGTGAGGCCTCTGGACACGACCTGAACGGTGATCAAGAATCATTGCGGTGGACGCGGAGGTGGCGCGCCCTTTCCCGGACTTCAAGCTGGATTCAAACAAGGGGCTGCAAATGAGTGCGACTGTGTCTCGCTGGCTGCGCCGTGGCGCGGGGGTGTTGCTGGTGCTGTTGGTGATCGCGGGTGTGGGGGTGGGCGTGGGCTTGCGTCAGGCCGATGCCAAGATGCACCGCACCGTGTCGGTGTCGGTCGACCCCTTGGCCCTGCGCGACGATGCGCAGGCCTTGAGCCATGGACAGTACCTCTACCATTCGCGCGGCTGTGCCGAGTGCCATGGTGCCAATGGCGCGGGGCGCACGTTTGTCAACGATGGGGGCATGCATCTGGCCGGCCCCAACATCACCTTGGGGACGGGCGGCGTGGTGAGCGCCTACCGCGAAGAGGACTGGGTGCGGACGCTGCGCCATGGGGTCAAGCCCAACGGCCAGCCGGCGCTGATCATGCCGTCGGAGGATTTCAACCAGTACACGGATCAGGATCTGGCGGCGGTGATCGCTTACGTGCGTCATCTGCCTCCTGTGGCGGGACAGGGCGCGGTGCTGGAGATGCCGGTGCCGGTGCGTGTGCTCTATGCCCTGGGGGTGATGACCGATGCGGCTGAGCGGATCAACCACCAATTGCCGCCCCCTGCCCCGGTGCCCGAAGCGGTGTCGGCGGCCCACGGGGCCTATGTGGCCAATATGTGCCTGGGCTGCCACGGGGCGCACCTGTCGGGGGGCGCCATTCCGGGGGCGCCACCGAGCTGGCCCCCTGCTGCCAACCTGACGCCC
Organism: Burkholderiales bacterium; assembly: GCA_028869095.1. Lineage (GTDB taxonomy): Bacteria > Pseudomonadota > Gammaproteobacteria > Burkholderiales > Burkholderiaceae_C > Aquabacterium. The sequence goes on from JAGWTE010000078.1 coordinate 8,678, forward strand.
GGTTCCGGATCGGTCATCTCGCGCTATGCCTCGGTTGACGCGTTTGTTCAGATGTTGCGCTCGGGTCGCCGGCCCGATGGCAGCGCGATCCAGGTCATGCCCTTTGAGACGCTCAAACAGCTCAGTGACACCGATGCCCGTGCGGTGTATGCCTATTTGCAGACCCTGCCGGCTCGCCCCGCAGGCGGGCGCTGAGTTCGCCAGGCGGGTTGGGGGCTCATCCCAAGTCATTCATTTGGTGCATGACTTGGGATGCATATTCATCAATTGCCTGCACAGCCCTCAGCACGTACGATGGCATCACAAACTCAATCACGAGTGCCCTACCCTGAGGAGCAGACATGGACTTCCAGCCCAGCGACCGCGCCCGCCAAACCGCCCAGCGCGTCCGCGAATTCATCAAGACCCACATTGAGCCGGTTGAAAAAGAGCACTGGGAGGGCATTCTGGGCCAGCGCCACGGTGGGGACTGGACGCAGTGGACGATCCCGCCCCGTGTGGAGGCCTTGAAAGCCAAGGCCAAAGCCGAAGGCCTGTGGAACCTGTTCTTGCCCGATCCTGAACTGGGTGCGGGCCTGAGCGTGCTGGACTACGCCTTCAGCGCGGAAGAGACCGGCCACTCCATGATGGCGCCCGAGATCTTCAACTGCAATGCGCCCGACTCCGGCAACATGGAAGTGCTGTGGAAGTACGGCAACGCCGAGCAAAAGGAGAAGTGGCTCAAGCCCCTGCTGGCAGGCGACATCCGCTCCGTGTTCTTCATGACCGAGCCCGATGTGGCCTCGTCGGATGCGACCAATATGGCGGCCACGGCGGTGATCGATGGCGACTACATCGTCTTGAATGGCAAGAAGTGGTGGTCGTCGGGCGTGGGTGACCCGCGTTGCAAGGTCGGCATCTTCATGGCCTTGACGCCCGATGAAAGCAAGGACCGCCACCATCAGCACTCCATGGTGCTGGTGCCCATGGACGCCCCGGGCGTCGAGATCAAGCGCATGCTGCCGGTGTTTGGCGAGTATGACGAGCCGCATGGCCACGGCGAGGTGCACTTCACCAATGTGCGCGTGCCCATTGGCAACTTCATCTCGGGCCCGGGCCGGGGGTTTGAGATTGCGCAAGGCCGCTTGGGCCCAGGCCGCATCCACCACTGCATGCGTTGCATTGGCGCGGCAGAACGCTCGCTGGAATTGGCCATCAAGCGCGGCATTGAGCGCAAGGCTTTCCGCAAATCGCTGATTGACCTGGGGGGCAACCGCGAACGCATTGCCGAAGCGCGTGTGGCCATTGACCAGGCTCGTTTGCTGACCTTGCAAGCGGCCTGGAAGATCGACACCGTGGGCGTGATGGGCGCCTTGACAGACGTGTCAGCCATCAAGGTGGTGGCGCCCACGATGCTGCAAAACGTGGTGGACTTTGCCATCCAGATCCACGGTGGCATGGGCGTGTCACACGACACCCAGTTGACGGCCTTCTTCAACCAGGCGCGCAGCCTGCGTCTGGCCGATGGCCCCGATGAAGTGCACAAGGGCATGATCGCCCGGCTGGAATTGATGAAATATGGAGTGAGCAAGTGACGCAGACGTCGGTGCAAGATCAAGGCGGTAGCGTCCGCGCGGGTGAAGAGCTCAATGTGTCGGCGGTCGATGCGTGGATGCATCAACAAGTTCCCGGGCTGCAAGGGCAGCCTGAGGTGACGCAGTTCTCGGGCGGGGCGTCCAATTGGACCTATCGCTTGAAGTACGCCGGAGGTGAACATGGGGGCGACTACATCTTGCGCCGGCCCCCCAAGGGCACCAAGGCCAAGGGCGCGCACGACATGGGCCGCGAGTTCAAGGTGCAGCAGGCTTTGAAGCCGGTGTACCCGGTGGTGCCGAGCATGGTGGGCCTGTGCTCGGACGAGTCCGTGACCGGCGCTGAGTTCTACGTTATGGAGCGCATCGCCGGCATCATCCCGCGCAAGAACATGCCGCGCGGTTTGAGCCTGGACGCGGCCACCACGCGCAAGCTGTGCACCAATGTGCTGGACAAGCTGGTGGAGCTGCACCAGGTGGACGTCAAGGCCTCGGGCCTGGAGTCCTTGGGCAAAGGCACAGGCTATTGTCAGCGCCAGATCGAAGGTTGGAGCGACCGCTTTGCCAAGGCCAAGACCTGGAACGTGTCAGGCTTTCGTTATGTGCGTGAATGGCTCAAAGCGAACACCCCCAAAGACGTGGCCAACTGTGTGATCCACAACGACTGGCGCTTTGACAACGTGGTGCTGTCTGAACAAGACCCCACGAAGGTGATTGGCGTGCTGGACTGGGAAATGGCCACGCTGGGCGACCCGCTGATGGACCTGGGCAACACCTTGGCCTACTGGGTGCAGGCCGATGACGACTTCATCATGAAGGGCGTGCGCCGCCAGCCCACCCACCTGCCCGGCATGATGACCCGGCAAGAGGTGGTGGACTACTACCTGGGCAAGACTGGCCTCAAGGTGAGCAAGCGCCAATGGGCTTTCTATGAGGTCTATGGCCTGTTCCGCCTGGCGGTGATTGCGCAGCAGATCTACTACCGCTATCACCACAAGCAAACGCGCAACCCCGCGTTCAAGAACTTCTGGATCATGGTCAATTACCTGAACTGGCGTTGCAAGCAGGTGATCAAGCAGGCGGGGCGTTGAACCATGGGCGCCATCTACCTGATCCGCCATGGCCAAGCCTCGTTTGGCGCGGCCAATTACGACCAGTTGTCCGAGTTGGGGCATCAGCAGGCCCGCGCTTTGGGCGAGTCCCTCAAGAGCCGCGTGCAGCGCGTGGATGCTGTCGTCATTGGGACGCTGCAACGCCATCAGGCCACAGCCGCGTCGTGTCTGGCGGCGATGGGGGTGGACGTGGGCCAGCAAGTGCATGCGGGCTTCAACGAGTTCGATCACGAAGAAGTGATCGAGCGGGCCGAGCCCCGTTATGCCGACAAGCTGGTGATGATGAGCGACATGGCCGCGGCAGGCAATGCGCGGCGCGCGTTTCAGCGGTTCTTTGAACAGGCCGTGCAACGCTGGATGAGTGGTCAGCACGACGACGATTACCGCGAAACCTGGTCCGCCTTCAAGCTGCGTTGCCATGCGGCTTTGGATGACGTGGTCCAGCAATCGCAACAACAGGCGGCCAATGGCACGACCTTGGTGTTCACCTCCGGGGGCTTTATTGCGATGGCGTGCCAACGGCTGTTGGGCATTCCTGACGCGCACGCCTTTACACTGAACTGGACATTGGTCAACGGGGGCGTGACCAAGCTGGCGGTGGGCT
>JAGWTE010000272.1 GCA_028869095.1 Burkholderiales bacterium
GCCAAGCTGATCGTGTTCGGCTCGCCCACCTACATGGGCAACGTCAGCTGGCAGTTCAAGAAGTTCATGGACACCACCTCCAAGGTCTGGGGCCCTCAAGGCTGGAAGGACAAGCTGGCTGCGGGCTTCACCAATTCCGCCAGCATCAATGGCGACAAGCTGGCCACCTTGAATGCTTTTTTCACCCTGTCGCAACAGCACAGCATGGTGTGGGTGGGCACGGGGATGATGCCCAGCAACAGCAAGGCCGCCACACGCGATGACATCAACTACCTGGCCTCGTTCTCGGGCTTGATGACGGCCACCCCGTCCGACGCCAGCCCGGATGAGATGGTGCCCGGTGACCTGGCCACAGCCCGCCAGTTCGGCACCCGCCTGGCCCAGGTGCTGCGTCGCTTCAATTGACCAATTGATCAGCCAGGAAGCGCACCATGCCCTACGTCCACATCCAGATCACCCGTGAAGGCGCGAGCACCGAGCAAAAGGCCGCCTTGATTCAAGGCACCACCGACTTGCTGGTCCGCGTGCTCAACAAAGACCCGGCCACCACCTTTGTCGTCATCGAAGAAGTGGACTTGGACAACTGGGGCGTCGGCGGCTTGCCCGTTGCGCAATACCGGCAGCGCAAGGCAGCCAGCACATGAGCGAGCTGACCTTGATCGAAGCCCTGATGGGTCGCTATTTCGATGGCCTGTACCACGGTGATGTGGCCTTGCTGGGGCAGGCTTTTCATCCTCAGGCCATCTATGCCACGGCCAGTGGGGGAGCGCTGTTGCTGCTGGATCTGAGTGCTTACCTGCAACGGGTTCAGCAGCGTCCGTCACCGGCCAGTCAGGGGCATCGCCGCACCGACGAGATCGTGAGCATCGACATGGCCGGGCCCGTCACCGCCCTCGTGAGGGCGCAGTGCTCCATACCGGGCCGCGACTTCATCGACCTGCTCACGCTGGTCAAGGTCGATCAGCGCTGGCAAATCATCAGCAAGGTCTTTGATTTCACCCCGGCAACTGCATCGACTCCGCCAGATGACCATAAACCGTCTTGACGCGCAGCAAGTGCCGGGCCTCGGGATGCGTCAGCAGCCACAAGTCGGTCTGGCAATCGTCCAGCGCCTCGGTCAAGGGCCGCAAGTCAGCGCGGCTTTGGGCCAGAAACGTCGGCAACAGCCCCACACCCAGACCCAAGGCAATGAACTCCATGGCCGACAAGATGCTGCTGACCTTGTAGCTGGGCACCACCTTCGGGAAGTGCTTCTTGCGCCAGACCACCGAAGGATGCTCCGGCATGGCTTCATCCGGCGCGATCCATGGCGCCTGGTTCAGCACCGCCTCGTCAAACTGTTTGATCGATGCCTTCTTGGCGGCATACAAAGCCAATTGAATGGATCCGATGCGTTTACCGACCACATGCTGCGGAGGCCGCTTGGTCGCACGGACCGCGATGTCCGCATCACGTCGTGTCAGGCTGAGCAATTCGTTGCTGGTGTGCAAGTCGTAAGTGAGCCGGGGATGTTGCTTGTGCAAGGTCTTCAAAGCAGGCACCACCAAGCCATGCAGGATCGCGTCTGTGGTGGTGATGCGCACGCAACCCGTGATGGCATCGGACTGCAGTTGGGCGCTGGATCGCGCGGCTTCCAACGCCGTTTCAACCTGCTCGGCTTGCGCAGCCAAGGTCCAGGCCAGATCCAACGCCTGATAGCCCTGGCGCGATCGCTCAAACAAAGCTTGACCCAAACCGCGCTCGATGCGCTGCAAATGCCTGAACACGGTGGACGCGTCCATGCCCAAGCGCTCGCCCGCCCCAGCCAAGGTGCCGCAGCGCACCAAAGCCAGCACGACCTCCAGATCAGCCGCACTGAGTTGGTATTGCTGTTTTGCATTCATAGATTGCCAAATTGCCTATTTCCATTGCGGATTTGAAATCCTACATTGCGCCTCATCGAATCAACAACCGGGACTGAATCACCATGCCATCCACACCCCAAGCTCAACTCACATTGATCAGCCATGCGCTGTGCCCCTATGTGCAACGTGCCGCCATCGTGTTGGCCGAAAAAGGCCTGCGCTTTGAACGCATCGACATCGACCTGGCCCACAAACCCGATTGGTTCTTGAAGCTCTCGCCCCTGGGCAAGACCCCCGTTTTGTTGGTAAACGGTCAGCCCATTTTTGAATCCGCCGTGATTTGCGAATACCTGGACGAGACCACGTGGCCCGCCTTGCACCCCACCGATCCTTTGCAGCGGGCCCAACACCGGGGTTGGATGGAGTTTGGCTCGACGGTGCTCAACGGCATCGCCGGTTTTTACTCGGCCCCCGACGAGCAGGCCTTGAGCACCCAACGCCAAGC
>JAGWTE010000273.1 GCA_028869095.1 Burkholderiales bacterium
CGGAGGCATTGGCCCAGCGCGAGTTGTATCAGAAGGACTTCGGTGCTCGTGCGTTCATGGACATTTTCAGTCACCGCGCCGTGGCGATGTTCTATGACGCGTGGCGCAAGCATCGGCTGCCGCTGCAGTATGAGGTCGATCAAGCCAACACCTTCTTGCCTTTGACCCTGTCTTTGGCGGGTATGTCGCAGGTCGGGCAGAAGGCTCATGCCAAGTCTGGCCGAAAGAGCGCCATTGCCCCGGAGGCTTTGGCTTATTACGCAGGCGCCATTCAGCAGCGCACGTGGTCTGTGTCGCAGGTGCAGGCCGTGTTGCAGGACTACTTTCGGGTGCCGGTTCAGATCGAGCAATTTGTGGGGCGCTGGTATCAGTTGCCTGAATCCGGCCGAGGCTATTTGGGCATCGTGAATTCGCTCAATGGCAGTCAAGGGGTGCTGGGCCATTCGGCCATGCTGGGTGATCGCGTCTGGCAGCGCGACCTGTGCATGCGCGTGGTGCTGGGGCCTTTGCCACATGAGCAGATGCAACGGTTTTTACCAGGCAGCAAAGGGGCGCAAGCCTTGCAAGAGTGGCTGACCTTGTGCTTTGGCAGCAGCCTGGAATTTGAGGTCAATCTGGAGTTGCAGCGCTCGCATGTGCAGGGCTTGCAACTGGATTCATCGCGAAGCCCTCAAACCAGCCGCCTGGGCTGGGACACCTTTTTGCAGACACGTCCGGCCAATGAGGATCGGGTGGACGTGCGCTATGACCTTCAGGCCGTGGCCTGAGTCTTCATTCTTTCAATACAACGATTCAAAACGAATTTCAGGAAGCTGTCATCACCATGAGCCAAAACCTCAAAACCCTGATTTCCAAACTCAATGACACCACGCGGCGCGCTGCAGAGCGCGCGGCCAGCCTGTGCATGGCGCGCGGGCACTATGAGGTGGATCTTGAGCACTTTCTGTTGGCGCTGTTGGAGCAGCCTGCCTCCGATCTGTCGATGCTGTGCCGCCGTTTTGATGTCTCGACCACCGAGTTGCAGCGTGACCTGGAGCGTGAGTTGTCGAACTTCAAGACGGGCAATGCGCGCACGCCGGTGTTCTCGACCCATTTGCCAGTCTTGTTGGAGCATGGCTGGTTGATTGCTTCGCTGGAAAACCCGCCAGCCCGCATTCGCAGCGGCCATGTGTTGTTGGCCCTGTTGACCGAGCCCTCTTTGAGCCAGATGGCTTACCGTGCGTCGAAGCTGTTCGCGCGCTTCAAGGTGGACGAACTCAAGCACAAGCTTGACGAGTTGACCGTTGGCTCACCTGAAGCGGTGAAGGCCGCAGCAGCCTCCGCCGAGGGGGCTGATCAAGAGGCAGGTGCCGCAGAGGACCTGTCACAAGCTGCTGCTGGCAAGACACCCGCGTTGGATCAGTTCACCACCAACCTGACGCAGCGTGCCAAGGATGGCAAGGTGGACCCGGTGATCGGCCGCGATGCCGAGATCCGCCAGGCCATTGACATCCTGATGCGTCGGCGTCAAAACAACCCGATCCTGACGGGTGAGGCGGGTGTGGGCAAGACGGCTGTGGTCGAGGGCTTGGCCTTGCGCGTGGCGCACGACGATGTGCCTCAAGCCTTGCAAGGTGTGGCCATTCACGTGCTGGACATGGGCCTGTTGCAAGCCGGTGCGTCGGTCAAGGGCGAGTTTGAAAACCGCCTCAAGAACGTGATCGATGAGGTCAAGCGCAGCCCGCATCCCATCATCTTGTTCATCGATGAAGCCCACACCATGATTGGTGCGGGTGGCCAAGCGGGGCAAAACGACGCAGCGAACTTGCTCAAGCCAGCGCTGGCTCGTGGTGAGTTGCGCACGATTGCCGCTACCACGTGGGGCGAGTACAAGAAATACTTTGAAAAGGACGCGGCGCTGGCTCGTCGCTTCCAGGTGATCAAGGTAGAAGAGCCCAGTGAAGAGCTGGCCTGCGCGATGTTGCGTGGCATGGCGCCGTTGATGGAAAAGCATTTTGGCGTGCGTCTGTTCGATGAGGCGATTGCCGAGGCGGTGCGCTTGTCGGCGCGCTACATCAGCGGCCGCCAGCTGCCCGACAAAGCCATCAGCGTGTTGGACACGGCTTGTGCCAAGGTGGCATTGGGCCAAAGCTCGACGCCCGCTCGGATTGAAGACGCGCGCAAGCGGCTGGATCGCATCGCCGCTGAAGAGCTGGCCTTGCAACGCGAATTGAGCACCGGTGCCAAGCATGGCGGCCGCCTGGATGAATTGGCGCAAGAGCGTCAAACCATTGAGGTGGACTTGAAGGTGGATGAAGAGCGTTGGGCTTTTGAGCAGCAACTGGTGAACGACATTCGTGAGTTGC
>JAGWTE010000001.1 GCA_028869095.1 Burkholderiales bacterium
CGGTCATGATGATGATGCGGTGGTAGCGCAGCTTGTCCGGATTGAAGTCGTCCGTGCCACCGGCTTTGCCGATGCCGGTGCCCAAGGCTGTGATCAGCGTGATGATTTCATTGCTGGTCAGCAGCTTTTCGTAGCGAGCTTTTTCGACGTTCAAGATCTTGCCGCGCAGGGGCAAGATGGCCTGGAACTTACGGTCACGACCTTGCTTGGCGGAACCACCGGCGGAGTCACCCTCCACGATGTAGATTTCGCACAGGGCAGGGTCTTTTTCTTGGCAGTCGGCCAGTTTGCCGGGCAGGCCCATGCCGTCCAACACGCCCTTGCGGCGGGTCATTTCGCGGGCTTTGCGGGCAGCTTCACGCGCACGCGCGGCTTCCACGATCTTGCCGCAGATGATCTTGGCGTCAGTGGGGTTCTCCAACAGCCAGTCGGTCAGCAAGCGGGACACGATGTCTTCCACCGGCGCACGCACTTCCGAGCTGACCAGCTTGTCTTTGGTCTGGCTGGAAAACTTGGGTTCGGGCACCTTGACCGACACCACGCAAGCCAGGCCTTCCCGCATGTCATCGCCACCGACTTCTACCTTGGCCTTCTTGGCCAGATCGTTGTCGTCGATGTATTTGTTGATGACGCGGGTCATGGCCGCGCGCAGGCCGGTCAAGTGGGTGCCGCCGTCGCGCTGGGGGATGTTGTTGGTGAAGCAGAGCACCGATTCGTTGTAGCTCTCGTTCCACTGCATGGCCACTTCCACGCCGACATTGGTGCCTTGTTCAGACACCTTGTCGCCTTGTGCATGGAAGACGTTGGGGTTGAGGATCTTCTTGCCGGTGTTGATGAATTCCACAAAGCCTTTGACGCCACCGGCGTAGGCGAAGTTGTCTTCCTTGTTGTTGCGCTCGTCGATCAGACGGATCTTGACGCCGTTGTTCAGGAAGCTCAGCTCGCGCAGGCGCTTGCTCAGAATTTCGTAGTGGAAGTCGATGTTCGAGAAGATCTCTTCATCGGGCAGGAAGTGCACCTCGGTGCCGCGCTTTTCGGTCTCGCCGATGATCTTCATCGGACTGACTTCAAAACCATCGCGCATTTCCAGCAGGCGGTCTTGCGGCACGCCCTTGCGGAATTCGATGTGGTGGACTTTACCGTCGCGGCGCACGGTCAAGCGCAGCCATTTGGACAGCGCGTTCACGCAGGACACGCCCACGCCGTGCAAACCGCCCGACACCTTGTAGCTGTTCTGGTTGAACTTGCCGCCGGCGTGCAGCTCGGTCAGGGCGATTTCAGCGGCCGAGCGCTTGGGCTCGTGCTTGTCGTCCATCTTCACACCGGTCGGGATGCCGCGGCCGTTGTCGGTCACGCTGATCGAGTTGTCGGTGTGGATGGTGACGATGATGTCGTCGCAATGACCGGCCAGGGCTTCGTCAATGGAGTTGTCGACCACTTCGAAGACGAGGTGGTGCAGACCGGTGCCGTCAGAGGTGTCCCCGATGTACATGCCCGGACGCTTGCGAACCGCTTCCAAACCCTCCAGGATCTGGATGCTGCCTTCGCCATAGCCAGTGTCAGCGGGCGCTGCAGGTTGGTTTTCAGGCTGCTGTTCTGGGTTGATGGCGTCGGTCATGGATTCAGTCATGAATGAAAAAGGGACCCCGATCTGACAATAGGGGTCCCCGATTTTACCCCCTTGCGGAAGGGCTGCCGGAAAGGGTTGTGGCGTCCATGCCCGTTAGGGCTGGTTCAGGCACTCAGATGCGCATCGGCATCACGACGTACTTGAAGCCCTCAAATTCCGGATTGGTGATCAAGGCCGAGCTGTTGGCGTCTTGCAAAGACACGGTCACCATGTCCTGGCTCATGTTGGCCAGCACGTCCATCAAATACCCAACGTTAAACCCGATCTCAAAGGTGTCACCACCGTAATCGATTTCGAGTTCTTCCTTGGCCTCTTCTTGCTCGGCGTTGCTCGAGGCAATACCCAACAAGCCAGGGGCAAAGTTCAGGCGCACGCCTTTGAACTTCTCGCTGGTCAGGATGGCCGCGCGTTGCAGGCTGGCCAGCAAGGTGGTGCGGCCGATGGTGATGTGGTGCTTGTGGTTCTTGGGGATGACGCGGTTGAAGTCGGGGAACTTGCCCTCGACCAGCTTGGTCACGAATTCCAGACCCCCGAAGTTGAACTTGGCCTGGTTGCCGGCAAAGCGCATTTCGATCATCTGCTGAGCTTCGTCATTGCTGCCGCCCTTGGCATCGTCCTTGAGCAGGCGTTGCAGCTCCAGCACCGTCTTGCGCGGCAGGATGACTTCCTGCTTGGGCATGTCGACTTCCAGGTTGGCTTGCGCCAGGGCCAGTCGGTGGCCATCGGTGGCGACCAAGGTCAGGCTGCTGCCTTCGGCCACGAACAGGATGCCGTTGAGGTAGTAACGGATGTCATGCACCGCCATGGCGAAGTGCACTTGGCTGATCAGGTTCTTGAGCGTTTTCTGGGGAACGCTAAACGCAGGACCGAAGTCAGCGGCTTCCTGGACCAAAGGGAAATCTTCGGCAGGCAGCGTCTGCAGCGTAAAACGGCTTTTGCCGCCTTGCAGGGTCAATTTGGACTGGTTGGCTGTCAGGGACACCGTTTGATCGCTGGGCAGGCTTTTAAGGATGTCCATGAGCTTCTTGGCGCCCACGGTGATCGCGTAATCGCCATCGTCGCCATCCAACTGGGCGCTGGTGCGCACCTGGATTTCCAAATCGCTGGTGGTGAGTTCCACATTGGCGCCGGTCTTCTTGATGAGGACGTTGGCCAAGATGGGCAGCGTGTGGCGGCGTTCAACGATTCCGCCCACTGCTTGCAGGGCGGAGAGAACTTTTTCCTGAGCTGCTTTCAACACAATCATTTCATTCTTTCAAATTGGTCGTCGTAGTAGAGGGCGACTTTTTCTGTGTACAACTGCTATTTTCTCTTGTTCCATCAACGATTTAGGCTTAGGACAAGCCTGTGGATCGCACCCGGCATCGTTTTGGGGACAACAGACAACAACTTTGGAAAACTCACGGGTCCTGTGGACAACCTCATGCTTGTTCTTTTGTTATCCACAGACCTGTTCCTTGACGCGTTGGCACAGCCTGTGGTTGTAACCTAAAAATAAGCCAAAGCCGGGGCTCAGCCCTTCAGGGTCTGCTCTAGGACGTGGAGTTGTTGATTCAGTTCAGAGTCCTTGCTGCGGTCGCTGCCGATCTTGCGGCAGGCGTGCAGCACCGTGGTGTGGTCACGGCCGCCAAACAGCTCGCCAATCTCGGGCAAGCTCTTTTGGGTCAACTCTTTGGCCAGGTACATGGCGATCTGGCGGGGGCGGGCAATTGAAGCAGGGCGCTTCTTGCTGTACATGTCCGCGACCTTGATCTTGTAAAAATCGGCCACCGTCTTTTGGATGTTTTCGACGCTGATCTGGCGGTTCTGGATCGACAGCAGGTCTTTGAGCGCTTCCCGTGCCAGGCCGATGGTGATCTCTTTGTGGCTGAACTTGGCAAAGGCCAGCACCTTGCGCAGGGCGCCTTCAAGTTCACGCACGTTGGCGCGCACGTTCTTGGCCACGAAGAAGGCCACGTCTTCGGGCATGTCGATGCCTTCTTGCGCGGCCTTCTTGATCAAGATGGCCACGCGCATTTCCAGCTCGGGCGGCTCAATGGCCACGGTCAAGCCGGCATCAAAGCGGGACGTCAGCCGTTCATCGATGTTGACCAGACCCTTGGGATAGGTGTCGCTGGTCATGATGATGTGGGCCTTCTTGGCCAGCAGGGCCTCGAACGCGTTGAAGAATTCTTCTTGGGTGCGGTCTTTGCCGGCGAAGAACTGCACATCGTCGATCAGCAGCAGATCAAGCTGGTGGTACTTGGCCTTCAGTTCATCAAAGGTTTTGCGTTGGTAGTTCTTGACCACGTCCGAGATGAACTGCTCGGCGTGCAGATACAAGATGCGCGCATCGGGCTTGTCGGCCAGCAGGGCATTGCCCACAGCGTTCATCAAGTGCGTCTTACCCAGGCCGACGCCGCCATAGATGAACAGCGGGTTGTACATCTGGCCGGGGGCGCCCGCCACGTGCAGGGCAGCAGTGCGCGCCATCTGGTTGGCACGGCCGGGAACCAGCGTGTCAAAGGTCAAAGCGGGGTTGAGCCCCATGACCTGGGGGTGGTTGCGAGCGGGGGCCGCTTGTTGATAGAAACCTGAGCCTGTGGATAAGCTGTTCAATGGCTGGCCGGCGGCCTGGGCTGCTTGCACCGCTTGTGCGGCTTGCGAGTTGGCCGGCAAAGCACGCGCTGGCAGGACAACGCCGGGGCGTGCGGGAGCGGCTGGGCGCAAAGCCAGGGCCAGATCCAGACGCACGGGGCCGCCGCTCAACTCGGTCAAGATCGCTTCCAGGCGGGCGCTGTACTGGGTGCGGACCCAGTCCAGGATGAAACGGTTGGGCACGCGCACAGAAACTTGTGTGGCCCCATCGATGGCGGCGACGTCAGCTGCCGGCAAGGGACGAATCCACGTGTTGAACTGTTGTTCAGGCAGTTCGGTGGCCAGTTGTTCGAGCGCGCGGGGCCATAAAGAGCTCATGTCGGACGGCATAGTGACAGGTAATTCGGCGGCGCTCATGTTGTGAACAAGTGCTGGGCTGGGGGGGCGAATTCTAAGCGCGAGAAGGCCGGTTGGGAACAGGTTATCCACAGATTTTTACCCATGGAAAAAGATGCTTGATTTGCAGACCCTTCATTCAGACCGTTGACCTGCGGGCAGAAATATGCTGCAATCGCGGGTTCTTCCGGTTATCAAATGCCGGGAACCCCCACGGCAATTGCATCGGCGGGGTGACATCACAAGATGAAGGATCATCATGAAACGCACTTACCAACCTTCTAAGACCCGCCGCGCCCGCACCCATGGTTTCCTGGTGCGCATGAAGACCAAGGGTGGCCGCAAGGTCCTGAACGCTCGCCGCGCCAAGGGCCGCAAGCGTTTGGCCCTGTAATCGGTTCACGCTCGATTTGGCCGGTTTGACCGGGGTCTGCATGGCCCCTGTCTGCACCCATCACTGACTGCTGTGCGCCCCCCAAGCCTGAAAGCCGCTGACTTTCAACAGGCATTGGGTACACGCCCAGTGGCTCGCACGAATCATTTCGTGCTGCACACCTTGTTGCGAACCCCGGGCACCAGCCCGTCGGGGGCGTCAACACATCCCGAGTTGTCAACAGACCTGACCGAGTTGGTCGAGGTGCCTGTGGATGACTGGCGATTTGGTGTGGTGTTTCCCAAGCGGCTGGCTCGCCGCTCGGTCACGCGGTCCCTTCTCAGACACCAGGCTCGTGAAGCCTTGCGTCGTCACGCCCCGGCTGTCATGGCTTCGGGGCTTTTTGGCGTCGGCGTGTCGGGTTGGGTTTTGCGTTTGAAGGCCCCGTTTGACCGTCAGACCTTTCCCAGTGCCGCGTCCGACGCGCTCAATGCCGTCGTCCGGCAAGAGCTGGATGAGTTGTGGGCGCGTCTGATTCAACGCAAGGCACAATCATGAAGGCCGTCAAGTTGGCCTTGCTGGGGGCGGTCATGACCGTGTTAGGCTGGCTCTCGCGCGCCATCAATGCGATGTTGATGGGCGTGGTCCGGGCGTATCGGTTCTTTTTGAGCCCCTGGCTGGGATCGGCCTGCCGGTTCACGCCCACCTGTTCCCAATATGCTTTGCAAGCGCTGCAGCAGCATGGCCCGGCTGCGGGCTCTTATCTGGCTGCGCGGCGTTTGCTGCGGTGCCACCCGGCTTGTGCGGGTGGCCATGACCCTGTACCTGAACAAGCCCCGCGCTTGTTTTCTTTTTCTAAACCCTCGTCGGATTCACCTCGCTCATGAACGATCTGCGTCGCACCCTGCTGTGGTCGGTGTTCGCCTTCTCGCTGCTGATGCTGTGGGATGGCTGGTTGCGCCACACCGGTCAGCCGTCTTTGTTTAGCCCTGCGCCCGCTGTGGCTGAGGCCCCGGCATCTGCTGCCAGCAGCGCAACCGGCGTGCCCGCCGCTGCGACGGCTTTACCCGGTACGCAGGCTGCTGCGCCGGCGGCGGCCCAAGCTGCACAAGCCGCATCGGGCCCGGCTGAAGTCCCCCATGAGTTGGTCACCATCACGACGGACGTGGTCAAGGCCACGGTCGACTCCCGTGGTGGCAGCCTGGTCAAGGTGGAGCTGCTCAAGCACAGCGACCAAGAAGACAAGAACAAGAACATGGTGGTGCTGGACAAAACGGCCACGCACACCTATGTGGCTGAAACCGGTTTGATCGGTCAGTCGGCTGGCGAGGCCTTGCCCAACCACACCACGGCATTTGTGGTGTTGAGCAAGGATCGTGAATTGGCCGCTGGTGCCGATCAGATCGAGTTGAAGCTGGAGTCGGTGCCGGTCAACGGTGTCAAGCTGGTCAAGACTTACACCTTCAAGCGTGGCGACTATGCCATTGGTGTCAAGCAAGACGTGGTGAACGCGTCTGCGGCGGCGATCAAGCCTGAGCTGTATGTGCAGCTGGAGCGTGACGGCTCTGCGCCGCAAAAGGCGCAAGGTCCTGCCTTCATGGGCGGCCCACAAGCTTATACCGGCATGGCCATTTTCAATGCCAAGGGCAAGTATCAAAAGCGTGCCTTCAAGGACATTGACGAAGGCAAGGGCGATTTTGAGAAGGTGGACGACAACGGCTGGGTGGCCATGGTGGAACACCACTTTGCATCGGCCTGGTTGCAAAACGACAAGGTGCAACGCGAGTTCTTCAGCAAGAAGATCGCCACCAATTTGTACGCCTCTGGCATGTTGTTCAACCTGGGCGATGTGGCCGCAGGCCAGTCCAAGTCGTTTGACTCGGTGCTGTTTGTCGGCCCTCAAGAAGAGAACAAGCTCAAGGCTTTGGCCCCCGGTCTGGAGTATGTGAAGGACTATGGCTGGACCCACATCATGGCCGCGCCGCTGTTCTGGCTGCTGGACAAGATCCATGGCTTGATCGGCAACTGGGGCTGGGCGATCGTGGCTTTGGTGGTTTTGCTCAAGGCCGCGTTCTACTGGTTGAACGCCAGCGCCTACCGTTCGATGGCCAAGATGAAAGCCCTGAACCCCCGCATCCAGTTGATGCGCGAGAACCTCAAGGACGACCCGCAAAAGATGCAGCAAGAGATGCTGAAGATCTACCGCGAAGAGAAGGTCAACCCCATTGGTGGCTGCTTGCCCATCGTGATCCAGATCCCCGTGTTCATCGCCTTGTACTCGGTGCTGTCCTCGTCGGTCGAGATCCGCAACGCGCCCTGGATTGGTTGGATCACCGACTTGTCGGTCAAGGATCCGTTCTTTGTGCTGCCGGCTTTGATGACCTTGTCGACCTTGCTGCAGACCTGGTTGAACCCCACGCCACCTGATCCTGTTCAGGCCAAGATGATGTGGATCATGCCGCTGCTGTTCAGCGTGATGTTCTTCTTCTTCCCCGCTGGCTTGGTGCTGTACTGGTTCACCAACAACGTGCTGTCCATTGCCCAACAATGGATCATCAACAAGCAGATTGGTGCCAGCAAGTAAACGGTCTTGACCCAAGAGAAAGCCGCCTGATGTTGAAGTCAGGCGGCTTTTTTATTGATGGCTGGCGATCAGTTCATCGGCTCATGGCACAACGTAGACCACTTTGACTTGCGCATCGACGGCGGACTTGTCGATGAAGCCGATGACGTTGGGGTTGTTGGTCGCCAGCTTTTTGACTTCGTTCGAGTCGGACACTTCTTTGGGGACCGTGCCGCCGCCGGTGAAGGTCAGGCGAGCCCAGACCGAACGCGTTTGCGAGTCTGTCTTGCCCAGCACCTTTTCAAAGAACTCGTCTTTGAGTGAGCCGTTGCCCACCACGGTGGGCAAGGCGATGCCGCCGGAGGGGAAGCGTTTGGTCCGTCCCAGATACAGGTCCGAGACCTGAGATTGGGTCAGCTCGCCCACATTGCTTTTGGCACCCACGACGACGACGACGTCGGCCTGGGCCAGTGCGCAAACCCCTGACAGGCTGATGGTCACGACCAGAGAGACGATGGGTTGAGTCTTCATCATGGTCTCCCTGTTCAGAAAATGAAGTCCAGATTCAGGGTCAGGCTGTTGACTTTGCCGTCGAAGGCGCTGGGTGTGGCCGGCGGCGCTGGAATGTCATAAGACAAGGCAGGGTTGGTGCCATAGGCGGGGTGGGCGACCTTGTATTGATCCCACTGCATTTTGAGCGCCAGTTTGGGCGCGAAGTCCCAACGCACACCCGCACCAATTTGCTTGCGGTCGCCACGACCCAGGCCCACAAACGAATCGTTG
This sequence comes from Burkholderiales bacterium, assembly GCA_028869095.1. Lineage (GTDB taxonomy): Bacteria > Pseudomonadota > Gammaproteobacteria > Burkholderiales > Burkholderiaceae_C > Aquabacterium. Next base: position 8,323 of record JAGWTE010000001.1, read on the forward strand.
TAGAACTGGATGGCGCTGGCATAAGCGGGCGCGGTGGGCTGCAAGCCCAAGTCAGCTTCGGTGATCTTGAATTGGCCCAGCATCACATAAGGAGTCCAGGCATGGATGCGTTTGCCCGCCATGGCGTACCAACCCCGGGCGTCAGGCACCAAGATGGAGTTGCCCGGGCGAGTGGCCCATTCGGCCTGGACGATGTAGGTGTCGTCGTCGTACATCGCACCGATCGTCTGAACGCCTGCTTTGACACCTGTCAGGACGAGCCGATCGTTCAGCACGGCTGTGCAGTTTGAGCAGGCAGGACTGGCTTGCAAGGCAGCGACTTTGGCGGCAGTGGTCGCACTCAGGGCGACGTCGATTTTGACCTCGGTGAGGCCGGCACGCAGTGTCCACGGGCCTTGCGTATAGCGAGCCGCCAGACCAAAGAGTTGTTTGGCCTGGTACTTGGCGGTGGTGTTGGTGACGGCCGATTTACCGGCCACGCCTTCCAGGCCAAATTCCTTGTCATCGATGCGGGTGTTCCATTTGAAGTTGACCCCATTGGCATTGGTGATCGGGTTCATCTGGTACATCGTGTTCATGGGACGCGCCATGACTTGGGCGAAGGCGACGTTGCGGGTCTCGGAGGTCATGAACACCGGGGCCACCACGCGACCGGCTTTGACATTCAAGGAGGCATTGACGTCCCATCCCAGATAAGCCCATTCGATCTTGGGCCAGGTGCTGCCGTAGGCGTCTTGCTTGGAGACGAACTGCATGACCCCTTTGAGGTCGCCATGGGGGTTGACGGTGAATTGCGCCGCCAGCACGGTGTCGGCGTCCAGGCGCACCTCGTTGAGCGAGCCGGTTTTTTCACGCGGGTCGGCGTGGACAGAGGCAATGGGGTCGTCGGCCTTGAAGGCGCCCAAGGTGCCAAAGCCTTCCAGCCTGACGTTGTCGTCCAGGTCGTAGGCATGGGCCGTTTGGCTCAGTACCCCATTGAGGATCACCAGGGCAAGGAGGGGTCGGAGCGTCATGTTGCAGTACCTGTCCTGAAATCAAGGAGGAACAGGTCATGCTAGTCCCGACCGGGGGAGGCGAGGGATTAGGAGAAATCACCTTGTCAGATGGATCCGACGAGGGACACAGGTCTCCTGGATGCGGAACTCAGTCGCGACGGCGTCGGCTCAAAATCATGCTGGCCGCCAAGGCCGATGCGGCCAGCATGGGCCACAGTGGCAGATCGGCGTTGCTTTGGCTGATCAGGATCAGGTCGTTGAGCAGGTTGGTCATGGCAGTTCTCCCAATATTTGTGCATGACAAAAAATGTCTGCTTTTGTCATGCAAGATGAATGCCAATTTAAGGGTTTTCCTTGATCCCTCTGTGACAGTGGGGCCAGTTGCATGGCTCATGCACAGGCTTGCCAGATGACAATGGCGTGATTAACGGACGATGTCTGAGGATGGATTGCATGTCGTGGAGTGAACGGGCCCAGCCCATCGTGGCGATTGCCACGGCGTCGGGCCGAGGGGCGGTGGGGATCGTGCGCGTGTCGGGCAAAGGGCTGATGCCTTTGATGCAGGCCTTGTTGGGGCGTGATTTGCCCGCGCGGCAGGCGGTGTACGGTCCGTTCAAGGACGCCCAGGGCGAGGCGATTGACCATGGTCTGGCTTTGTACTTTCCGGGGCCGCACAGCTACACGGGGGAAGATGTGCTGGAGTTGCAGGGCCACGGAGGGCCGGTGGTGATGCAGCTCTTGTTGGCGCGTTGTCTGGAGGCTGCTGCTGAGTTGGCGCCGATGACGGGCCAATCCCGTTTGCCAGGTTTGCGCTTGGCCGAGCCGGGCGAGTTCACCCAGCGGGCCTTTTTGAACGACAAGATCGACCTGGCTCAGGCCGAAGCGATTGCCGATTTGATCGACGCCAGCACCGAGGCGGCCGCGCGTTCGGCCAGCCGGTCTTTGGGTGGGGCGTTTTCCAAAGAGATTGAAGATTTGCGCGAGCGCATGGTCAACCTGCGCATGTTGGTGGAGGCCACGCTGGACTTTCCGGAAGAGGAGATCGACTTCCTGGAAAAGGCGGATGCCCGTGGCAAGCTGGACCGCATCGCCCAGCAATTGGAGACCGTGCTGGGGCATGCCAAACAAGGCGCTTTGTTGCGCGAAGGTTTGCAGGTGGTGTTGGCCGGCCAGCCCAATGCAGGCAAGAGCTCTTTGCTCAATGCCTTGGCGGGGGCCGAGTTGGCCATCGTCACGCCCATTGCGGGCACCACGCGCGACAAGGTCAGCGAGACCATCCAGATCGAAGGCGTGCCGCTGCATGTGATCGACACCGCTGGCTTGCGGGCCGACCACGAAGCCAGCGATGAGGTTGAACGCATCGGCATGGCGCGCAGTTGGGAGGCCATTGAGGGCGCCGATGCCGTGCTGTTCTTGCATGACCTGACGCGCGTGTCAGAGGCCGTGTATGCCCAGGCCGATGCCGACATTGCCCAGCGCTTGCCCGAGCATGTGCCGGTGGTCCATGTCTACAACAAGGTCGATGAGCAGCCCATGGCGCAGGCCCCGATGCCGCAAGCGTGGCACGAGGGCGATGAGGTCGTGTCCCTGTCGGCCAAGACCGGCGCGGGCTTGAACACATTGCGCCAGACGCTGTTGCGCCTAGCAGGTTGGCAGGCCGCGCAGGAAGGGGTTTTCATCGCGCGCCAGCGGCATGTCCAATCTTTACGGGCGGCGCGTGAACATGTTCACATGGCGCAGGCGCATGCCGCTTTGGCCGATGGCGCGTTGGACCTGATGGCAGAAGAGCTGCGGCTGGCGCACAATGCACTGGGAACCATCACCGGCGCGTTCACGTCGGATGATCTGCTGGGCGAGATCTTCACGCGGTTTTGCATTGGTAAATAGCCTGTATGCAACACGTTAAGCAACACGTTGACCGCCAGGCAGTTGTGATCGATTAAATTCATAAGATTGCGCGCGCGTGCGCGACATGATTGAGGCGAAGATGCAAGTAACCGAGCTGATCCAGGCGATTCAGACGCTGAACACGGAAGACGCGTTCCGACCCCGGTTGGACCCGCAGCAGTGGCGTACGTTTGGCCAATATCTGACGCGGCATGAGTTGCGGTCGGGGGATCTGCTGGTCAAGCAAGGCGACCATGACCGCACGGTGTACTTTTTGGGACAGGGTTCTTTGCAGGTGTTTGTGACGGGCCTGGCCCCTGGCGCCTCCCGCATTGCCATCTTGCGCCCGGGCGCGATGATCGGTGAGCCCGGTCTGTTTGCCGATGGGCCCCGTACGGCCAACGTGGAGGCCATGACACCGTGTGTGGTGTTTGCCTTGCGCCTGCCCCGGTATGAAGAATTGGCGGCTCGGGTGCCTTCAGTGGCGGTCGAGGTGGTGCGTGCAGCCGGTGCAGTGATGGCGGTGCGCATGCGCGCCAACATGATGCGTCACATTCCCTCGGCATGATGATGACGGTGGCCTCCGGTGTTCGTCGGCCCACCATTTTGGTGGCCGACGACTCGCCTCAGAACATCGAGCTTTTGTCTCGGGTCCTGGGGCAGGAGTACCGCATCAAGGTGGCCACGTCGGGCGACAAGGCCCTGAAGATCGCCTATTCGGACGAGCCGCCGGATCTGATCTTGCTGGACATCATGATGCCTGACTTGAGCGGGCACGAGGTGTGCCGCCGGATCAAGGCCAATCCTGATCGCCGCCGCATTCCGATCATTTTTGTCACGGCCATGTCGACCGTGGAAGACGAAACCCTGGGCCTGGCCATTGGCGCGGTGGACTACATCACCAAGCCCATCAGCCCGCCTTTGGTGCAGGCACGGGTGCGCACGCATCTGGCCTTGTACGACCAGACGCGCGAGTTGGAGCGCATGGTGGCGCAGCGCACCAGTGAGTTGGTGGCCACCCGCCAGCAGATCGTGCGCCGCTTGGGGCGGGCTTCGGAGTTCAAGGACAACGAGACGGGCAACCATGTGATCCGCATGAGCCACATTGCCCGGCTGATTGCGCAGCAAGCGGGCTTGGGCCCAGAGTCGGTGCAGTTGCTGTTTCAGACGGCGGCCATGCACGATGTGGGCAAGATCGGCATCCCGGATCAGATTTTGCTCAAGCCCGGTCCCTTGACCGATGAAGAGCGCAAGGTCGTCCAGACCCATCCTCAGATCGGGGCTGACATCATTGGAAAGCATGACAATGAACTGTTGGCCACGGCCCGCGTCATTGCCTTGACCCACCATGAGCGTTGGGATGGTACGGGCTACCCGCAAGGGCTCAAAGGGGACCAGATCCCCTTGATGGGGCGCATTGTGGCCATTGCCGATGTGTTTGACGCCCTGGTCAACAAGCGGCCGTACAAAGAGGCGCTGCCCGTGTCACAAGCCCTGGCCATCATGGCCGAAGAGCGGGGCAAGCTGTTTGACCCGCATTTGCTCGACTGCTTCTTCCAGCAGCAGTTCGAGGTCCTCAAGATCATGGACCTGTACTCGGATGAGCGAGAGCCCATGATCGACGCTTCACCCTTGTGAGCCTGGCCTCATAGCTGGCTCAAGGCTTCGGCGGCCTCGTCAAAATCGTATTGCTCCAGGGCTTTCTTGAGCCGCTGGATGACGCGGGCGTGTTGCAGTTCGGGCCAGCCTTGCAGAACTTCTTGCAGGACGTCGCTGGCTTGCGCTTCGTTGTCGGCAATCAGCTGAGCCAGGCGGGTCCAGTAAGGGCGCAGATTGGGGTCATGTGCCAGATCGGGGTTGACGGGGGTGCTGGGGACCTCATCCTGGGCGGCCAGCAGTTGATCGATGTCGGCCAGCACCAGGGGCAATTCACTCAAGACTTGCTTGAATGCGGGCTGGTGGTCTTCGCCATTGTGCAGGGCTTGTTCCAGGTCGCTGGCGGCGGTCAGCAGTTTCTTGGCGCCGATGTTGCCAGCCAGTCCCTTGAGGGTGTGGGTGACATGCAGGGCCATTTCGGTGTCGTTGCTGGCTTGCTGGAAGCGCTCACCAAAGTCTTGCTGGGTCTTGGCAAAGCCTTTGACCAGGCGGCGGTACAGGTCGATGTTGCCCATGCAACGGGCCAGGCCATCGCTGGCATCCAGGGCGGCGGTCAGGGGGATGCCGTTCTCGCGACGGGGCTGGACGGCCAGGCCCATGGCGGGTTTGGCCGGGATGATCCAGCGCGCCATGATGGTGAACATCTGGTTGAGGTCCAGCGGCTTGGTGATGTGGTCGTTCATGCCCGATTGCAGGACGCGTTCGCGGTCTGCGGCCATGGCACTGGCCGTCATGGCGATGATGGGCAGGTTGGCCCACTGTTCTTCGGCACGGATGCGTTGGGAGGCGGTGTAGCCGTCCATGACGGGCATCTGGCAGTCCATCAGCACGCCATCGAAGGGGCCTTCGTTGTGCAGCTTGTCGAGCGCCTCTTTGCCGTTCAGAGCCGTGGCCACGGTCAGGCCGGCACGTTCCAGCAGGTCGCAGGCCAGCTCTTGGTTCAAGGGCTGGTCTTCTACCAACAGGACACGGGCCCCGGCCAGTTGTCTCTGGGCTTTTTGCAGGATTTTGTTGGTGTTGCGGACGGTGGGCGCGGGGGCCAACTCTTGTCCCAGGGAATGGGCCAGGGTGTCCAGCAGGGTCGAGGGGGTCACGGGCTTGGTGATGACACCGGCCAGGCCCACGCCTTCGGCGGCCTTGACGGCTTCGTCACGCGCAAAGGCGGTGACCAGCAGGACGCAGGGGCGGTGCTCGGGCGGCATGGCCAGGGCTTGCTTGGCAAAGGTGATGCCGTCCATGCCGGGCATCTTCCAGTCGGTCAGCAAGATGTGGTGGGGGCGCTGGGCCTGTTGGGCTTGTTCCATCAAGGCCAGGGCTTGCTCGCCACTGCCGGCCACGTCGACGTTCAGGCCCAGGCGGCGGGTCATTTCGCCCAGCACCTCGCGTGCGGCGGGGTTGTCGTCGACCAGGAGGGCGCGTTTGTCTTTGAGCTCGCTGGCCAGCAGGGCACGTCGGTTGCTGGCTTGTTGCTGGATGCCGAAGCGGGCGGTGAAGTGGAAGGTGGAGCCATGGCCAGCTTGGCTGTCCACCCAGATCTGGCCGTTCATCAGCTCGGTGAGCTGGCGCGAGATGGTCAGGCCCAGGCCGGTGCCGCCAAACTGGCGGGTGGTGGAGCTGTCGCCTTGCGTGAAGGGCTGGAAGAGGCGGTCCAGTTGTTCGGTGCTCATGCCGATGCCGGTGTCGCGAATCCAGAAGTGCAGGGTCACCTCTTGGGGCTCCATGCGCTGAACTTCGCAGCCAATGAGGATCTCGCCTTGGGCGGTGAATTTGATGGCGTTGTTGCCCAGGTTGATCAGAATCTGGCCCAGGCGGGTGGGGTCGCCAATGAGGGAAGTGGGGATGTCGGGTGGTGCGGTGAACAGCAGCTCCAGGCCCTTTTCTTCGGCCTTGACGCCCAGGACGTCGGCCATGTTGCTGACGACGGCCTCCAGCTGGAACTCGGTGGTCTCCAGCTCCAGCTTGCCCGACTCGATCTTGGAGACGTCCAGCACGTCGTTGAGGATCTGCAGCAGGTTGCCCGCTGCGCGGTGTGCCTTGTCGACGTAGTTGCGGGCCCGTTCGGGCAGCTCGTCCATCAAGGCCAGGTGGGTCATGCCCAGCACGGCGTTCATGGGCGTGCGGATTTCGTGGCTCATGTTGGCCAGGAAGCGGGACTTGGTCAGGGCGGCGGTCTCGGCAGCCTGTTGCGCGGCCAAGGTGGCGGCTTCGGCCAGCTTGCGTGCGGTGATGTCCTGGATGATGGCGCAGACTTGTTTCTTGCCGTCGTGCTCGAAGGGGATGGCGACGATGTCTGCATCGAACACCTGGCCGTCCAGGCGGCTGTGCTTCCACTCGAAGGTGGTGATCTGGCCTTCGCCGATGCGGCTCAGGATGCCTTGCAGCCTGGCCGCCAGGACCTGGTCATCAGGGGCCATGGCGGGACTCAGGGGGGGCAGTTGGGGTTTGCGTCCAATCAGGTCCTGCTCGGTCCGGGCCCCGAACATGGTCAGGGCGGCGGGGTTGCAGCGTGTGGCAGACAGGGTTTCGTCAAAGAACAGGAAGCTGAACGGCGCATGGTCAAAGACGGCTTGCGAGCGGGCTTCGACGTTTTTGCGCTCGGTGATGTCAGCCCAGAAACCGTTGAAGGTGGTGCTGCCATCCGCATGGGTGGTGGCCAGGCTTTCACAGCGAAGCCAGACATGCCGGTGGCGCAGTTTGAGCGGGAACTCGATGGCCTGGGTGGGCGGCAGCGGTGGCTGGAGTTGCGCCATCCGCCAGGCCCAGGTGGGGTCTTGTTCCAAATCGGCTTGGGTCAGGCCCAACAGGTTCTGCAAGCCGCCACCGATGAAGGTGAAGTGTCCGATGCCGGTCAAGGGCTGGTGGTAGCGGAACACGGTCAAGGGCAGGGCGTGGGCCATGTCCTCCAGTTCTTGCTGGGCATGGGTCAGGTCCTGAATGCGTTGGGCCCGCTGGTTGCGAAAGCCCATGAAGGCATAGCCCATGAACAGGACCAGCAGCATGCCTGAGCCCCAGCCGGCGATGACGGCGTTCTCGCCCTCCATCGGGATCAGGGTCCAGACGTTCAAATGCCCATAGTCCAGCGGTGAGGACAAGGCCAGGTAGCGTTGCCCGCCCTTGGTGATGGCCATGATGGGTTTGCCGCGCACGTTCAGGGTTGCGGTCTCCCAACCCAGGTCACGTGGGACGCGCTGGTACAGGTTGAGGTAGCCCGCATCGTTCATGGCTTGCGATGTGGGGGTGACGATGCGGCCCAGCAGGTCGGCGTTCTGGTTGGTCATCAGGACCACGCCTTGTGCATCGGTGACAAACAGATGACGCTGCAGGTCGCCAAACAGATGCATCAAGGCTTGCGGGTCTTGCCGCACCACCACCACGCCCATCGGCTCGCTGGCATCGCCCATGCGGGCAGAAAAATAAAAGCCCGGCACTTTGTTGATGCGGCCGACCAGGAACTGCGTGCCGCTGCCGCTTTCCACCGCATCGGTGAAGTACTGGCGGGTGCGGCGATTGGCGCCCAGGTTGGTCACCGGGGTGTTGATCAGGCTGTCGGCCACGATGGTGCCGTAGGGATCGGTCACATAGATCTGCGTGACCTGAAAGTCCATGGCGGTTTCGTACAGGATGCCGCTGATCGATTTGATCTCGGGGCGCTGGCTCATGGCCTTGGTCAGTTGCACCCGGTCGGCATCGGACATCGTGGAGGCCCACTCGATGCGCAGACGTGACAGAAAGGTCGACACATTGCTTTGGCGTCCCAGCGCACGCGGCAAGGCGCTGAGTTGCTGGAAGGTCACGGCCAGGGATTCGTGCAGGCTGTTGAGGCGGTGTTGCCCGGCCTGGATTTGCTCATAGCGGTGTCGATCCAGTTGTTCGTGGATCAGCCACACCGCAGTGGCGGCGACCAGCAAGGTCCAGGCCACGGTGTAACGTGTCAGACGGTTGGTGACTACTGACAGCGCTTTTTTCGCACTGGCTCGTTCCATGGCATCCCCTTCCTGGGGAATTGAGTGTGCCCGGTTTGCGAAAGCCGGCCTAGGGGGCGCAACCCCTTGGGATGGGCATTTTTCAACCTTTGAGCAACAAGCTGGCAGCCCGGCTGAGGTCTTGCGGCCGGCCGGAAATCACCAAGGTGTCACCTTCTTGCAAGGGTAGATCGTCGCGAGGATCGATCACCGCACCGTGGGCGCGACGCACGGACACGACGGTTACCTGGCTCAGGTCTGGCTCGCTCAGAACCTGGCCCAGGACTTGGCCGACGCAGGCGGAATCTTGGGTCAAAGTGACCGAAGACAGTCGCTGCAACTCCAGCTCATCGACGCTGTCGTCGTCGGCCCCGTGGAAGTAGCCCCGCAACAAACCATAGCGCGCCGCACGCTGGTCCTGCACCAGGCGGAAAACGCGTCGGATGGGCACGCCAACCAAAGCCAGAGCCTGCGAGGCCAGCATCAGCGAGCCTTCAATGGCTTCGGGCACCACGACGGTGGCACCTGCGGCTTGCAGCTCATCCAGGCTGGCGTCATCGATGGTGCGCACCACCACCGGCACATGGGGCGAATGTTGTTGCACCTGCCGCAGGATCCGGCGCGCGGACGCCGTGTTGGGGTAGGTCACGACCACGGCTGCCGCGCGCGACAAGCCCGCAGCGCTGAGGCTTTGCAAACGGCTGGCGTCGCCAAAGACGACGTTCTGCCCGGCGGCGGCGGCCTGGTGCACGCGGTCGGGGTCCAGGTCCAAGGCCATGTAGGGAATGCGCTCTTTGGCGAGCAGGCGCGCCAGGTTCTGGCCACTGCGTCCATAGCCACAGATCAGCACATGCTTTTCGGTGTTGATGGCCTTGGACGCAATCTTGGTCATGGCCAGCGATTGCATCAGCCAGTCGGTGGACGACAGGCGCATGACGATGCGGTTGCTGTACAGGATGATGAAGGGCGTGGCCAGCATGGACAGCACCATCGCGGCCAGCAGCGGGCTTTGCACGCTCTGGGGCAGCAAATGGTTGTCGGTGGCCAGGGACAGGAGCACGAAGCCGAACTCGCCGGCCTGAGCCAGATACAGGCCCGTGCGCAAGGCCACACCCGTGCTGGCCCCGAACAGCTTGGACAAGGTGGTGACAACCCCGGCCTTGAAGAGCACCGGCAGGGTGGTCAGCGTCAGCACCAGGGCCCACTGGTCGACCACGCTGTGCCAGTCCAGCTTCATGCCGATGGTGATGAAGAACAGGCCCAGCAGCACGTCATGGAAGGGGCGGATGTCGGTTTCGACCTGGGGCTTGTATTCGGTCTCGGCGATCAGCATGCCGGCGATGAAAGCGCCCAGGGCCAGCGACAGGCCAAAGTGTTCGGTCAAGGCAGCCAGGCCCAGGGTGACGAACAAGAGGTTGAGCATGAACAGCTCTTCACTCTTGCGGCGTGCCACCAGGGTGAACCAGGCATGCATCACCCTGGGGCCGCCGGCCAGCAGCACGGTCAACACCAGGCTCGCCTTGAGGGCGGCCAGGCCCAGGGTATGGGTCAACTCGCGGGTGCTGCCGTCCAGGGCGGGGATCAGGACCAGCAAAGGCACCACGGCCAGATCCTGGAACAGCAAAATGCCCATGACCCGGCGGCCGTGTTCGGACTCCAGCTCCAGCCGCTCGGCCATCAGCTTGCCCACGATGGCGGTGCTGCTCATGGCCAGGGCGCCACCCAGTGCCACGGCGCTCTGCCAGTCGATGCCCCAGCCCAACAGGCCGCCCTGGTGTCCCAAATGGGTCAAGACATAGCTCAGGCTGAGGTGTCCCACCACCGTGGCCAGCATCGTGACCCCGACCTGGCTGAAGCCCAGGCCAAACACCAGGGACTTCATGCTCTTGAGCTTGGGCAGGTTGAACTCCAGCCCGATCACGAACATCAGGAAGACCACCCCGAACTCGGCCAGATAGCGCACCCCGGCGGAGTCTTTGGCCAAAGCCAGGGCATTGGGCCCGATCAGCACCCCCACGGCCAAATAGCCCAACATGGCGGGCAGACGCAACATGCGGCACAAGACCACACCCACGACGGCGGCAAACAGGTAAAGCAGCGTGAGGTCGAGCGTGGTGGCCATGTTGTCCCTAGAATCCCCTGATCGTACCCGGCAGACAGACAGGTTTGAACAAGATGCTTCCAACGACAATCATGCAAGTGCCCGAAGAGGGCCGCATCGGCATCGTGGCCCTGGCCACCCAGGCTTTGGACATTGAGGCCAAGGCTCTGCTGGACCTGAAAGCGCGCCTGGACGGCCCCAGCGGCCAGGCTTTTGCCCAGGCTGTGCGCGTGGTGCTGGCCTGCCAGGGCCGCCTGGTGGTGATGGGCATGGGCAAGAGCGGCCACGTGGGCCGCAAGATCGCGGCCACGCTGGCCTCGACCGGCACCCCGGCCATGTTCGTGCACCCGGCCGAAGCCCACCATGGGGACTTGGGCATGGTGACCCCGGGGGATGTGGTGCTGGCCATCTCCAACTCCGGTGAAAGTGAAGAGTTGACGGCCTTGCTGCCCGTGCTCAAGCGCTTGGGCGTGCCGCTGCTGGCCATGACCGGTCGTGCTGAATCGGCCTTGGGCCGCTACGCCGACGTGGTGCTGGACAGCGCCGTCGCACAAGAAGCCTGCCCGCTCAACCTGGCCCCCACGGCCTCGACCACCACCCAAATGGCCTTGGGCGACGCCCTGGCCGTGGCCTTGCTCGAATTGCGCGGCTTCAAAGCCGAAGACTTCGCCCGCTCGCACCCCGGCGGCTCGCTGGGCCGCAAGCTGCTGACCCATTTGAAGGACGTGATGCGTTCGGGCGACGCGGTCCCTCGCGTCGGCCCCCAAGCCGGTTTTGGCGAGTTGATGGGCGAGATGAGCGCCAAGGGCCTGGGCGCCGCCGCAGTCGTGGACGATGCCGGACGCGTGCTGGGCGTGTTCACCGACGGCGACTTGCGCCGCAAGATCGAAGCCGGTGTCGACCTGCGTGCCGTCCAGGCTGGCGAGGTCATGACCGCTGGCCCGCGCACCATCCGCGACGACGTGCTGGCCGCCGAGGCCGTGTCCCTGATGGAAACCTACCGCATCAACGTGCTGCTGGTGGTCGACGCCAACGGCGCGCTGGTGGGTGCCGTCAACACCAACGACCTGATGCGGGCCAAGGTGATTTGAGATGCGCAAGATCCAGCCCACAGTGAGTTTTGACGCGGCCCTGAAGCCCAAGGCCTCGCGCATCAAGGCCGCCATTTTTGATGTGGACGGCGTGCTGACCGATGGCACCCTGTTCATCAGCGAAGGCGGTGAAACGCTCAAAGCCTTCAACGCCTTGGATGGTCATGGCATGAAGCTGTTGGCCCAAGGCGGCATCACCCCCATCGTGATCACGGGGCGCGATTCACCGGCCGTGCGTCGTCGCTTGAAAGACCTGGGCCTGACCCATGCCGTGTTCGGCGCCCATGACAAGCTGGCTGCGGCCACGCCCTTGCTGGCGTCACTGGGCGTGCAGTGGGACGAGTTGGCCGTGATGGGCGACGACTGGCCCGACCTGCCTTTGCTGGTGCGTGCCGGCATGGCCCTGGCCCCGGCCAATGCCCATGCCGAGGTCAAAGCCCTGGCCGACTACACCAGCGCCCTGCGCGGCGGACAAGGCTTTGCGCGCGAATGCTGTGACCTGCTGCTGTGGGCCACCGGGCGTTACGAGGCCTTGCTGCATGGCCATCTGCAAACCCTGGACACCAATGTGCAGGGTGGACCGCAAGAGGGCCGCGCATGACCTTGTTCGAGCGGGCGGTGGCCCAACTCCAGGCCAATTTGCCGATGCTGCTGGCCGCGGGCCTGGCGGGCTTCACCTGGTGGTTGATCCAGGCCTCGCCCAAAGACATGGGGCCACCCCGCCCGACGCGGGTGTCGACCCGCCCCGACTACGAACTCAGTGAAGCCACGGTGGCCCGCTTTGATCCGCAAGGCCGTTTGCAAGCGGTGGTCGACGGCCAGGCCATTCGCCATTACCCGGTCGAGGACGAATTGCAGATCGATGCCATGGTCTTGTCGGCCCGCGATGAAAAGGGTCAAGCCCTGCATGCCGTGGCCCGGGAAGGGCAAGCCAATGGGCGTGCCGAGGTGGTGGTGATCAAAGGCGGAGCCAAAGTGGTGGCCACGCCGGCCTCCAGCGCCAACCCGATCGTGGGCGGCAAGGCCTTGCGTGGCCCGGTCCGTTTGAGCGGCGAGATCTTTCGGGTCGACACCCAAGCCCATGTGTTGACCTCGGACCAACCCGTGACCTTGCAACACGAGAGCGGCGAGATCCACGGCGACCAACTGCGCTATGAACAGCAAACAGGCATCACCGAGCTCCAGGGGCGCGTGAAGGGCTTTTATGAAGGAGCCCCGCGGTGAGTGGGGTGGTGTTCATCACCGGTGCCTCCAGCGGCATCGGTCAAGCCTTGGCCACGCGGTATGCCCAAGCCGGTTGGCGCGTAGCCGTGGTGGCCCGGCGGGTACTGGCCATGCAAGATTGGGCTCGGGACCAGGGCCTGGGGCTGGACCGCTGCCGGGTCTACGCGGCCGATGTGCGTGACGAGGCCCAACTGCTTTTGGCCGCACAAGCCTGCATGGCCGATTGGGGCGTGCCCGATGTGGTGATCGCCAATGCGGGCATCAGCGTGGGCATTGACCTGAGCTATGCCGAAGACCTGGCCGTGTTGCGCGAGCTGATGGACACCAATGTGATGGGCCTGGCGGCCACGTTTCAGCCCTTCATCGGGCCCATGAAACAGCGCGGCTCGGGCACCTTGGTGGGCGTGGCCAGTGTGGCCTCCATGCGCGGGCTGCCCGGCCATGCCGGCTACTGCGCGGCCAAAGGCGCGGTGGTGCAGTTGTGCGAAACCTTGCGGGGCGAGCTCAAACCCCATGGCGTGGCCGTGGTGACCGTGGCCCCCGGCTATGTGGACACGCCGCTCACGCGGGATAACGACTACCCCATGCCCTTTCTGATGGACCCGGATCGCTTTGCCGATCAGGCCTTTGCTGCCATTGAGGCACAGGTGCGCTGGCGCGTCATTCCCTGGCAGATGGGCGTGGTGGCCACCGTGCTGAAATTCATGCCGCGGTGGTTGTTTGATGCGGTGGTCGGGGCACAACGCCACCGCAAGAAACGCCGACGTCAGTGATCAGTCGCGGTCGTGGCCATGTCCGTGGCCGCGTCCGTGATCATGGCCTCGGCCATGTCCCCGATCATCGTCATCATCGCGGCGCTCACGGTAGTCACGACGGTCATCGCGGTCGTCACGTTCATGACGGCTGCCCCAGCGAGGGTCGTCATCGCGCACAAAGTAAACGGGTTGGTTGCAAGCCTGATAGCGGCCGCAGTAGCGCGCCCAGTCCTTGGAGTGGCCGGGAGGCACGCGCAGGTAGATGGGGCGCTGTTGGTAGTAGACCGGGCGCTGCTCGATGATCACGGGCTGGGGGTAGATCACCAGGGGCGGGGGTTGGTCGCCCAAATCAATGCGACCGTAGAACCCGGGTTGGTTCACAGAGACGCTGACGCCCACATTGGTGGCCGCCATGGCGGAAGAGCTCAAGGCCGCGGCACCGAGCGTGGCCAGCAACAGACGAGACAGGATCGGGTTCATGGGATTCCTTTTCAGCCTCTTCAAAAACAAAAAGGCAATGCTTTAACGCATTGCCCCCTTGGATCGATGACGTAACGACTTGTGATAAGCGCTACGCCGTCAATGTGATCTGCGGATCAGATCAGTAGCCGCCGCCGTAGCCGCCGCCGTTGCCACCACGGCCACCGCCGTAGCCGCCACCGCCGCCTTCGCGACGACCACCACCGTAGCCACCGCCGCCGCCTTCACGGCCGCCGCCGTAGCCACCACCGCCGCCTTCGCGACGGCCACCACCGTAGCCGCCACCGCCGCCGTTGCCACCACCGTAGGGGCTACGGAAGCCAGCAGGACGCTCTTCACGAGGACGAGCCTCGTTCACCACGACAGCGCGGCCAGCAACGGGTTGACCGTTCAGACCGTTGATCGCAGCTTGTGCTTCTGCATCGGAGCTCATTTCGACGAAGCCGAAACCTTTGGAGCGGCCGGTGTCACGATCCATCATGACCTTGGCGGAGCTCACGGCGCCGTATTGAGAGAAAGCGTCATTCAGATCCTGATCGCGCACGCTGTAGGCCAGATTGCCCACGTAAAGTTTGTTGCCCACGAGAGAGCCCCTTTCACTAACAAAGTAACCATGTGGAGCTTCAACCCATCAGGACCCATTCCAAAGACGGTGCCGCTACCAGACACAGACTTGCTCATTATGGTTGAACAAACCACGTTCAGCTAGCGTTTGCAACCCTTATTTGTGCGTGAATGTCAACCTTCCGTGCGCGTTGTTGCACGCGTTCATCAATTATTCATGCGGGCTTGCCCCTATGATCGGGTTGGACTTGGCTACGAAAAACCGCTTTTGGGGTGGACGAACCGGATGACGAGCGAACGTTTTAACTGGTGGCGCGCCCTGGCGCAGGTGTTGGGCAGCATTGAGGCGGTGCGCGATGGCCGAGCCATGTATGTGCTGCTGGCGGCGTTTGCCGGTGCCGGGACGGCGCTGGCCATGGCACGTGGCGCTTTGGGGCAAGGGCAATTGCCCTGGGCCGTGCTGGAGGGGGCGCTGGGTTTGTTCATCGCGTTTTATGGCAGCCAGGCCGCCGGCCTGCTGTTGATGGACCGGGCGCTGGAGCGGCCACCGAGGGAGGTGGTCGATGCCGTGGCCGACGCTTTGGGCGTGGCGCACCGGGTGTTGGTGGCTTTGCTGGTGCTCTTGCTGGTCGGGGCGGCTGCGTCGGCGGTGATCGTCGGCTTGTTCTGGTTGTGTGGCCTGGCCGTGGTCGGGCCTTGGCTGTATGCCTTGGTGGTGCCATTGACCGTGATCGCCATCGGGGTGATGCTGGTGGCCGGCGCCACGGTGGTGGGGCCTTTGACGGGGCCGATCGTGTGGGCGGGGGCGTCTTCGTGGGGTACGGTGCGCCAGGTGGCCAACTTGCTGCGCCAACACCTGTTGCACGCCACGGCCTTGATGGCCGGGCTCAGTTTGGTGACCGGCCTGGTGGGCGGGGGCGCCAGTGTGGTCGTGCTGGTGGCCGGCCGGGTGATGGCCGAGTTGTCGGTCGCGATTTTGGGCGTGACCGTGCCTGCCGAGATCCTGATGGGCGGGCTGCTGGGCCACGCGGTGCAGGCGGTGGACACCCAGGTGGTGTCGCCCGATGCCTTGCCCTATATTGCGGCGGCCAACGTGGGGGGCGGGGTGGTGTTCGGGCTCGCCCTGGTGTTGCCTACCTTGGTGTACCTGCGTGGGGTCTGCGAGATCTACCTGCTGCTGGCCCAGCGTGCGACCGCCGTGGGCGACGAGGTGCAGAACCCTCAGAAGTGAGACAGGTAACCACCGTCCACGGCCAGGGTCTGTCCGGTGACATAACTGGCTGCGGGGCTGGCGAGGAACACGACGGCTCCGGCGATTTCGGCCGGTTGCCCCCAGCGGCCCAGTGAGGTGCGCCGCGACAGCCAGTTGGCCACCTCGGTATCGGCCACCATTTCGGTGTTGGCCTCGGTGGCAAAGTAGCCGGGCGCCACGGCGTTGACGTTGATGCCGCGTGGGCCCAACTCGGCCGCCAGCGCGCGGGTCAGGGCATCCAGTCCACCTTTGGCCGTGGTGTAGGCCACATCGCCCGCCCGCGAGATGGGGCCGGCAATCGAGGTGATGTTGATGATGCGGCCAATGCCGGGTGACATCATGCGCGCCGCTTCGCGTGACAAGGCCAGGGGGGCGATCAGGTTCACGTCCATCAGGTGGCGGACATCTTCCAGGCTGAAGGCATCGAGCGGTCGGCGGTCGCGCAGGCCGACGTTGTTGATCAGGATGTCCAGACCGCCGTGGAATTGCTGGATGCGATGGAGGGCCTGATTGCGTTCGGTGTCATCGGTGATGTCAAAGACGGCCAGGTCCGGACGCGTGGCGCCGGGCACGTCTTCCATCACACGCAGGGCTTGCTGCAGGGCGGCTTTGTCGCGGCCGTTGAGCACGACGGTGGCGCCGGCTCGGGCCAGCGCTTTGGCCATTTCCAGCCCCAGACCTCGCGCGGCCCCTGTGATCAGGGCCACCCGGTCATCCAGCCGGAACATCGAAGCGGGGTTGGAAAAGGGGGTGAAATCTGAAGGCATGCCATCATTGTGCGCCTGCAAATTTCACTTTGTCACATGCCGTCGCCCTTGCTGCCGTCTTCTGTCCGCGAATCCCAGCCATGTCCCTGTGGGCGCCCCGCTTCTTATGGGCAGTGCTGTGGGCGCTATCACACAGGGCCTCTGGCGGGGCAGGCACCAGACCCGGAGTCGCTGATGCGCTCGCGCTACTCGGCTTTCGTCTTGGACTTGCGCGACTATCTGTTGGGCACGTGGCACCCCCGCACCCGCCCGCCCGAGATCGAGGCGCCGGAACCCGGGCTCAAGTGGCTGGGGCTGGACGTCAAAAAAGCCGCTTTGCTGGATGCGGACCGTGGCATGGTGGAATTTGTGGCGCGCAGCAAATGGGGTGGACGAGCCCACCGCCTGCACGAGATCAGCGAGTTCGTCAGGGAAGACGGGCGTTGGTATTACACCCGGGCCTTGAATGAGGGTTGAGCCTGGGGCCGATGCCGCTCAACGCAGAGGCCAGTCTGACGCGTCGGCATCAAACCGGGTGTCGACTTCGAGCTTGGTGAGCCAGCGCATGGCTTGTTCGCGGCTGTCGCCGCACATATCAGGGGCGGGCTGAAGAGAGCTGCAAACGGCCGGGCGCTCCGGCTGGCCAAACAAGCGGCAGCGCAGGGCCTCGTCCAAAAAAGGGCAGGGCACCCCGGCGGGTTTGCCTTGAGGGTAGCCGGGCAGGGGGGACGAGATGGACGGGGCGGTGCAACACGCGGCACAACCGGGGCGACAGTTCATGCCCCGATTGTGCCTTGCCTGCGTGATGGCCCGACCGTGCGGACACGAGCAGGCTCCCCCTGTTTTTGTAAGGCGCCCATCGTAGAGCGTGATTTTTTGACGGGCCATCCCTAGTTTCTGTCTTGCGACACTGTGCTTTGGGGGCATCCAATCCAAGCTGAGGCAGGCGGGTTTGCCCTCAAGTCAGTAAAATGCTGGGTTGCTCAAAAAATAGGCAAAAGCCCATGTTTTATCCCAAGGAATTCGATGTGATCGTGGTCGGTGGTGGCCACGCAGGTACCGAGGCTGCGCTGGCCGCCGCCCGCATGGGCTGTGCCACCTTGCTGTTGACGCACAACATCGAGACCCTGGGCCAGATGAGCTGCAACCCTTCGATCGGTGGCATTGGCAAAGGCCATTTGGTCAAAGAGGTGGACGCGCTGGGTGGCGCCATGGCGGCGGCCACGGACGAAGGTGGCATCCAGTTTCGCATCCTCAACTCCAGCAAGGGGCCGGCCGTGCGCGCCACCCGTGCCCAGGCCGACCGCATTTTGTACAAGGCCGCCATTCGCCGCCGCCTGGAAGACCAGCCCAATCTGTGGCTGTTCCAACAGGCGGTGGACGACCTGATGGTGGAGGGCGACCGCGTGGTGGGCGCCGTCACCCAGGTGGGCATCCGCTTTCGCGGGCGGGCGGTGGTGCTGACAGCGGGCACCTTCCTGGACGGCAAGATCCACGTGGGTCTGCAGAACTACAGCGCGGGCCGCGCCGGTGACCCGCCCGCGGTGTCGCTGTCGGCCCGCCTGAAAGAGTTGAAGTTGCCGCAGGGGCGCTTGAAGACGGGCACCCCGCCTCGCATTGATGGCCGCAGCATCGATTTCAGCAAGCTGACCGAACAGCCCGGTGACGGCATGGACGGCAAAACGCCGATGCCGGTGTTCAGCTTCTTGGGGACACCGGAGCAGCATCCTGAGCAAATGCCGTGCTGGATCACCCATACCAACGAGCGCACCCACGACATCATCCGTTCGGGTTTTGACCGCAGTCCCATGTTCACGGGCGTGATCGAAGGGGTGGGGCCGCGCTATTGCCCCAGCATCGAAGACAAGATCAACCGCTTTGCCGACAAGGACTCGCACCAGATTTTTCTGGAGCCCGAGGGCCTGACGACCAACGAGTTCTACCCCAACGGCATCAGCACCTCGCTGCCCTTTGACATCCAGTTGGCGGCCCTGCATTCCATGCCGGGGCTGGAGCACGCCTACATCCTGCGCCCCGGTTATGCGATCGAGTACGACTACTTTGATCCGCGCGAGTTGAAGTCCAACTTTGAGACCAAGGCCATCCAGGGCCTGTTCTTTGCGGGGCAGATCAATGGCACCACGGGCTACGAAGAGGCGGCAGCCCAGGGCCTGTTTGCCGGTTTGAACGCCGCCTTGCAAGTGCAAGAGCGCGAGGCCTGGTCACCCCGCCGGGATCAGGCTTACTTGGGCGTGTTGGTAGACGACCTGATCACCAAGGGCGTGACCGAGCCCTATCGCATGTTCACCAGCCGGGCGGAGTTCCGCCTGCAGTTGCGCGAAGACAATGCCGACATGCGCCTGACAGAAATCGGTCGTGAACTGGGCTTGGTGGACGATGCACGCTGGTCTGCATTCAATCGCAAGCGCGACGCTGTTTCACGTGAAACAGAGCGCCTGAAGTCGACTTGGGTGCGGCCTGCTACCTTGCCTGCTGTCGATGCGGAACGCCTGCTGGGCAAGGCGTTGGAGCGGGAATACAACCTGGGTGATTTGTTGCGCCGCCCCGGTGTGGACTACGACCGGGTATGCGAAGCCGGGGCGATTGCGGCAGTGCGGCAGGCTGCCTTGCGCTTGGAAGCGGGTAAAACCGAGTCCACAGAAGGCGGCCTTGTTTCACGTGAAACAAACCCTGTGGACCGGGAAGGTTTGCATGCGGAGTTGGGGGCAGCCTTGGCCGATGCCGTGGTGGAGCAGGTGGAGATCAGCATCAAGTACGCAGGCTACATCGACAAGCAAAATGACGAAGTCGAGCGGGCCGCGTACTACGAGAACCTGAAGCTGCCGGCAGATCTGGATTACATGCAGGTGTCGGCCTTGAGCATCGAGGCGCGGCAAAAGCTGAGCAAGCACAAGCCGGAAACCCTGGGCCAGGCCTCGCGGATCTCGGGTATCACGCCCGCCGCCGTGTCCTTGCTCTTGATTCACTTGAAGAAGGGACGGGTCAAGGGCTTTGTGCCTCAGGGTGAGGCTGGGGCCACGACCCGCGTGGCCGGTTGAGGATGGGGTGATGCCGTGGCGCCTGCTCGGCGTCGAGCGGGGCAAGTGCGGTTTTCGACGCACAATTTGACAGTGTCGGGCGCGTCGCTTGGGCCTTCCTTTCTGAGGGTGGCGGGCGCACCGCTGTAATGGCTGGCCCGGCAACAAGGGCCGCTGGATGGAGACAGGATGGCAATGGGAAAACGAGGACCTGTGGGTCGACGTGGTGGTGGCGATCCGACCGTGGTGTCGGCGTATGAGTTGCGCGGCGGCAAGGTGAGTGCGCCTCGCAAGGACGTGCGGGTGGTTCGCAAGGCGCCCGATCGTCCGGCCGTGGTGTGGACACCCGCGCAATGGCAGGAGGCCGTGTCACCCATGCTGGCGTACGTGGGCCTGGATCTGTCGAGCGAGCAACAACAGAAATTGGCTGCCTACCTGGCCATGCTGGCGCATTGGAATGGCACCTTCAACCTGACTGCGCTGCGCGATCCGCAGGACATGCTGACGCATCACCTGGCCGACTGCCTCGCGGTACTGGGCCCGTTGGGGCGTCACCTGGCGCAACATCCCTTAGCAAACAAGGCGCCGCGCTTGTTGGACGTGGGCAGTGGCGGGGGCTTGCCAGGCGTGGTTTTGGCCATTGCGCGTCCCGATGTGCAGGTCACCTGCGTGGACACCGTGGGCAAGAAAGCCGCGTTCATCCGGCAGGTGGCGGCCGAGTTGAAGTTGTCCAATCTGCGTGCCGAGCATGCACGGGTGGAGCAGCTCAAGGGCCAGTACGACGTGATCACCTCGCGTGCGTTTGCCTCGTTGCTGGACTTTGTCACCCTGACCCAAGCCCTGTTGGCGCCTGGTGCGGTGTGGATGGCGATGAAGGGCAAAGTCCCCGTGGACGAGCAAGCGGTGTTGCCTGCGTCGGTGGACGTGTTCCACGTGGAACCCCTGGTGGTGCCGCAACTGGACGCCGAACGTTGCGTGGTCTGGATGCGGATGCCAGATCAAGGAAAGTGAAAAAAATACCTGTGCAAGGGCTTTTATCGTCAACCGAAACGGGGGCTCGGTGGTTAACCATGGGTAACCCATCACAAGGAGATACCTCATGGCACAACTGACTTTCAAACGCATCGCTCTGGCCGCCGCTTTGTTCACCGCCTCGGCCGTGGCCATGGCTCAACAAGCTGCTCCCGCTCCGATGCCTGGCGAGCCTGCCGCTGCTCAAGCGCCTGCTGCCAGCAAGCCACACCATGCCAAGAAGCACCATGCTAAAAAGCACCACGCTGCCAAGAAGCACCACGCTAAAAAGCACCACGCCAAGAAGCACGCAGCTCAGTGAGTTGACTGAGCTGGCTGAGGGTCACCCGGTGTGACGCCTCGACACCATGGGCCTTCGGGCCCATTTTTCTTGTCTGAATGTGTTGCCAGAGGCCCTTGGCGTCACAAGCTGTCGTGGATCCGCCGCGATAATTCCCACCATGCCGCACATCTTCTGCATCGCCAATCAAAAGGGTGGGGTGGGCAAAACCACCACCACAGTCAACCTGGCCGCCGGTCTGGCCAAGATCGGTCAACGGGTGTTGATCATCGACCTGGACCCGCAGGGCAACGCGACCATGGGCTCGGGGGTGGACAAGCGCACCCTGGAGCAGACGGTGTACGACGTGCTGCTGGAGGCGGCCACCATCGCGCAGGCCCGCATCCGC
This sequence comes from Burkholderiales bacterium, assembly GCA_028869095.1. Classification (GTDB taxonomy): domain Bacteria; phylum Pseudomonadota; class Gammaproteobacteria; order Burkholderiales; family Burkholderiaceae_C; genus Aquabacterium. The sequence goes on from JAGWTE010000001.1 coordinate 29,774, forward strand.
AGCGAGAAGGCGGGCTACGATGTGCTGGGTGCCAACCGCGAACTGGCGGGCGCCGAGATCGAACTGGTCAATCTGGAGCGGCGCGACCGCCGTTTGAAGACGGCCATCGAAGCAGCGGCGGCCGATTACGACTTCGTGCTGATTGACTGCCCGCCGTCACTCAGCCTGCTGACCCTCAATGGCTTGACCACGGCCCACGGTGTGATCGTGCCCATGCAGTGCGAGTACTTCGCGCTGGAAGGACTGACCGATCTGGTCAACACGGTCAAGCAGGTGCATGCCAACCTGAACCGGGATCTGCAGTTGATCGGTTTGCTGCGGGTGATGTACGACCCGCGCATCACCTTGCAGCAACAGGTCAGCGATCAGCTCAAGGCGCACTTTGGCGAGAAGGTGTTTGACACCGTGATCCCGCGCAATGTGCGCCTGGCCGAAGCGCCCAGCTATGGGCTGCCGGGTGTGGTGTTTGACCCCAGCAGCAAGGGCGCGCAGGCCTTTGTGGCGTTCGCGGGCGAACTCGTGAAAAGGGTCGCACAAACGGCGCACTAGGGTGATGACCGGGTGGTTTTTCGGTCACCCCAGGCGTAGAGTGGGCTCCTCGTCGCTTTCAGATTTTCAGCAATTTCCGTTTTGCTGATCCATTCGAAACGAACCAGGGGCTCGCTCATGAAGCGCATGTTGATCACCGCCGCGATGGCGGGTGCTTGCTCAATGTCCCACAGGCCATCACGCTGGATGCGGATGGCAAATTCCAACTCACGGGCTTTTACGAGCTCACGGCAGGCAAGGTGCTGTCGGGTGAGTCCAAACAGTTTGGCCTCAAGAACTGGACCTACCAGCAATGGAACTGTCCATGTTCGATCCAGAACTGGGAGTACGTGGGCGTGTATGAAAAGGGGCGGGGTTGGCAGGCGGACCTGGAGTCCCTGTTTGGCTTGCAGCTGAACGCCCACCTGGCCCCGGCCTTGTCGGCCACCGCACAGGTGGTGATGCGACCGAAGAATCACGAATCGGGCGACTGGGTGCCCACGCTGGATTGGGCCTATGCCAGCTGGCAAGTCAATGACGAGTGGAGCTTGCAGGCCGGGCGCAAGCGCATCCCCTTGTACTACTACAGCGACTACCTGTATGTGGGCTATGCCTACCCGTGGGTGCGGCCCTCGGCCGATGTGTATGGTTGGCCCATCTTCACCTATGACGGCGTGACCGCCTTGTACACGCGTCAGTTGGGCAACACCGACTGGACCTTGAATGCGAGCGCCTGGACGGGGCAGTCCGGCGAGAGCAAGAAGAACGCTTACAACACCTTGATCTATTACGGCCAGCCTGAAATCCACGAGCGCTGGGACCGGATCAATGGCGCCTGGGTGGCTTTGTCCAATGGGATCGTTGAAGGTCGTTTGATGACGATGACCCATCAAGAGACCACGACCCAGCCGGATGGCCTGGGCGTGATCAACGACCATGTGTTCACTCGCTTGATGGCCGCCTCGGTCAATGTGGACTACGAGCAGTGGGTGTTGCGTTCGGAGTTGAACCAGTTCCAGCAGCGTCCGCATGAGCCCACACGGTTCATTTACGACTACTTTTTGCTGGGCGCGGGCTACAAGGTGGGCAAGGTCTTGCCCATGGTGACCTTGTCGCGTTATGCCGTGGCGCCCAATAGCTTGGTGGCCCGTGAAGGGCATCGCACCATGGCCTACAGCTTGCGCTGGGACTTTGCCAAGAACACGGCGCTCAAGGTCGAGTACGACGTGGGCCAGGACAAGTCCGAGTACAGCTACCCCTTCTTTGGCGACAGCAAATTGTTGTCGGTGTCTCTGCAAGGCACGTTCTGAAGCCTGCTGGCGGTGACCGGCCCACGGCAGGTGTGGGCGTGGAGCGAAGGAGTTCCAAATGAACAAGCAATGCGTGAACTGGGCTCTGGTGTGTCTTCTGAGTGGTGCGGCTTTGGCGGCGCAAGCGGGAAGCGTGGCGGTGGTCGGCACAGGCAGCTCGGCCAGCAAGCTCACGCCGGAACAGGCGGCGGCCATTTTCTTGATGCGCATGAAAAGTTTGCCGGGCGCGGGGCAGGCGCAATTGGTGGTGGTGGCGTCCAGCAAGTCTGAATTGCTGTCGGTGATCGGCAAGACGGATGATCAGGCGAGCGCGATCTGGGCCCGTCAGGTGTTCACAGGGGGCGGGGTGCCGCCGGTGGAGGTGAGCACGGCGGCCGAAGCCAAGAAGGTGTTGGCCAATCCCAATGCCATGGCCTTGATCGATGCGTCGGAGGTGGCCCCCGCGACGATGAAGGTGTTGTGCAGCTTCTGATCAGGCTTGGGGCAGCAAGGCCTGCGCGGCCGAGGGCAGGCTGAGCAAATCGTCCAGGCAGCGCAGGAGCGCGAGCACATCCAGTGGCTTGGTCAGGTAGTCGGTGAAGCCATGCCGCTCCGCCTTCTGGATGCTGTCGGGCATGGCGTCGGCGGACAAGGCCACGCGGGTGATGTCGCGGGTCTGCGTATTTTCATCCAGAGTCTGGATCAATTCAAAACCGGTCATGTCACCCAGGTGCAGGTCGACCAGCATCACGTCGGGACGCTGTTGCTTGACCTGTTCCAGCGCAGCGGCGCCATTGGGCGCCACGACCAGCTCCCATTGCGGGCGCAGCTTGAAGATCTGCTCGACCAGGAGCACGTTGATTTCGTTGTCTTCGGCGTAGAGAACTCGGATGGGGCGAACCGCCGTGTTGGCAGCGGGCTCGGCTGAGGCCGCGTCGTTCGTTGCGATCGGGGCGCGCGGCGTGGCGGCCACCACCGCTTGCAGCAGGTCGGCGGGCTGGGTGTCTTCCTCGGCCGCTTTGGTGGGGCTGGGCTCGATGCGGATGTCTGTGTGGGACACCATGGTGGCCACAGGCGCCACCGCCGCCTCGTCCACACGCGGGTCGCCCGTGAAGCGGTTTTGCTTTTGTTCGGTGATGTCGGTGGTGTAGCCATACCAGGCGGTGCTGCCATCGGGCAGGGCCTGGGCGATGGCTTCGCCTGACAACCAGCGCACGCCCTTGGTGGGCAGGATCACGCGGTATTCGTATTGCAGGGGCTGGCTTTGGTGCTGCAGTGAGGCTTCGACCAGGCGGGTGACCATGTGCAGGTCATCGGGATGGACGCGCTTGTAGTGCGTGGTCCAGTTCAGGCGCACGGAGGCGGGGTCGACCTCATAGAGTTCGGCCGCGCGGGTGCTGGCATACAGCAGTTGGGGCTCGCCCTGCACGGGCAGCAGCACCTTGTAGAGCGCACCGGGGATGTGGTCCAGGCTTTTGAGCAGCAGGTCGCGTTCACGCAGGCTGCGCTCGATGTGCTTGCGGGTGCTGATGTCGTGGATGACGGCCACGGCCTGGCGCGGCTGGCCATTGGCGTCACGCAGCATGGACACATGCATCTCGACCCAGATGATGTTGCCGTTGTGTTTGAGGAAGCGCTGCTCCAGCCGGAACTGGGGCAGGTACCCCTCTTGCAGGCTGCGCCAGTGGTCCAACTCGGACGACAGGTCTCCCGGGTGGGTGAGGGTGTGGCAGCGGGTGCCGATCAGGGCATCGCGGGCATAGCCCAGCAGTTGGCAGGCTTTGGCGTTGATGGCCTGGATGTCGCCCTCGGGGGACAAGAGCATCTGGCCGCAGGCGCTGTGTTCAAAGATGGCTTGCCACGGCTGCGCAGACTGCGCGGCAACGTCCGAAGGTGACCGGACGGCCTCGGCAGTGGGATCTGCGAGATGGGGAGACTTTCCGGGCATGGTGCCAAACCTCAGCACTTGACTCATCGTGACATTATTGCAATTTGCAACACTTTTGCCTTGCTCCCCAGCCACTAGGATAGGGGGCATGACAACCCGTAGACCGCGTTTATCGACCCTCGTTTTGTTGCCTGGCTGGCATGATTCTGGGGCAGAACATTGGCAAAGCCGCTGGCCCGTGATCCATTCGGATCATGCCCGCTGGATGCGCGTCGAGCAAGATGATTGGCAATGGCCCAAGCGTGGCGACTGGATGATGCAGTTGGATGAGGCCTTGCTGGCGGACGCGAGCTTGCTGGATGAGCCCGCGGTGCTGGTGGCCCACAGCCTGGGTTGCCACCTGGTGGCGGCCTGGGCGGCCCATTCGCAGCACACGGCCCGTGTCAAAGGGGCCTGGCTGGTGGCGCCGCCGGATCTGGACAACCCTGACAAGCTGGACAGCCTGCCGCCCCAGTTGCATGGCTGGACCCGCGTGCCGCGCCAGCGCTTGCCGTTCGCGGCGCAGGTGCTGGCGTCCAGCGATGACCCTCACAGCCGTGTCGAGCGGGCCGAGCACTTGGCGCAGGACTGGGGCGCGAGCTTTGCCAACCTGGGCCCCCTGGGCCATGTGAATGCCGAGTCGGGGCAGGGCGATTGGCCCGACGGCTGGGCGCGCTTGCAGGGCTGGCTGCAGACATAGAGGACAATCACGCCTTATGGCAACCAAGAAATCCAAAGGCCTGGGCATGGGCCTGGAGGCCCTGCTGGGCCCCAAAGTCAGCGACACCCCGGCAGCTGCGGCTGCGGACGGTGCGCCCACGACCTTGCGTCTGGACCAGATGCAGGCGGGCAAGTACCAGCCGCGCACGCGCATGGACGAGGGCTCGCTGTACGAGTTGGCCGAGTCCATCCGCTCGCAGGGCATCATGCAGCCGATCCTGGTGCGCCCTCTGGGTCCGGTTGGCCCGGGTGGTTCTGTCAGCGAAGCCCGCTACGAGATCATCGCCGGTGAGCGCCGCTCCCGCGCCGCCAAGCTGGCCGGCCTGACCGAGGTGCCGGTGCTGGTCAAGGAGGTGCCCGACGAGGCCGCCGCCGTGATGGCCCTGATCGAAAACATCCAGCGTGAGGATTTGAACCCGCTGGAAGAGGCGCAAGGCCTGCAGCGCTTGACGGTTGAATTTGGTTTGACACACGAGCAGGCCGCGCAAGCCGTGGGCCGTTCGCGCAGTGCCGCCTCCAACCTGTTGCGCCTGCTGAACCTGGCCGAGCCGGTGCAAGGCATGCTGATGGCCGGTGACATCGACATGGGCCATGCCCGTGCCTTGTTGCCCTTGGACAAGGCCCAGCAGATCACCACGGCCCATGAAGTGGCGGCCAAGAAGCTCAATGTGCGCGAGGCTGAAAAGCTGGTCGCCAAGGTGCAGGGCGCCGGCCGCCAGACGCCTTTGCTGCGCGTGGCGCAAGAGAAGTCGCGCGATGTGGTGCGCCTGGAAGAAGAGTTGTCGGACTTCTTGACCGCGCAGGTTGAGATCCATGTCAAGCGCAAGACCAAGCGCGGCGAGCAGGGCGAGATCACCATCCAGTTCGGCAGCCTGGACGAGCTCAATGGCCTGATCGACAAGCTGCGCGGCCCACAGGCCTGACACGCGTGTCCAGCTTGCCCTGGCCCTTGCCGGCTTTGCTGAGTTGGGCGGCGGCCTGGGGCCTGGCTTGGGCGCTGCGTGGGGCATCCGCTCCGTTGTGGGCGACCTTGGTGTTGCCCACTGCGCTGGGCGCCTGCCTGGCTTTGTGGCCTGCGGTGGCGGCCACCACCTGGCGCCGGGTGTTTGTGGCGGCGGGCTTTCCGCTGTCGGTGCTGGCTTTGGGGCAGGGCGGCGGTCTGCCGGCCTGGGTCTGGCTGGCACCCCTGGGCCTGTTGCTGCTGGCCTATCCCATGCGCTCATGGCGCGATGCGCCGGTGTTTCCCACCCCCAAGGGCGCGCTGCGGGCTTTGCCTGAGTATGTGCGTTTGCCGCCAGATGCCCACATCCTGGATGCCGGCTGTGGCATGGGCGATGGGCTGCAAGCGCTGCGCGAGGCGTATCCCCAGGCGCGCTTGAGCGGGGTCGAGTGGAGCTGGGTCTGGTGGGCCGTGTGTGCCTTGCGTTGCCCCTGGGCGAAGGTGCGCCGGGGTGACATGTGGGCCACCGATTGGTCTGGCTATGACCTGGTCTACCTGTTCCAGCGGCCGGAGACCATGCCCCGCGCTTGGGCCAAGGCCCTGCAAACGATGAAGCCCGGTAGCTGGCTGGTCAGCCTGGAGTTCGCTGCCACCGATGCGCAGGGGCGAGGGGTTCATCCCAATGCCTCCTTCACCCTGGCGGGCGGGCGGCCGATATGGGTGTATCGATTGCCACGGGCCGTGCACGGTGAAAGCCGCGCGTCTACACTGTCGGCTTGATCCATTGAAAGAATCCATGTCCTTTCCGCCCCCGTCGATGCCGCCGTTGACGTCTGACGCGACCCTTGAGCCCTTCACCACCGACGAGTTTCGCGCGTCCCTTGGGCAGTTCGCGACCGGCGTCACCATCGTGACCGCGCGGGATGCGCAAGGGCATCTGGTGGGCCTGACGGCCAATTCTTTCGTGTCGGTGTCGCTGGCGCCGCCGCTGGTGCTGTGGTGCCTGTCATCGCGCTCCACGGCGCTGCCGGGCTTTCAAACGGCCACGCATTACGCCATCAATGTGCTGGCGGCGGATCAGCGTCCGCTGGCCGAGCGCTTTGCGCGCAAGGGCATCGACCGGTTTGATGGCGCGCCTTGGCGTCCGGGCTTGACCGGTGCGCCGGTGATCGAGGGTGCGGTGGCGGTGTTTGAATGCAGCCACCACCTGATGCAAGCGGCGGGGGACCACACCGTCCTGATTGGCCATGTGCACCATGTGCAGCGCCGGGTGGGCGTGCAGCCTTTGATCTTTCACGGCAGCCGCTTCTTCACCGACTTGCCGGGTTGAGCCTCAGTGCTCTGCCGCGCTCAAGTGCGGCGCACAGCGATCCAGAATCTTCAGCAGGCGGGCCACTTCCAGGGGCTTGCTGAGGTATTCCACAAACCCGCGCTCGCGCGCTTCGCGGATCTGATCGGGCATCACGTCGGCTGACAGGGCCACGCGGGGGATGTTGGCCGTGTGGGCTTGCTGGGACAGGGCGTCGGACACGTCGGTGCCGTTCATGTCACCCAGGTGCATGTCCAGCAGCAACAGATCGGGCGGTTGGGACTGGGCCATCTCGATGGCCTGGGCACCGCTGCGTGCGATCTCCAGATGCCACTGCGGGCGCATGCGCAGCACTTGGCGCACCAGTTCGACGTTGATGGGGTTGTCCTCGGCGTACAGCACCGTCATTTGTGCAGGCTCGGCACCGTCGAGGGCGCCAAAGCCTGAGGCCCGAGGGCTCAATAAACGGTCTTCTGTGGGGGCGGGGCTGGGGGCCACGGTCATGCGGGCTTGCGGCAGCCAGACCCGAAAGATGCTGCCGACATCCGGGGTGCTGCTGACTTCCAGGCGGCCATGCATGAGGTCGACCAGGCGTTTGACGATGACCAGGCCGATGCCGGTGCCTTCGATGTGGGTGCGTTCGGCGCCCAGTCGATTGAAGGGCTCGAACAGGTGCTGCTGCTGCTCGGTACTCAGGCCCTTGCCGGTGTCGCTGACGGTGAGCATGACATGAGGGGACAGGGTCATGGCTTCCAGCATCACGCGGCCCTGTGGGCGGTTGTATTTGATGGCGTTGGTGAGCAGGTTGACCAGGATCTGGCGCAGGCGGACCTGATCGGCCAGGGCGTAAATGGGCGTGTCGGGCCAGGTGATCTGCAATTGCAACTGCGCTTCGCGGGCCTGGTTGCTGACCAAAGACGAGGCTTCTTGCAAAACGGCGCTGATGTCCAAGGGCTCCAGCGCCAGGGGCAGGCTGCCCGCCTCGATGCGGGACAGGTCCAGCACATCGGTCAGCATGGCCAGCAGGTGCGCGCCGGCGCGTTCGATGTGCAGCACCTTCTGGGTCTGCAAGTCGCTCAAAGGGGAGCGGGGGTCGACGCGCAGCAGTTGGGCAAAGCCCAGCATGGCGTTCAGCGGGGTGCGCAGCTCGTGGCTCATGCGCGAGAGGAATTCGGTTTTGGCCTTGCTGGCGCGCTCCGCCGCTTTGGCCGAGGTCATGGCCTCTTCAAAATGACGGCGCTCGCTGATGTCTTCGACGACCGAGATGAAGTACAGCGGGCGGCCCTGGGCATTGCGCACCAGCACCACGCTCAAGGCGACCCAGACCACGGAGCCATCGGGGCGCACGTAGCGCTTGTCCATGGTGTAGCGCTCGCGCTGCCCGGTCAGACAGGACTCCAGCAAGCCCCAATCGGTGGCGGCGTCTTCGGGGTGGGTGATGTCCAGGAAACTCAGGCCAATGAGGGTTTCGCGGGGGCGGCCGGCGATGTCGGCAAAGCGCTGGTTCACGTCCAGCAAGCGACCCTGCAGGGACACACGGGCCATGCCCACACCGGCGGCCTCAAAGATGTGCCGATATTGCTGTTCGCTGGTGCGCAAGGCGTCGGCTGTGTAGGTCAGCGAATGCAGCGAGCGTTCGGTGTTCTGGGTCAGCAAGGCGGTGGCCAGCAGGCCCGCCACGATGACCAGGCCGGTATGCAGCGAACGCAGCAGGGCTTCGTCGTAGCCGGTGGCCCGGTTGGCCAGGGCGATGACGCCGACCAATTGCGAGCCATGACGCAGCGGCCAGCCCATCAGGCTGCTCAGGCGAGGGTCTTGGGGCGGGCTGACGATCCAGGCTTGCTGATCACGCAGGACGACGTCCCACAGGGTTTGCTGTTCGCGCAGGACTTCGTCGCCGGTGCCGCCCATCAGGAGGCATTCGCCTTGCTTATCGAACCCCAAGGTGGCGCCAAAGGCCAAGGTGCTGCCGGTCCAGGCTTTGAGTGCAGGCAGCAAACGGTCAAGCAAAGACTTGGCCGACTCGTGTGGGATCGATCGAGAGGCCAGAGACAGGGCAACATCGGTGAACGAAGCCCCGGAAGTGTCGGATAACAGGCTGGACATGCACACTGCGAAGCGGACACCACCGAGAGGCACCCATCATCGGATGCAAGGGGTACGGCGACGCCGGGTGGTGGCGTACCCAGGCGACAAGCTCACTGTCTCACATTTGGGTGAGCGCAAGCCTCAGGACTTGCCTGGGTCAGGGAGTTCTGCTCTTCCAGCACCACGGAGCAGGCGCGCCCGGCGGCCTTGGCCTGGTAGAGGGCACGGTCGGCGCGCTCCAGGGTTTCACGCAGGGACTCCCCATCGGGGTGACAGGTCACGCCTGCCGAAAAGGTGATGGGCCGGTCCGGCAAGGTGGGCAGGGCGGTCTGCTGGGCCCGGATGCGATCCAGGGCTTGCAACGCCCGCTCCATTTGCGGGTCCGAACTGGGCATCATCAACAGGAACTCCTCGCCGCCCCAGCGGGCCAGCACATCGGTTTGGCGCAAGACGCTGACGGCGGCCAGGGCAAAGTCTTTGAGCACCTCGTCGCCGATGTGGTGGCCGTAGTGGTCGTTGATGTGCTTGAAGTGGTCCAGGTCGATCAGGGCCAGGCAAAAGCCTTCGCCCGTGCGGGCCTGGCGTTCGCGCTGCTGGTCCAGCAGTTGCAGCATGTGGCGGCGGTTGACCAGGCCGGTCATGTCATCGCGGATGGCGACCTCTTGCAGCATGGCCAGGGCCTGGCGCAACTCCAGCTTTTGCTGGGTCATGCGGCGGCGGATGCTGGCCACGTAGTAGGCCACGGCCGAGATGGCGGGCAAGATCAGCGCGCACAGGGTGAATTTGAGCAGCGCGGCGCGCCCGTCGTATTCGCCCGGCATCCACAACACCATGCCGGCCACGACCGAGCCCAGGCACACAATGGTGAGGGCGCCGATCAGCAGCACCTGACGCGGACTGAGGGTGAAGACCCCAAAGATCAGCAAGAGCGCGACCAGGGGCAGCACGCCTTCGCGGATGGGCCCGGCCATCACGTAACCGGCCATCATGGCCACCAGGGCGAACAGGCATTGCGGGAAGTCCATGCCGGGGTAGCCCAGGCGGCTGGACCAGCCGCTGCGCACCAGCAGGTAAAACGTGCTCACGCCTGTCCAGATGAAGCCGACCAGCCAGTACACCGGCGGGCCGGCGATCATGCCCATGTGGGCGGCCAGCAGCAGCACGATCGAGCCGGCGGCATAACCGTAGATGGCGATCCAGCTGAAGACGAGCCGGGACCGGATCTTGGGATCCTGACTCAGCAGCAGATTGACCAAGAGCGGAAAAGGTGTCGTCATGAGGGCTGGATTGCCTCCTCATGGTCGGTTTCCTCGTCGATGACCGTGCAGTTGCGGCCGCGCTTTTTGGCCCGATACAGGGCCTTGTCGGCGCGGTCGATGCTGGCGTGCAGCACTTCGCCTTCCACATAGCCGGTGACGCCGGCCGAGAAAGTGATCTTCAGATCCGGATGCGAGGGGACCAGTGTGGTGTCCTGCAGCACGATGCGCGCCCGTTCGATGGCGATGTTGGCCAGATCGGCGGTGGTGTCGTTGAGCAGCAGCAAGAACTCTTCGCCGCCCCAGCGGGCCAGGATGTCGGTGTCGCGCAGGGCGCTTTCCAGCACCTGCGCGAAGCGGTGCAAGACCTCGTCACCCACATTGTGTCCGTGGGTGTCGTTGATGCGTTTGAAGTGGTCCACGTCCAGCAAGGCCAGGTAGAACTGGTGGTGGCCAGATCGGTGCAGGCGTTTTTGGTGCTGGTTGAGCACCTCCATCATGTGCCGGCGGTTGATCAGGCCGGTCAGCTCGTCACGGGTGGCCAGGATCTGGATGCGGTTGACAGCCTGGGCCAACTCGCTCTTTTGCGTCTCCAGGCGCTTGTGCAGCGCGCTGAGCTGGGCGGCCAGGGTCGAGATCGTGGGCATCACCGACCCGATCAGGATGAAGTGCGCGATCTCCAGCGACAGGGGATAGTGGACGGGATCGGTGGTGGTTTTGTAGAGGATGGTGAGGGCCATCACCAGCACCGTGCTGGCGCCCACAATTTTTGCAGTGCGGGAATTGAGTGCAAAAATGCCGAACACCATGACCAGCGCCAGCAAGATCAGGGTCGATCCGTGTACCGGTCCGGACACGGCATAGGCAAAGATGGCGGTGGCCAGGCCAGACAAGACCTGAGGCAAGGTCAAGGAGGGATCTTTGAATCGCCGATTGGCGCCGCTGCGCAACAAGGTGTACCACAGCACCAGATTGACCAAGGCCACGGCACCGACCCACACGGTGTGACGTGGCGAGACGAAGCCCGCCCATGTGGAGTAGAGCAGCAAGCCAAAGCAGCCCACGTAAGCATAGGCCGCCATCAACGATCGCATGATGCGTAATCGCTGCCGGGGGTCTGTGCTCAGCACCCAATCAGAGAGTTGCAATAAAGGGTTTTTGGACATGGTCAAACGCGATGCAAGGCATCGTGAACAGCTTTCGGCTGTTTGCGTGCGGATCTTGAGGGCCTCTTGTGGACGATCTGCAAGGAACGTGTCCGATTGAGGCATTCAAATAAATTGAAGCCAGCCGTGAACCCCACACAACCTTCTGTTCAGTCCGCCCCACTAATCTAGAACCCATGGCGAGCTTCAAAAGCCGCTACCCAAAAGGAGATGCAAACCATGTCTTCCCCCACTGGCGCTAACGAAGCGCGCTACACCACCGTGGCCATCGTCTTGCACTGGGTGCTGGCGGTGGCCATCCTGACGGCCTTTGCCGCCGGCGTGTACCTGGATGACCTGCCCTTCTCGCCGTCCAAGCTCAAGATGATCAATTGGCACAAATGGGCCGGGATCACCATCCTGGCGCTGTCGGTGCTGCGCCTGGTGTGGCGTTTGCTGAACCCGCCGCCCGCTTTGCCCGCCCGCATCCAAAACGCCATGCCGCGCTGGCAGCAGATCGCTCACCACGGCACCCACCACCTGATGTACCTGCTGTTTTTTGTGGTGCCGCTGGCAGGCTGGGCTTACAGCTCGGCCAAGGGCTACCCCATCGTCTGGTTTGGCGTGCTGCCTTTGCCGGACCTGGTCGCCCCGAACAAAGAGTTGGCCGCCACGATCAAGGAAGTGCATGCCGTGGCCGCCTTTGCCCTGATCGGCCTGGTGGGCCTGCATGTGGCCGCCGTGATCAAACACCAAGTCATTGACAAAGACGGTCTGCTGGACCGGATGCGCCCCGGGCGCTGAAACATGAACAGGAGTGACACCATGAGCTCACGTATTCCATCCACCGTGTTGGCCGCGTTGTTGGGCCTGACGACCCTGGCGCCCATGGGGGGCACCGCGCAAGCTGCCGCCCCCACGACCGCCCCCACAGCGGCGGCGGCTGCCGCGCAGACCCTGGTGCCCGCCGGCAGCGAGGTCACCTTCGTGGCCAAGCAACTGGGCGTGCCCTTGAACGGGCGCTTCAAGACCTTCTCGGCCCAACTGGCGTTTGATCCCAAACAGCCCCAGACCAGCAAGGTGGCCTTCCAGATCGATCTGGGCAGCGTGGCCCTGAACGCCGACGCCGATGCCGAACTGGTCAAGCCCGAGTGGTTCAACACCGCCAAGTTTCCCAAGGCCACCTTCCAGTCGGCCGCCATCAAGGCCACCGGGCCGGGCCACTTCGATGTGAGCGGCAAGCTCAGCATCAAGGGTCAGGTGCACGACCTGATCGTGCCGGTGCAGCTGACCCAGGCCCAGGGCGTGAGCACCGCCACCGGCAGCTTTGTGATCAAGCGCCTGGACTTCAAGGTGGGTGATGGCGAATGGGCCGACCCCTCTGTGGTCGCCAATGATGTTCAGGTCAAGTTCAAGCTGGTCTTGCAGGGCGTGCCCGCGCTGTGAGGCTGTTCATCCCCGTTATCGCACACGTCCAACCCGTGTTTTCAACCCGTCTGTCTGACACGTTTCCTTCTCTCAGGAGCTCTCTCATGAACCGCACTTTTGTTCAAACCGTGATCGCTGCGTCTTTGCTGGCCTCGGGCGCTGCCATGGCTGCCGCTGACACCTACGCCATCGACCCCACCCACACCTACGTCACCTTTGAGGCGCGCCACTTTGGCACCTCTACCAACCGTGGCCGCTTTGACAAGAAGAGCGGCACCGTGACCCTGGACCGTGCAGCCAAGACCGGCAAGGTGGACGTGACGCTGGAAACAGGTTCGATCAACACCGGCTACGAGGCCTTCAACAAGCACCTCAAGAGCAAGGACTTCTTCAACGCCGAAGCCTTCCCCAACGCCACGTTTGTGAGCGACAAGGTGATCTTTGAGGGCGACAAGGTGTCGGCCGTGGTGGGCACCCTGACGCTGTTGGGCAAGGGCCAGACGGTCACGCTCAAGGCCAACAACTACAACTGTTATCAAAACCCCATGCTCAAGCGCGAAGTGTGTGGCGGTGATTTCGACACCACCATCACCCGCAGCGAGTTCGGCATGGACTACGGCATCGCGTACGGCATCCCGGACGCCGTGCACCTGGTCATCCAGATCGAAGCCGTCAAGCAGTAAGGTTTGAGTCAGGCCTGAACGGTGTCAGCTTAGAAGGTACTGGAGTTGATGCCGCTGTCTTGCGGGATGTTGAGTCGATCCACCACCCGCGAGGTCGCCAGCTGGAAGGACTGGAAGTGCAGCCCCACTTGCTCGGCAATGGGCTGCAATTCGGCCCAGACAGCAGTGGGGTTGTCGATGGTGTGCGGGTTGAGCAGCAAACCATCGACCGCAGCGCCGATGGCCAGCAAGCGCTGAACCGCAGGACGCTCTTGCGCCCATTGGCTCGGGGCGTGGGGCCGGGCTCGCACGCCGTCGGAGATGTCTTTGGACAAACCCCAGGCTTGGCACAGGGCGGCGCCCAGGGCCGAGTGGCTCACGCCAAAGGCTTCGATTTCGGCGGCGCACAGCAGCGCCTCATCATCTTGTTCGGCACCCAGACTGGTGTAGCGCTGGCGGTCGTAGGCAAACAATACGGCCCGGCCGCTTTCGGCAAACAGGCCCAGGGTGTGGGCATGCCAGGGGTCGATGTCCAGTTGGCGAGCAATGCGGCCCATGGCCAAGCCGCGCACACCGGCGCGGTCCCAGATGTTTTGCAGCAAGGGGCTGGGCGGGAAGGCGCCACGCAGGCCAATCTCATACGTCAGGCCAGCGACCTGCGCCATGCCCAGATAGCGGATACCGTCGTGCACGCTTTCGACCCGCTTGAGCAGGCCAAACAGCGCCGAGTTCACCGTGCGAACGATGGCCGCAGACAGGGCCATGTCGGTTTCGATCAACTCGGACATCTGGTCGATCGAGGCGTTTTCATCGGCCATCAACAAGGACAGCTTGACCAGTGTCTGAGGACAGGCGGGCAGGTCGATGTTGAGGTTACGCAGTTGGGGGGCAATGCTCATGACGGACTCACGGTAGTCAGTCAGAGTCTAGGCCGACCCCGCCGTTCGTCAAATACCAAAGAATGCGGAGAATGTCCGGCTTTCTCGATCTTTATCGCAGCACCGCATTCCATTGAGGGCTTTGTCTGGTGTAGCTTGGTAACCCCTGGTTACGTCTGAACTCACTGGGCGGCATGCCCTTCCAGCGACGGAAGGCTTCGATGAAGGTGGTCACGTCGGCGTAGCCCAGACGTTGGGCGATCTCGCCGTGCGTCAGGTTGGCGGTGATCATCAGACCTTCTGCCAGGGTGGATCGTACTTCTTCGAGCAGGTTGCGGAAGGTGGTACCTTCAGCCGTGAGGTGACGGCGCAGGGTGCGCGAGGTTATGTGCATCTCTGCGGCGATGTCTTCCATGTCCGGGATGCGACCGGGTGTGCGCAAAAGGCGGTCGCGCACCTGAGCGGCCACGCCGGTGCGGGTGTAGCGCGCTTCGACCAACTGGCGGCACATTTGCTCGCAGTGGTTGACGGTCTGGCGCACCGGCTCGCTCAAAGGGCGAGTCAGGATGTCGACATCGAAAATGCCGCTGTCCTGGGTCTGACCAAAGAGGGGCCGCACGCCGAAGAACTCGGTGTAGGTCTGGGCCAACTCGGCAGACGGCTCGGCCCGTTGCATGCGCACCTCGTGATACGGAATCGGCGAGCCGATGATCTCGCGCTGCAAGGTGATGGCGCAAGCGCGGTCGCGGTCCAGCACGAAGGTGCGTACATCGGCGGGCACATGGTCCGAATCGAAACGAGCCACGATGTGATCGTCCACACGGTCCACACGGTCCACGCGGTGGCGCGTCAGCAAGATGGTGTGGCTCATCATGCGGGAGGCCATGTTGATGGCGCTGCCCCAGGTGAGACTGCCGACGACGGCGTAGCCCCACAGGCCATAGGTGTGCAGGTGGTAACGGCTGCCAGCCAGCAAGCCCAGATGTGGGATCTGAGGCAAGGCCGTGACCAGGTTGCGGATCAACTGGAGTTCTTGCGCCGGCTCGATGCGGGCGTGGTCGTCATCCAGCATGGCCCGGCTGATGCCGGTGTCCGCCAACAGCACATCCAGGTCCGCGCCTTGTTCCACGCCTGTCTGGGCGAGGATTCGGGCGGAGACCATGCTGCGTCGCGCATCCCAGACGCTACCTTTACTGCTTGGTTTGCTGATCATGACCGGCCACAACTCTTTTTGTTACAAATCTGTTGTGACCCATTATGGGGCGGCCTTATGTCAATTGGTATCGGCTATTCAGACACCTCGACTTCAGTTTAGGCAACTAAACTTTCGTCTTTTCGGACAGGCGCCAGCTTCCACAAAGACGTGACTTCGGCGGCGCGAGCGCGGTGCAGCGGGTCGCTGGGATCGCTGGCTTTGGGGTGGCGCGGGCGGATGTCTTGCCGGCCGGTGACTTGGAGCCCGGCGGCGGCGATCCAGCCCAGCAGGTCTTCGCGCGAGCGCAGCCCCAGGTGTTCGGCCAGGTCGGACAGGATCAGCCAGCCTTCGCCCTGAGGGGTGAGGTGGGCCGCCAGACCGGACAGAAAGCCTTTGAGCATGGCGCTGTCCGGGTCGTAGACCGCGTATTCAATGGGCGAGCTGGGTTTGGCGGGCACCCAAGGCGGGTTGCACACCACCAAGGGGGCGCGGCCTTCGGGGAAGAGGTCCACCTTTTGCAGCTCGACCTGGGGCTGCAACTTCAGGCGAGTCAGGTTGTCTTGGGCGCAAGCCAGGGCCCGGTCGGACTGGTCGGTGGCCACGATGCGCTGGACGCCGCGCTTGGCCAGCACGGCGGCCAACACGCCGCTGCCGGTGCCAATGTCAAACGCGAGGGTCTTGTCAGGCAAAGGGGCTTGGGCGACGAGGTCGACATACTCGCCCCGCACGGGCGAGAACACGCCGTAGTGCGCATGGATGCGGTCTTGCAAGGCCGGGATTTCGACGCCTTTCTTGCGCCACTCGTGCGCGCCGATCAGGCCCAGCAGTTCGCGCAGGGAGGCGACATAGGGCTCCGAGCCGGGGCCATAAGCTTCCAGGCAGGCTTGCTGTGCGTCAGGGGCCCGGCGCAAAGGGATGCGGTGGTCGGCCTCGAAAGGGATCAGCACCATGCCCAGGATGTGCGCGCGCTGGCCTTGCAGTTGGCGGTGTTGGTGAAACGCTTGCGTGGCCGTGGTGGCCGCAGCGGGTTTGTGGCGCGCGGGCTTGCGGTCCAGCCGGCGCATCAAGGCTTGCAGCAGATGGCGCGCGTTTTGAAAGTCGCCACACCACAGCAGGGCGGTGCCCTCGCACGCCAGCTTGTAGGCCTGGTCGGCAGGCATGCGGTCATCGGCCATGACGACTCGCTTGGGCGGCGGCACGGCCGCTTCAGATCGCCACAGGGCGTCGCGTTCGGTGCCGTCTTGGGTCCAGTGGATGCGGGGGAGGGCGCTAGCAGGGCTCATGTGGCGGCCAGTGTACGAGCCAAACCGGCTCTCGAATGGGTGTCCTGGTTCAACCATCACCAACTACTTGAATCCATCGCGTACATACCTACTGCAGAAGCTGAGGCCAAGCGCTACCTGCAACTTGCCAGTCAAGCCACTACGGTGAAGGCGAGACTTAAACCAAGTAGTCTCCACGAAACCAAGGGAGATTCAGGCGTTGGGCAAAGGCCCAATCGGTTTCGCGGTACTGCGTAGTCACAACGCGCACCGGGCCGCCTTGCGTCACGTCGAATCGAAACCAGTTTAAATGAGCGTCCGCTCAATTCTCATTCTGCTGCAAAGGTCGACGAGGAGAAATTAACCGGTGCTTTAAAGAAATCAATTGATGCAACCAAACCTCTTCAATGCATTACCGAAGGATT
Source organism: Burkholderiales bacterium (assembly GCA_028869095.1). Lineage (GTDB taxonomy): Bacteria > Pseudomonadota > Gammaproteobacteria > Burkholderiales > Burkholderiaceae_C > Aquabacterium. The sequence continues at coordinate 46,826 of JAGWTE010000001.1, forward strand.
TAGCAACCCCCTTATTTTTAATGGTCATCTTTGCAAAATCCGTCAATTGATCATCATTTTTACAAACATCAATCTCGTCACCAGCCATCTTGAATAGTTGAAATGTTCGCGTCATTTCAGATTTTGGGTCCTCAACCTCATATTCATAAATGAGGTACGCTCCTCCAATGTATAAATATATTGGCTTTTTAAGTGGACCCGCACAAGCAGGTAGGCTCTTGCCTGGCTCCGGAGAAATCAGGTCAACATATTTACCGTTTTTTTGTAGCAAACCGCATGAAGGCACATTATCCCCATCTTTAACATACCTTACGGCTATTGGGGACATCACCTCTGGCGCTACACACTGTTCGGGCACAAATTCAAGAATTCGCTTTGCATTCAATCGGGCAGATACAGCGCTGGCATCCTCTCCCGCCGCAAAAAAAGGCACCAATACCAGCATGCCCAAAAAGAAATTTCTATACATTCATCATTCCTCAGCATCAGAGAGAGAAGAAATCCGATCCTCGGCGTGAGCAATCATGCTTTTAGGCCTTTTGAAACCAAATCTGCCGCGCTTTTGTTCATCTTTCAATTCAAGAAATCGACGATAGCCGATGAGAGCGAGTTTCCCATCCTTTTTAACTCCATGCTTATCCGAATCTGCATCATGCCAAAGCCCCCAAGCAAAAGCGGCATCCGAAATACTGTTTGCAGCGCTATTTTCCAAAAAAAACTGCGAAAAATTTAAGCATTCATTCCTAGACTGGCATATGTCAACCAACAAGGCCGAGGCGGCCCTTCCTAAAATTTTTACCCGATCATCGTACCCATTGAACGCGCCGTTAATAGCCTGGGTTATATACACAATGTCATTTTTATCAGCATAAACATTAAGCGATGGCTTCGTTTTTACCGACCAATACCAACCTGCCGAATCCGTTGCCCACTTAATTTCTTCCAGCTTCACCTTTTTGTCGTCGGAAAAATCCTCGCCCACATAACCTCCATAAGCGACATACCCGTCTTTATAGGTTATTTGTATCAAGCCCCGCCCTTTATATCCATCGTAAACATCCTTCTCAGCCTTCCCTTTAGGCAAAACCTCGGAAAGCAGCGCGAGTTGTCCTGTCTCATGGCCAACCTGCGCCAAAAAATGCGCTTTTCGAATACACGTATTGATTTGGTATTTTGAGAAAGTTGAGTTTAAGTGGGGCAGGAATTTTTCCAATCTCTCCTTTGACTGAGCACTGAATGTTCGTCCTAACTCAGCAAGCGTCACATCCCTATTGCATGCACAAGTTAGAGACACCTGCTCCCGAAAACTGTTATCAATTCTTGGCTTCGCAGCTTTCAAAGGCTTCTTTTTAGTGCTTTTCATAACTCACCGTCATATTCCGCATGTTCGCGAGGAGAGGGAGGCGCACTAATACCTTGCCCAAACTCAAAGTATTCATATATTTCAAAATCTTCTTGCTGCAAGTCTGTGTAATATCTCTCCGTGCATCCTTCTCCATCGGTTACACCCCTGAGCACGACCGCACCCGATGATCGTTCTACTAATTCGTAGGAAAAACCTTTTATGGGCTGATCATTTGGTCCCTTGACGACAAATTGAATGCTATTAATACCAAGTGGCTTGATTGTTGAAGACGGCATCACCATTAACGAAGCCCCGCCACCTCCTCCAGCGCCCCACTCATGCGTAGCGCCCTTCACCGTCCAGTTCCCCGGACAGGTGAAGGTGATGTCTCCACCCTTGATCACAATGGCCGATTGCCCGGCTGACAAGGTGATGCTGTCCTTAGCCTGAATGCGAATCTCATCTGTCGTGCTTTGCACAGTGATGCCTTGATCCGCCCAGATCTGCTGCGCATCCGTGTGCGCACGCAAGCTCAAGCCACCATTGGCTGTGATGGCCTTGATGC
>JAGWTE010000079.1 GCA_028869095.1 Burkholderiales bacterium
CGCTTGGGGCAGATTTCCCTGTCGACCACGACCCTGTTCTGGGGCGTGTCAGGCAACTTGCGCTACATCGTGCTGGCCTGGGCTGCCGTGGCATTGGGCTATGACACCACCAAGGCCTCGTCCCTGGTGGGTGTGGTGGCGGTGGGCACGGCCATCGGCGCGGTGGTCGCTTCCATGAAAATGCGGCTGGATGTGGCCACCAAAGTGATCCCACTGGGTATCAGCATGGGCGTGCTGGTGTTGGGCATGAACTGGCTGCGCGATGTGACGCTGGCCATTCCTTTCCTGATTTTGTTGGGTGGCCTCAGCGGCTTCCTGGTGGTCCCGATGAATGCCTTGCTGCAACACCGCGGGCACAACCTGATGGGGGCAGGGCGTTCGATCGCCGTGCAGAACTTCAACGAGCAGGCGTGTATCTTGGCCCTGGGCTTCATGTACAGCGCATCGACCAAGGCCGGCTTGTCCGCCTATGGGGCCATCACCTCATTTGGATTGACAGTGGCCGGCTTCATGTACGTGATCAAGCTCTGGCATGAGCGCAATGTGCGCAACCACCCCAAAGAGGTTGAGCAGTTGCTGGCGGTGGCGCGCTCGGACAGTCACCACCATTGACTCGTCGGCGCCGCTTCAGCGCCGCATCTGCATCAATGCCAGCATCAGCGTCGGCGCCCTGAACTGGTGCCGCCCAGAATCGAGCCCAACACGCCGCGGATGATTTCGCGGCCCACGGTCGAGCCAATCGTGCGTGCAGCGGATTTGGCCAGTGTTTCCAGGACCGAGTCTTTGCGGCCGCTGCCTTTGAGCAAGTCGCCTGCGGCGTCTGACAGCCAACCTCCGCCTTGTTCGGCGGCTGTGCCGGTGGGCTTGTCTTTCAAGACTCGCGCGGCTTCGTCCTTGATGGACCCCGAGTCGCCCGACGGGCCAGATTGGCCAGAAGATGGGCCGGCTGGGGCTGCAGCGGCGCGGCCTTTGAGCTTTTCGTAAGCCGACTCGCGGTCCACCACCTTTTCATACACCCCGCTGACCAGCGACTGCGCCATCAAGGCCTGACGCTGGGCTGGCGTGATGGGGCCAATCTGGCTGCCGGGTGGCAACACGAAGACGCGCTCGGTGATGCTGGGGCGGCCTTTGTCATCCAGCAGGCTGATCAGGGCCTCGCCCACGGCCAACTCGCTGATGGCGGTGGCAATGTCCAGCCCCGGTTTGGCGCGCATGGTCTCGGCCGCTGCTTTGACGGCCTTTTGGTCTCGCGGCGTGAAGGCGCGCAAGGCGTGTTGCACGCGATTGCCCAATTGGCCCAGCACGGTGTCAGGCACGTCCAGCGGGTTTTGGGTCACAAAGAACACGCCCACACCTTTGGACCGCACCAAACGCACCACCAGCTCAATGCGTTCGACCAAGGCGGGTGGGGCGTCCTTGAACAGCAAGTGTGCCTCGTCAAAGAAGAACACCAGCTTGGGTTTGTCCAGGTCGCCCACCTCGGGCAGGGTTTCAAACAGCTCCGACAGCATCCACAGCAAGAAGGTGGCATACAAGCGCGGCGAGTTCATCAGCTTGTCGGCCGCCAGGATGTTGATCACCCCTTGACCATTGACGGTCTGCATGAAGTCGTGGATGTCGAGCATGGGCTCGCCAAAAAATTGGTCCCCACCTTGGGCTTCAATTTGCATCAGGCCGCGCTGGATGGCGCCAATCGAGGCGGCACTGATGTTGCCGTACTCGGTCGTGAACTGGCTGGCGTTGTCGCCCACGTGTTGCAGCATGGCCCGCAGGTCTTTGAGGTCCAGCAGCAAGAGGCCGTTGTCGTCGGCGATTTTGAACACCAGTTGCAACACGCCTGACTGGGTGTCGTTCAAGTCCAGCATGCGTGACAAGAGCAGCGGCCCCATGTCGGACACCGTGGCGCGCACGGGGTGGCCTTGCTCGCCAAACACATCCCACAGCGTGGTGGGGTAGGCCAGAGGGGCGGGCGTATCCAGGCTGCGCTCTTTCAGGATGTCGGCCAGTTTGGGTGAGACCGTGCCTGCCTGCGAAATACCCGTCAAGTCACCTTTGATGTCGGCCATGAACACCGGCACGCCAATGCGCGACAGGCTCTCGGCCAGGGTTTGCAAGGTGATGGTTTTGCCTGTACCGGTCGCCCCGGTGATCAAGCCGTGGCGGTTGGTCAGGGCTGGCAACAAGTGACATTCAGCGTCGCCGTGACGGGCGATCAGGATTGGATCTGCCATGGATCAGGTTCCCGGACAAAAAGCGAAAGGTAAAATCGCAGTATCCCTGCAATTTAACCAATCCGGAGCACCGCATCATGGCCGGTCATTCCAAGTGGGCCAATATTCAACACCGCAAAGGTCGCCAAGACGAAAAGCGCGGCAAGGTGTGGACCCGCATCACCCGTGAAATCATCGTCGCGGCCCGTGCCGGTGGCGCCGATCTCAATATGAACCCGCGTTTGCGCCTGGCCATTGAAAAAGCCAAGGCGGCGAACATGCCGGCCGACAACATCAAGCGCAACGTGGACAAGGCCACGGGCAACCTCGATGGCGTCACCTACGAAGAAATTCGCTACGAAGGCTACGGCATCGGTGGGGCGGCCGTCATCGTCGACTGCATGACCGACAACCGCGTTCGCACGGTGGCCGATGTGCGCCATGTGTTCAGCAAGCACGGTGGCAACCTGGGCACCGAAGGCTCGGTGGCCTTCCAGTTCAAGCATGTGGGGCAGTTTTTGTTTGCCCCTGGCGCGAGCGAAGACAAAATCATGGAAGTGGCCCTGGAAGCCGGTGCCGACGACGTCTTGACCCATGATGACGGCTCCATTGAAGTGCTGTGCGCGCCAGGCGACTTTGAAGCTGTCCAAAAAGCCCTGGAAGGGGCCGATCTGAAGGCTGAGTTGAACGAAGTCACCATGCGTGCTGATACGCCCATTGAATTGTCCGGCGATGATGCTGCGCGTATGCAAAAGCTGCTGGACGCCCTGGAAGACCTGGACGATGTCCAAGAGGTCTACCACAACGCTGAATTGAACTGATCGCACCACTATGAAGATTCTCGTCATTGGCTCGGGAGGCCGTGAGCACGCACTGGCCTGGAAGTTGGCCCAGTCCCCCAAGGCCCATAAAGTGTTCGTGGCTCCTGGCAATGGCGGAACGGCGCGTGACCCGCGCCTGACCAATGTGGACATCACCGACGTCAAGGCCCTGGCTGATTTCGCAGAAAGCGAAAAGGTCACCCTGACGGTGGTTGGGCCTGAGGCGCCTTTGGCGGCCGGTGTGGTGGATGAATTCCGCGCCCGTGGCCTGCGTATCTTTGGCCCCACGCGCAAGGCGGCCCAGCTGGAAAGCTCCAAGGCTTTTGCCAAGGACTTCATGAAGCGCCACAACATCCCCACGGCCTTCTATGACACCTTCACCGATGCCGCCGCAGCCCATGCGTATGTGGACAAGCATGGCGCGCCCATCGTGATCAAGGCCGATGGCCTGGCTGCAGGCAAGGGCGTGGTCGTGGCCATGAGCTTGCAAGAAGCGCACGAAGCCGTCGACTGGATGCTGCCTCAAGAAGGGGGCGACAACAAGCTGGGCGTGCAACACAACGTGGGCGGCGCCCGCGTCGTGATCGAAGAATTCCTGCAAGGCGAAGAGGCCAGCTTCATCGTGTTGGCCGATGGCAAGAACGTGTGCGTGTTGGCCACCAGCCAGGACCACAAGCGCCTGCTGGATGCCGACCAAGGTCCTAACACGGGTGGCATGGGCGCCTATTCACCCGCCCCGGTGGTGACGCCCAATGTGCATGCCAAGGCCATGCAAGAGATCATTCAGCCCACGCTGGCGGGCATGGCCAAGGATGGCATCCCGTTCACGGGCTTCCTGTATGCCGGCTTGATGATCGACGAACAAGGCAACCCCAAGACGCTGGAGTTCAACTGCCGCATGGGTGACCCTGAAACGCAACCGATCATGATGCGTCTCAAGAGCGATTTGATCGACGTGTTCATGCACGCCACCGACGGCACGCTGGACCAGATCGAATTGCAATGGGACCGCCGCTTCGCCTTGGGTGTGGTCATGGCCGCAGGCGGCTACCCGCTCAATCCCAAGAAGGGCGACGTCATCACCGGCTTCCCTGCTGATGCCGATGACGCCATGGTGTTCCATGCCGGTACCCAACAGGTCGACGGCAAGATCGTCACCAGCGGTGGCCGTGTCCTGTGCGTGACCGCTTTGGGCGAGTCGGCCAAACTGGCGCAGCAAAAGGCCTACGAGACCTTGGCTGGCATCCAGTTCGATGGCATGCAGTTCCGCACCGACATCGGTTGGCGCGCCATCAAAGCCCGTTGATCGCAGCATGACCGACACCCTTCAAACCGACACCGTTCGCCATTACCTGCTGGGCTTGCAGGACCGCATCATCTCGACCTTCGAGGCCGAGGACGGCAAGCCCTTCGTGCGCGATGCCTGGGTGCGTGGGCCCGAAGAGCGTTTGCAGGGTGATGGTTGTTCGCGTCTGGTGGAAGAGGGCAACTTACTGGAGCGTGGCGGTTGCAACTTCTCGCACGTCAAAGGCCCCAGCTTGCCGCCCTCGGCCACGCAGCATCGGCCTGAGCTGGCGGGGCGCCCCTTTGAAGCCATGGGCGTGTCCCTGGTCTTTCACCCCCGCAATCCGTATGTGCCCACCGTTCACATGAACGTGCGCATGCTGGCCGCTCACAAGGCTGATGGCACCGTGGTGGCCTGGTTCGGTGGTGGCATGGACCTGACGCCGTATTACGGCTTTGAAGAAGACGCCCGTCATTTCCACCAGGTTTGCAAAGACGCCTTGGCGCCTTTCGGCGAAGACAAGCATCCGCGCTTCAAAAAGTGGTGCGACGAGTACTTCTTCCTCAAGCACCGCAACGAGGCGCGCGGCGTGGGCGGCATCTTTTATGACGACGTGTCCGAGTTGGGGGCGGAAGGTGGCCTGGCTTTGACCCAGTCGGTGGGCGACGCGTTCATCGCGGCCTATCTGCCCATCTTGCAGCGGCGCAAAGACACCCCCTATACCCAGCACGAACGTGATTTCCAGGCCTTCCGCCGGGGGCGCTATGTCGAGTTCAACCTGGTCTGGGACCGTGGCACCTTGTTCGGCCTGCAATCGGGGGGCCGCACCGAAAGCATCCTGATGTCCATGCCGCCCATCGTGACCTGGCGCTACAACTGGCATCCCGAGCCCGGCACGCCCGAGGCCCGGCTGTACACCGACTTCCTGCCCCCACGTGACTGGGTCTGATTTGAGCCCCCGCCTGCACGGAAATCCACGCCGAGTGGGCATCCTGGGCGGCAGTTTTGACCCTGTCCACGCAGGGCATGTGGCGCTGGCCACCTGTGCCTTGCAGCATCTCCAACTTGACGAAGTGCGCTGGGTACCTGTCGGGCAAGCCTGGCAAAAAAATCGGGTCTTGGCGCCTGCCGAACACCGGGTGGCCATGGTCCGCCTGGCCATCGCGCATGAACCCCGCTTCACCGTGGACACCCAGGAGGTGGAGCGCGCAGGGCCCTCGTACACCCTGGACACGGTTCGTGCGCTGCAGACGCAGGCGGCCTCAGACGCCGCCCCCACCGAGTGGTACCTGATCATCGGTCTGGACCAATATCGCAACCTGCCCACCTGGCATGGCTGGGAAGAATTGCTGGATCGGGTCCACCTGGCGGTGGCTTGTCGCGACAGCGCTGCCTTGCCGGATCTGAATCTAGGTCAAGTTTGCGCCTTGCCCATGCCACCCCTTTCGGTGTCCTCCACCCACATCCGCCAGCAATTGTTGGCAGGTGAGGACCCAAATTCCCTGGTGCCCACCATGGTGTCCAACGCCGTGGCGCGCTATATTGCCCAACATCAACTCTACGCCGACAGGCAACCCCCGCTGAATGGACATCCGTAAACTGCAACGCGCCATCGTCGATGGCCTCGAAGACGTCAAAGCCCAAGACATCGTCGTGTTCAACACCGAACACCTGTCACCGCTGTTCGAGCGCGTGATCATTGCCTCGGGGACGTCCAATCGGCAGACCAAAGCGCTGGCGGCCAGTGTGCGCAAAGCCGTCAAGGCCGAAGGCTTTGACGTCATGCGGACCGAAGGCGAAGACAACGGCGAATGGATCATCGTGGACTGCGCTGCTGCAGTGGTGCACGTGATGCAGCCGGCCATCCGCCAGTACTACCAGCTCGAAGAGATCTGGGGTGAAAAGCCTGTCGCCATCAAGCTCAAGGCCGCCAAGACCTCTTTGGTGAAGGCTTCCGAGCCCGAAGAAGACGAGCCGGTCAAGCCCAAGAAGGCATCTGGCAAGGTCACCGCTGCCAAGAAGGCCGCCACGACCGCGCCGACCAAGAAAGTGGCCGCCAAGAAGGTCGCTGCAAAGAAAGCTGCTGCGCCTAAGGCGGCTGCACCCAAGGCTCCTGCCGTGAAGAAGGTGGCGGCCAAGAAGGTCGCAGTCAAAAAAGTTGCCGCCAAAAAGGCCCCCACCACCATCAAGAAGATTGTGGTGAACGCGCCCGTCAAGAAAAAGGCCCCCGCCGCCAAGAAGGTCGCTGCGAAGAAGGTCGCTGCGAAGAAGGTGGCTGTCAAGCGCGTGGCCGCCAAGAAGGCGCCTGCTCGCAAAACAGCACGTTGATCGCAGGTTGAGTGCATGAAGCTGACCGTTGTGACCATCGGTCATCGCTTGCCTGGCTGGGCCGACGAGGCCTGCGAGGACTACCTCAAGCGATTTCCGTCCGACTGGAAGGTGGAAGTCAAGGCACTCAAGGCCGAGCCGCGTGAGGGCAAGCCGGTGGCGGCCATCATGCTGGCCGAGGCTGCTCGGATCGAAGCGGCACTGGATCGTGGTGTGCGGCGCGTCATCCTGGATGAACGCGGCACCCGCCTGACCAGTGTGCAACTGGCCGAGCGCTCCGAGGCCTGGCTGCATGATGGGCGCGATGTTGCGCTCATCATCGGCGGCGCGGATGGCATTGACCCGACGCTCAAGCAAACGGCCGACGAGGCCATTCGCTTGTCCGACATGACCTTGCCCCATGCTTTGGCCCGTGTGCTCTTGCTGGAGCAGTTGTATCGGGCCTGGTCCTTGCGCAACAACCACCCTTACCACCGTGCCTGATCCAAGCAACGCCCCCTTCCTCTACCTGGCCTCCCAGAGCCCACGCCGTCGCCAATTGCTGGATCAATTGGGCGTGCCGCATCGTTTGCTGCTGCCTGAGGACCATGAAGACGCGGAGGCCCTGGAGGCCGAGCGCGCAGGCGAGTCGCCTGAAGACTATGTGCTGCGCGTGACGCAGGCCAAGTGGCAGGCTGCGGTGCCGCGCCTGGCGCGCTATCGCGAACAAGATGGTGACATGCCCGCTGCGCCCATTTTGTGCGCAGACACCACCGTGGCCATTGATGATGCCATCTTGGGCAAGCCACATGATGCGGCCCATGCGGCAGACATGCTGGCTCGCCTGTCTGGCCGGGCGCACCGTGTGTTGACGGCGGTGGTGGTCGACGGCCATGCGCTCATCAGCACCTCCCACGTGGTCTGGCGCACCTTGTCTGCCGACGAGATCCAGCGCTATGTGGACAGTGGCGAGCCCATGGGCAAAGCTGGCGCCTATGCCATCCAGAGTCGTGCGGCAGCGTGGACGGTCCGCATCGATGGCAGTTACAGCGGCATCATGGGCTTGCCCCTGTACGAAACGGCCGAGTTGCTGCGCCCCTTGGGTTGGCAGTTTTGATGTGATCGTGAACGGATGCCCCACATGAGCCAAGAATCGACAGGCTTGACCGTGATGTTAGTGGGGGCCAGCGGTCTGGTCGGGACACGCTGTCTACATCGGCTGATCGATGAGCCCAGTATCGAGCGCGTTCGCATTCTGGTCCGACAGGTTCCCTCTCAGCCCTTGCCTGACAAGGTTGAGGTTTGCGTGACGGACTTCAATCGCCTGGAAATGCATGCCGAATGGTTTGACGTCGAGGCCGTCATCTGTGCCCTGGGCACCACCATTGGCAAAGCCGGGTCGCAGGCTGCTTTCAGGCAGGTTGATTTCGACTACCCCTTGCAGGTGGCGCAACTGGCCAAGGCCAGCGGGGCACGGCAGTTTGCACTGGTGAGTGCCTTGGGGGCAGACGCCCGCTCCAATGTGTTTTACAACCGGGTCAAGGGTGAACTGGAAGAGGCTTTGCAAGCCATTGGCTTTGAGTCCTTGGCCGTGGCCAGACCCTCGCTGCTGCAGGGCAACCGACGGGAGTTTCGCTTTGGCGAACGCCTGGCGTTGAAGGTCGCGGGCTGGCTCTTGCCAGTGCTGCCCTTGCAATGGCGCCCGGTCCAGGCCGATCAGGTTGCGGCGGCCCTGGTTGAGTCTGTTTTGCGCCCCCAACCGGGCTTGCGCGTGATGGCTAACCCGCAACTGTTGCAGATGCACTGATCTTGCCCTGCGTGATCGGGTACAACATGGGTCTGTACAGACAACCCACGATCGCGAGCCGCTTTTCCCATGCCTACCCAAGACATTCTGGTCAACTGGACCCCGCAAGAAACCCGCGTGGCCATCATTGAAGGCGGGGCGGTTCAAGAACTGCACGTCGAACGCACCCTGGAGCGAGGCCTGGTTGGCAACATCTACGCGGGCAAGGTCGTGCGGGTCTTGCCCGGCATGCAGTCGGCTTTCATCGACATCGGGCTGGAGCGTGCCGCCTTTTTGCACGTGGCCGATCTGCATCGCGAAGACCCCTCTGCCAAGCCCCAAGGGCGCTCGGCCGAAGGGCAGGTGCCCATTGAAAAGCGTGTGCACGAAGGCCAGACCCTGATGGTTCAGGTCATCAAGGACCCGATTGGCACCAAGGGCGCGCGGCTGTCCACGCAGATCAGCGTGGCGGGGCGTCTGCTGGTGTTCTTGCCGCAAGACGAACATCTGGGCATCTCGCAAAAGATCGGCTCGCCCGAGTTGCGTGACCAGTTGCGCGAACGCATGCTGCGCCTCATCGGCGAGGCCGACAACCGCGAAGGCCGCACCCGCTCAGGTGGATTCATTTTGCGCACCAACGCGGAAGACGCCACCGACGAGGAGTTGGCCTCTGACATTGCCTACCTGCGCAAAACCTGGGCCACTGTGCGCGAATTGGGCATGAAATCCCCCCCCGGCACGTTGCTGTACCAGGAGTTGAACCTGGCGCAGCGCGTCCTGCGCGACCTGGTCAACGAGTCGACCAACACCATCCGCATCGACTCCTTGATGCAGTTCGACATCCTCAAAGCGTTTGGCGCGGAGTTCACGCCGTCGGCGGTCGACAAGCTGGCCCACTACAAAGGCGAGCGGCCGATTTTCGACCTCTACAACATCGATGGCGAGATCGAAAAGGCCTTGGCCCGGCGCGTGGACCTCAAGTCGGGCGGCTACCTCATCGTCGACCAGACCGAAGCCCTGACCACGGTGGACGTCAACACGGGCGGCTACGTCGGGGCGCGCAACTTTGACGACACGATCTTCAAGACCAACCTGGAAGCGGCCCAGGCCATCGCGCGGCAACTGCGCCTGCGCAACCTGGGCGGCATCGTCATCATCGATTTCATTGACATGCTGCGCGAAGACCATCGCGACAGCGTGTTGGCCGAATTCCGCAAACAACTCGCCAAGGATCGCACCAAGGTGACCGTGAGCGGCTTCTCGGCCCTGGGCTTGGTGGAGATGACTCGCAAGCGCACGCGCGAATCGCTGGCGCACATGCTGTGTCAACCTTGCCCAACCTGTGAAGGGCGGGGGCAGGTCAAGACCGCGCGCACGGTCTGCTATGACATCTTGCGCGAGATCCTGCGCGAGGCGCGCCAGTTCAATCCGCGCGAATTCCGTGTGGTGGCCAATGCCACGGTGGTCGAGATGCTGCTGGACGAAGAAAGCCAACATCTGGCTGGTTTGAGCGATTTCATCGGCAAACCGGTGTCCTTGCAGGCGGAACCCTCCATGTCCCCGGAACAATACGACATTGTCCTGCTCTAAGTAGAAATTTACATAACTTGACCTGATTCCGAAGGATCCAGGCTGACCCTGCGCCAAAGTGGTGCTCCGGAGGCGGCACAATGTCGCCTGTTTCAAAAATTCACGTTTCTTTGAATGACGCTGCTCCTTGATCGCCTTTCGTCACGCCGCGCCTGGTTGGCGGCGGCTGTGCTGGCTTGGATGCCCGTCTCGCAGGCGTGGGCTCAGTTCCGGGTCGAAATCTCGGGCGTGGGCGCCACGCAGGTGCCGGTCGCCATTGCCAAGTTCAAAGCCGAGGGCCTGGCGCCTCAGGCGGTCTCCAGCATCATCAAAGCCGATTTGGAACGCAGCGGTCAGTTCAAGATGCTGGACGTGCCGGGCGACAAGTTCGACGATGTTGCGCGCCCCCCTCTGGCTGACTGGAAGTCCAAGGCCGACGCCATGGTGGTCGGCTCGGTCACGATGCTGGCCGATGGCCGTTATGACGTGCGCTTTCGTTTGTGGGACACCCTCAAGGCAGCCGATCAAGGCGGTCAAAGCCTGGTGGTGACTGCGGGCGATTTGCGCCTGGCGGCGCACCGTGCGGCCGATTTCATCTACGAGAAGTTGACGGGCGAAAAGGGGGCCTTTGCGACCCGCATTGCCTATGTCAGCAAGGTGGGCAAGCACTACACGCTCAATGTGGCCGATGCGGACGGCGAGGGCGTGCAGGCCTCTTTGACCAGCCCCGCCTCCATCATTTCTCCGGCCTGGTCGCCCGATGGCCGTCAACTGGCCTACGTGTCTTTTGAAGGCGGCAAAGCCATCATCGTGGTGCAAGACGTGCTCACCGGGCAGCGCCGCATCCTGGCCGCTTTCAAGGGCACCAACAGTGCGCCAGCCTGGTCGCCCGATGGCAGCCAGTTGGTCGTGACCTTGAGTCGCGATGGGGGCTCCCAGCTCTATGTCATTGGCACCAGCGGGGGCGTCGTTCGCCGCCTGACGCAGTCCAATGCCATTGACACCGAAGCGGTCTGGTCACCAGATGGGGCTTCGATCTATTTCGTCAGTGACCGCGGAGGCGGTCCCCAGATCTACCGCGTTCCCGCTGCCGGAGGGGATGCAAGCCGCGTCACTTTCAACGGCTCCTACAATGTGAGTCCCGCCTTGAGCCCGGATGGTCGCTTGATGACCTATGTGGGCCGCGTGGGCGGGGCAGATCGTGTCCACCTGATGGATTTGTCGTCCGGCAATGTGCGTGTCCTGACAGACACCAGTGACGACGAAAGCCCCAGTTTTGCGCCCAATAGCCGTTTGATCGTCTATGCCACCCGCCAACAAGGCCGGGACGTGTTGATGACCACTTCGCTGGATGGTCGCATCAAGGCCAGATTGGCCACGCCGGCAGATGTCCGTGAACCGGTCTGGGGTCCCCAGGCTGGCGCGGGCCGCCGCTGATTTTGTGTTTGTTTGCTGATTCAGATCGTTTTCGGAGATCTATATGAAGAACGTTCGCTCCCTGTCCCTGGCTGCGGTGGCTGCTGCCGCTGCTGTGTTGCTGTCTGCTTGCGGCTCGGCCGTCAAGCTGGATGAAAACCAAGCCAACGCCAACAAGCCGGCTCCCATCGCCAATGCGGGTTCGGGCTCCACTTCCGGCGTGAACAACGGCGGCGCGGCCACCACGTCCGTGACCCCCGTGGTCGTGGATGCCAAGGCGGACGCAGACGCTGGTCTGGCCAAGGTCATCTACTTTGACTTCGACAGCTTCGTGGTCAAGGACGAGTTCAAGCC
>JAGWTE010000274.1 GCA_028869095.1 Burkholderiales bacterium
AGCAATTGCCCGTCTTTCACAATCCCAGCCAGCGCACTGGCCGCATCGGGATAGACCTTGTTCATCCGTTCACTCCTAGCTCGGTTTGTTTTGACAATGCAGCAAGACTTGGGCCGGCGCCCCGAACTACGCTGCACTGCAACATGGAAAGCGTACACCGGCTCAGGATAAAAAAGCCAGAGAACAACATGAAAAAAGGGCCGTCATTTGCGCGAAGCAAACGCGGCCCCGTGCTTAGCCCCTATTGACTCAACGTGGCAAGGCGGGAGGCACGTCTCCACCAGGTAAGGCAGGCGCAGCGCCACTCAACTTGCGAATCGCGTCCGGCAGCGGCGCGGGGCGACCGTCCTTCAAGCTCACCCAGACCAAGGTCGCACCGCCAGCGGCGTACACCACGCCGGGGTCATCGGCCCGCTCGATCGAGACGAAGGTGTCAATGCTGGTGCGCCCCGGATTGGCCACATACAGCTTGATCGTCAACGCGCCAGGGAACACCAAGGGGCGGTAGAAGTTGCAGAAGGTGTTGGCAATGACCGGGCCTTCGTCGCCACTGTTCAGCCCACCGTTGATGGCCGTGATCCACGACACCCGGGCCTGCTCCATGTAGCGAAAGTACACCGTGTTGTTGACATGGCCCAGCGCGTCCATCTCGCCCCAGGCGATGGGGTGAGCCAGTTCATACACCAGGATCTTGTGTTCAGGGATATCCAAACGCATGGTTCGATCCGATCAACTGGCCACCATGCCGTCGTCAGCAGAAATGATGGCGCCGTTGATGAAGTCGCTCTCAGCGGCGCACAAGGTCACCAGCATCGAATCCAGATCCTTGGGCTGGCCCACGCGCTTGCGAGGCAGCATGTTGATCAGCTTCTGGCCCGCGTCGGTGGACCAGTGGTGATGGTTGATCTCGGTATCAATGTAGCCGGGGCAGATCGCGTTGGTCGTGATGCCATAACGGCCCCATTCGGCCGCCATCACCTTGGTCATGTGGACCACGGCGGCCTTGCTCATGCAATACACACCGATCTGCGGCATGATCCGCAGCCCGGCGGCCGAGGCAATGTTCACAATGCGTCCGCCCGTGAAGGTGCCCGGCGCAGAGCCCTTGGCGCGAGCCAGCATGCGCTTGGCCACTTCTTGCGCCACAAAGAATGAGCCACGGGTGTTGGTGTTGAAGACGAAGTCATAGCCGTCTTCCGTCACATCCACCAGGCGCTCGGTGGTGCTGACGCCCGAGTTGTTGATCAGGATGTCGATGGCGCCGACTTCGGTTTCGGCATGGGCCACGGCGGCGCGAATGCTGCCGACATCGGTCACATCCAAGCCCACCACATGCGCGTCGCCGCCATCGGCCTCAATTTCGGACCGCAAGTCCTTGAGTCGTTCGACCCGACGGCCAGCCAGCACCACGGCAGCGCCGGCTTTGGCCAAGGTGTGGGCGAACTGCTTGCCCAGGCCGCTGGATGCACCGGTGATCAGGGCCACGCGGCCAGAAAGGTCAATCGTGTAACTCATGAATTTGCTCCTCAAGCGCACTAAACGCCGCCATTTTTTTGACAGCTGAAACCTCGGAAACCTTATCACGGGGCTTGCAGGGCAAACCGTATGAGTACGCCTCAAGCCACACGTAATTTCATCGCCATAAATTTGACAATACATCTTGCCAGATTTTTGCGAACGATCGTGCTATTTCGCGTGGAAATATTTGTTCATCAACCCTTAGAATTGCGCACCTATAAAGAATCACCGGCAACCACAAGTCACAAGATAAGGAACCACGATGACGCCACAGGAAATCCTTGAACAGTTCGGCCCGCGCGAATCGATGGAGTATGACGTCGTCATCGTTGGCGCCGGCCCCGCTGGTCTGTCCACCGCCATCCGCCTGAAGCAGTTGGCCGAAAAGGCTGGCAAGGAAATCAACGTCGTCGTGCTGGAAAAGGGCTCTGAGCCCGGCGCGCACATTTTGTCTGGCGCGGTGATGGACCCCATCGCCATGGCCGAACTGTTCCCCAACTGGAAGGAACTGGGCGCCCCGCTGAACCAGCCTGTGACAGCCGACGAAGTGTTGGTGTTGACTGAAACCGGCACCATCGCCACCCCCAAGGCACTGATCCCCAACAACTTCCACAACGAAGGCAACTACGTCGTCGCCCTGGGCAATGTGGTGCGCTGGTTGGGCCAACAAGCTGAAGCCTTGGGCGTGGAAATCTTCCCTGGCTTCGCTGCTGCTGAAGTGCTATACAACGACGATGGCTCCGTCAAGGGCGTGGCCACCGGCAACATGGGCATCGACAAGTCTGGCGAGCCC
>JAGWTE010000080.1 GCA_028869095.1 Burkholderiales bacterium
ATCGCCAAGAAGTACACCAACCGCGGCCTGCAGTTCCTCGACCTGATCCAGGAAGGCAACATCGGCCTGATGAAGGCGGTGGACAAGTTCGAATACCGTCGCGGCTACAAGTTCTCGACCTACGCGACCTGGTGGATCCGTCAGGCCATCACGCGTTCGATCGCCGACCAGGCTCGCACCATCCGCATCCCGGTTCACATGATCGAGACGATCAACAAGATGAACCGCATCTCGCGTCAGCACCTGCAGGAATTCGGTTTCGAGCCCGATGCCCCGACGCTGGCCGAGAAGATGGAAATGCCGGAAGACAAGGTCCGCAAGATCATGAAGATCGCCAAAGAGCCGATCTCCATGGAAACGCCGATCGGTGACGATGACGACAGCCACCTGGGCGACTTCATTGAGGACACCAACAACACCGCCCCGATCGAGGCTGCCATGCAGGCCGGTCTGCGCGATGTGGTCAAGGACATCCTCGACTCGCTCACGCCTCGCGAAGCCAAGGTGCTGCGCATGCGCTTCGGTATCGAGATGTCGACCGACCACACGCTGGAAGAAGTCGGCAAGCAGTTCGACGTCACCCGCGAGCGCATCCGCCAGATCGAAGCCAAGGCCATCCGCAAGCTCAAGCATCCGTCACGTTCGGACAAGCTCAGGACTTATTTGGACAATCTTTGATTGGTCAAATAAGGACCGCGTAGCGGCGGTGAGCGCACAAGCGCGCACCCCTGAGCTTGCGGCGAAGCCACAAGCTGCGCACCTATCTGGACAACCTCTGATCTGAGGCCTCGCGTCCACACCCAACAAAGCCCGGCCAGTCCGGGCTTTGTTTTGCCTGTTGAAATCGAATCGATGGGCAAATTGTGCGTATTTCTTCACACTACGAAGTCACGATTCGGGTGAAGATGCCGCCATGAGCAACACCAAGCAATGTGCGGTGCTGTTTGCTGACCTGCGCGGCAGCACAGCGCTGTACCTCAAACTGGGCAACAGTGAGGCGGCCACGGTCGTCACGCACAGCCTGGCCATGCTTGGGCAAATCGTGGCGCGCAACGGCGGCAGGGTCATCAAGACCCTGGGCGATGGCCTGATGGCCGTGTTCAGAGACCCGGAACGAGCCGTAGAGTCTGCCGCCAGCTTGCAAGAGTCACTGGAGCGATCCGCCGTGGTGCCAGGCGGCCTGCCTGGGCGAGAAACGGCCATCAAGCTCAAAACCGCCGTGGCCTGGGGCGAAATCGTTGAGTTGGACAACGACTGTTTTGGTGATGCCGTCAACGTCGCGGCCCGCATCCTGGACTTGGCGGGTGACAACGAAACCCTGATCACCGGCCCCTTGCACCGGCAGCTGCCCTCGGACCTGCAATCGCGCTTTCGCAGCATCGACAAGCTGCATCTGCGCGGCCGCAAAGAGCCGGTGGCCGTCTTGCGCATGGAAAACCGACGCTTTGGCGACACGGTCACCACCATGCACATCGAGTTGTCTGGCGCCGACATGCCTGATGGCATCCGCCTGATCAACGACGATGCCGACCAGGTGTTCACCAGTGCCGAGATGCCCTTGGAGTTGGGCCGCAGTCCCCAAGCGGGCTTTTGCATCAATGACTCACGGGTGTCGCGCACCCATGCCCGCATCGAATCGCACAGCGGCCATTTCTACCTCAGTGACCAGAGCTACAACGGCACCCATGTGCAGTTTGATCACGACGAGCAAATTTTGACGCTCAGGCGTGGCACGTGCACTTTGCACGGCACCGGCACCATTTACTTGGGCACCTCACCCAACGATCCCAGCGCCGCGCGTGTCCGATTCGAGGTTTTGAGCTTCGACTCCGTCGGTCAGTATTGACCTGTACGCCCAAGGCGGTGCGCATGCGCTAGAGTCAAGGTTGCCCTCATGGCTCCTCATGACAATGCTTTCTGTCTCTGCGGACGAATCAGACCGTTTGGCTCTGTTGCACACCAGCAAATTGCTGGACGCCGAGGTCGACCCGGCCTTTGATGCGCTAACGCGCTTGGTGGTCGCTCAACTCCGCTGTCCCATGGCCGCCATCAATTTGATCGACGGGCACCGCGTTTGGTCTATGGCCAGGGTGGGCATTGAATATCGCCAGCGTTCCCGGGCCGAATCGTTTTGCGCCATCACCATCACGCAAAACGGCCGCATGGTCGTCTCGGATACGCGACAGGATCCCCGTTTTGCCAACCTGCCCGATGTCCTGCGCGCCCAAAACCCAGCGCTGGCTTACATCGCCATGCCGCTGGTGGTCGAGGGCCAAGCCTTGGGGACGATTTGCGCCTGGGATCACGTTGTCCGCGATTGGACTCCGGACGAGATCGCCCGTCTCAAAGATCTGACCATTGCCACCACGTCGCTCATCGACACCAAGATCCATGCACAACGGATCCGCAAGATGGAGGCGCGCATCCGCACGGCCAGCCTGGCTGGCAGCGACTGGCTGTGGGAGACCAACCGCAAGGGGCAGATCGAATGGGTATCGCCCAGTCTTCTACAGCACACCGGCGTAGACCCCACCAGCGAGATCGGTCTGACAGCAGGCGACCTCTATGCGCCACGCAATGACCACACCCGCGCGTCGTGGGATCGATTCCAGGAGGCCATTTCTCGACGCGAACCCTTTACCGAAGCCATTGCTGAACGGGACACGCCCCGGGGCCGCATCACCGTCAGCATCAGCGGGACGCCGGTCTTCACGGGCCAGGGCCAGTTCATGGGCTATCGCGGAGCCAGCCGCAACGTCACTCGCCAAATCGACGTCGAGCAACAAGCCCGCCTATCAGACCTGCTCTTGCGCCAGGCCATCGAGTCCTTTGAAGCCAGTGTGATGATCAGCGACGCACAAGGCATGGTGGCCTTGAGCAACAGCCGATGGCGGGCCAATGTGGGCGAGTGCTTTGATCCGCAAGACCCCCACTGGCCAACGATCTTGCGCCGCATGATTCGAGAGGGTGTCTACCCTCAGGCCATCGGGCAGGAAGAGGCTTATTTTCAGTGGCGCATGGGGCTCAAAAACACGGAAGACCCGCATGAAGTTCAGTTCCGCGACAAATGGCTGCTGATCAAGGACCAGTTGCTACCGGACGGGGGGACGGTTCACTTTGCCTTGGACATCACCCAGAGCAAGCGAGATGAATTGGAGCGTGCCGTCAGCGCCGAAAAGCTGCGCGTCAGCGAAGAACTCTATCGATCCGTCGCCACGACCATCAGCGACGGGCTGGTGATCCTAGAACTCAACGGCCGAGTCGTGGCGGTCAACCCTGCAGCCAGCCGGATTCTGGGTCTGGAACCGAATCTGCAATGGAACACCCCCAAGCCCAGCCAATTGGGCATCCAACTGCTGAAAGACGACCTGATCACTCCCCTGCCACTCGATCAGTGGCCCATGAACCAGACCATCAAGCAAAGTCTGCGGGTCGTGGACCGTGTGCACGCCTTGCGTCGCAACGATGGTGAAATCGTGTGGGTGCGCGTGTCCAGCAACTTGTTGCGCATCGGAGCACAAGGTGAACCGTTTGCGGCCATGGCCACCTTCCGCGACATCACGCAAGAGCAACGCGCCATCCGCGCCCTGGCCCAAAGCGAGGAGCGCTGGAAGTTCGCACTCGATGGCGCCGGCGATGGCGTGTGGGATTGGGACACCAGCAGCGGCGAGGTGTTCTTCTCTGCCCGCTGGAAGGCCATGCTGGGCTACAACGACGACGAAATTGGCGGCCACCTGGACGAGCTGGCGCAACGCATTCACCCGGAAGACCGCCCTCGAGTCGAGCAAGCGCTGCAAGATTACTTGCACACCGGTGAAGGCGTGTTCCAGGCTGAATTCCGACTCGCACACAAGGACGGCCACTACATCTGGATCCTGGCCCGGGGCAAGATCATGGCCCGCGACGACCAGGGGCGTGCGGCCCGGATTGTGGGCACCCACTCGGACATCACGCCCATCAAGCGCGCCGAGCAAGCGCTCAGAGAGAAACATGCGGCAGAAGCGGCCAGCCTGGCCAAGACCCAGTTTCTCTCACGCATGAGCCACGAAGTCCGCACCCCACTGAACGCGGTCAACGGTTTTGCGCAACTGCTCAAGCTGCAGCAAGACCAAAGCGGCAACTCGGACGCCACGCAGCGCGGCTATGTCGAACACATCCTGAGAGCCGGCCAACACCTGATGGGCGTGGTCAACGACGTGCTGGATCTTCAGCAGGTCGAAACCGGAATTTTGAGCCTCAAGACGGAGGTGCTGACCTTGTCTGACGAGGTTCGCGAATGCCTGACGATGCTCGCGCCGCTGGCACAGACTCGGCACATTGCCTTGTCCTGGAGTGCCAAGCTGGACGGGCAAGTCAGTGCCGATCGACAACGGCTGCGTCAGGTCCTGATGAACGTGGGCTCCAACGCCATCAAATACAACCTCAGCGGCGGTGAGGTGCACTTCGTCATGGACGGAGAGGGTCAGGATTTCCTGTCCGTCTGCATCTCGGACACGGGCCCAGGCATGAGCGCACAACAATTGGGCCGGCTGTTTCATCCTTTCGAGCGACTGGGACGTGAAACTTCTAACATCGAAGGCACGGGCTTGGGCCTTATCATTACGCGATCGCTGATCGAAGCCATGGGAGGCCACATGGAAATTCGAAGTCAGCCGGGTGCCGGAACCCGGGTGACGCTGGCCCTCCCAAAAGCAACGAACGCATCAGCTTTATCCACTGCTGGCTCCCCGGCCTCGGCCAGCTTGTTGTCCCCGTTGTCCCCGTCGTACCCATTGGCCATGATGAATCCAACGTCTGATACACCTGCAGCCGCGCGACCTTTGCGCGTGATGTACGTGGAAGACAATCGAATCAACGCCATGCTTTTTGAAGAAGCATTGCGCCCCTATACCCAACTCGAACTTGAGATTGCAGAAGACGGCCAGATGGCACTGTCCTTGGCCCGGGAGAAGGCCCCTGACGTTCTGGTCCTGGATGCCCATCTACCGGGCATGTCGGGCTTTGAAGTCTTGCGCGCACTGCGCACGATCCCTGGCCTGAAAGACGTTCCTGCCTACATGTGTTCGGCTGACGCCATGCCTGAAGACGTGGCCAAAGCCCATGATGAGGGCTTCACCGGTTACTGGACCAAGCCCATCGACATCATCGAGGTCACCAACGTCTTGTGCCGTCTTGCCGCCGAGCCTCGTCCCCCTTCTCCATGAGCTTTCGCCCAGAGCCTGCGTTCCAACACGGACAAAGCCCCCAAACCGCCATCCTCCTGGTCAACCTGGGGACCCCTGACGAGCCGACCCCTGCAGCCTTGCGCCGCTACCTGGGTCAGTTTCTCAGTGACCCGCGTGTGGTGGAGATCCCTCCACTGATCTGGAAGGCGATTCTGCATGGGATCATCCTGCGCGTACGCCCTGCCAAATCTGCCGCCAAGTACGCCAGCATCTGGACTCAGGACGGATCGCCCCTGCGTGTCTGGACTGAAAAGCAAACCAAACTGCTGCAAGGCTTTTTAGGCGAGGCGGGGCACCGCGTCTTGGTGCGCCATGCCATGCGCTATGGCCAACCCAGCATCGGCCAAGAGCTTGATGCGCTGAAGCAAGCAGGCGCCACCCGCGTGCTCATCGTGCCACTGTATCCACAGTACTCGGGCGCCACCACGGCCAGCGTGATGGACGATGTCTACCGCTGGGGGCTGACCGTGCGCCACCTGCCCGAAATGCGTGTGATCAACCGCTTTCATGACGACCCCGGCTACATCGATGCCCTGGCGCGCCGCATCGAACGCCATTGGCTTGAAAACGGGCGCAGCCAAAAGCTGGTGATGAGCTTTCATGGCATGCCGCACCACACCCTGCTCAAGGGCGACCCGTATCACTGTGAATGCCACAAAACAGCGCGCCTGCTGGCTCACCGACTGGGTTTGGCGGCCAGCCAATACGTGGTCACCTTCCAGAGCCGCTTTGGCAAAGCCAAGTGGCTGGAGCCCTATACCGAGCCTACGCTCAAGCAGTTGGCCAGTGATGGCGTGACCTCTGTGGACGTGGTGTGCCCCGGCTTTGTGTCTGACTGCATCGAGACCCTGGAAGAAATCGCCATGGAAGGCCGCGCGGCCTTTTTGAATCATGGCGGCAAGACCTTCAACTACATCCCTTGCCTAAATGATGATCTAGGCTGGATCAAGGCTTTGACGGGACTGGTGGAGCAGCATGTGCAAGGCTGGCCCACACGCCAGCAAGACCACCCCAGCTCGGATGCCTTAGAGGCTCAGCGGAGCCGCGCTCACAGTCTGGGCTGGCGCGGGTGATTGGTCTGGCCCATGGCGGGTCACCCAGTCACGCGCGACGGACGCCTCCAGAGGACGGCTGAACACAAAGCCTTGCACCACATCGCAGCCGTTGCGCGCCAGCCAGTCGACGCTTTCTTCGTGCTCGACCCCCTCGATGGTCACGGTCAGGCCCAGGCGGTGCCCCACATCGATCATGGCCTCCAGAACCGCCTGCTTGCGATCAAACTCACCGATATCGGTCACAAAGCTGCGGTCGACCTTCATCTCGTCCAGCGGCATCTCCTGCAAGATGGCCAGTGACGAATAGCCGGTCCCAAAGTCATCCAGGGCAATCTGCACCCCTTTGGCCCGCAGCTCAGACAGAATCTCGGTGGCACGGTCCTTGTCACTCAAAGCGGCTGACTCGGTGATCTCCAGGATCAAGCGCGAAGGCGGACACTTTTCCTGTGTCAGCACCTGCAGCACGTTCTTGACGAACAGAGGAGTCGCCAGATCAAAGGCGGTGATGTTGACGGACACACGCACGGTGTCATCCGGCAAGGTCAGCAAAAAGCGAGCCGCTTCGCGAATGGCCCACATGGTCAGACGGTTGATGGCGCCGGTGGCTTCGGCCTCTGCGATGAAGGAACCGGGCGGAATCATCCCGCGCACAGGGTGGCGCCAGCGCACCAAAGCCTCCAAAGAGACCGTCTTGCGCGATGGCAGTTCAATTTTGGGCTGGTAGTGCAAGACCAACTCGCCCCGCTCGATGGCCCCTTCCAGATCAAGCGTCAGCCCATAGGCAAGCTGCTCACGCTTCATGCGGCCCGCATCAAAACGCACCACGCGCCGATGCGGCCCACACCATTGCAGGGCGACCCTCGCCTCTTCGGTCAAACCGGACTCGCGCGAATCCCCACAAGGAATCACGCCCACACCCACATGCGGGTCCCACGCCACGAACAAGCCATGGCGTTCAAAGCGACGGGTCACAAACGCAGACAGATCCGCCAGCAAGTCTGGAGACGGCTCGCCAAAGGTGACAAAGCACAGCGTGCCATCATCCAGCGCGGCAATGCGATGCCCGCCATCAATGGCCAAGAGCACGAAATCTCGCCGCTCAGAGAACCAGCGCGCCAATTCATTGGCGTAGACCTTGACCAGCTCGGTCAAGGTGTCGCGAGGCAAGATGGATTCGAGAAAGCCAAAGCGGTTCAAACGCAAAACCCATACGGCCACACCTGGCGCGGGCGCATCAGGCAGGCAGGTGCGTACCGACTCTTCCAGCAGGGCCTGGTTGGGCATGCCATAGCGAGGGTGATGCGAAACCGCATGACGCAGTTGCGCCTCATAGGCCACACGCTGCTCCAACTCTTCCATGTGATTGGACTGGGCGCGATCACGCTCCTGGCGGTCCTGCCTCATGCGATAGGCCACAGCCGCAGCCAAGGACAGGGACTTGATCACGCTGGTATACAAACTCGCCAGGAAGTACCCAGAAGCGATGTACCCCAGAACGCCCGCCGCATTGATGATCAAACCTATGAACTGGACGATCATGCCAAAGGCCAGGATCCGTGGCAGCGCACCTTCGCGCCAATGACGCAGGCACATGCCAATCACCAGTAAGGGGACCCCAACTGCCATGTATTGGACAATCTCGCCGACCTGGATGCCCAGCCAGCCGAAACTCAACACGGGGACAAGCAACGCCCCAGCCAGCCCGATCAAGGCCTTGATGATGAGGTCTTCACGCTCGGACAAGGCAATGATGCGGCGAAACACCAAGGCCGCCGCCATGACACCAATGGGAATCACAGAAAAAGGCGGGATATTCAGCTCGGGGTGAGCTGGCCACAACAAGGCAAAGGCATCCCCTTCGCGCATGACCGTGCCCACCAGCACTGGCAGGACCTCAACGATCAGCAAGATCGGTAAAGCGCGACGCTGAATGATCGTCAGCATGACACCGCAGGCCATGGCAAACAACAAGGCGCCGTAGCAAAGCGAACGGGCAACCGCCAACTCGCTTTCCAACTGGGCATAGTGATCGGGCCGCCACACCTCAAAAGCCACCGTCAGCGCACCGTTGTTGCGGGCATAGCAATGAAACCGCGATGAGCCTTGAGCAGGGATCTCAAAGGGCACGATGAATCGGAGGGCCGATATCGGACGGCTGCTGTAAGGACGCTGGTCACCCATGCGGTAGACCCGCTCTTGCGCACCCACTGAGCCGCCCTCATCCCTGATGATGCACTCCACTTGGTCGGTGAAGGGCTCCGCCACGACCAGCCAACGCGTCTGGGCTTGTGCAGACGAATTGCGCAAAGCACCCCGCATCCAGGCGCCTTCGCCCGGAAACCCCAGCGCGCGGATACCGGGTCGTGTGGCTTCCCAGGCTGCGCCTTCGTCTGGCAGACGCACAGGCTGGTCCAACGGCACACGTTGGCGAACATGCAGCACATCAATGGCCACCTGCTCGCCATGGCCATCCCATGCTGCGACGTCAAAAACAGGCGCCTCAGCACCCCAAGCCCGGCTCATGTTCAACATGCACCAGGCCAGGATCACCAACAGAAATCGGAGACAAGACTTCACGCGATATGACATTTTCCGGGCAGGCCAACCCCAGCCCGGTTCATGGACATCGAGATATCGGCGGGTTCTTTGAGATCTTGAATCAGATCATTTCGTCGTCTTCGCCCAACACTTCACCCGGCAGCAAAGTCTGCGCCTGACTGTCAGGCATGGCCTCCACTTGCTTCAGGGCTCGCCCCATCACACGGGTACGTGTCTCGACCGACGAGATCACATTGCTGGCTTCATCCAGCTTCTTGCGCGTCTTGGCCAACACGTCGCCAAACTTGGCAAATTCGGTCTTGACCGCGCCCAGCACCTGCCAGACTTCAGACGAGCGCTTTTCCAAAGCCAGCGTCCTGAAGCCCATTTGCAGGCTGTTCAAGGTGGCCAGCAAGGTCGTCGGCCCAGCCAGCATCACGCGGTACTCGCGCTGCATGGCCTCCACCAGGCCTGGACGGCGCAAGGCTTCTGCGTACAAACCTTCGGTCGGCACAAACAGGATGGCAAAGTCAGCCGTATGCGGTGGGGCCAGGTACTTGTCTTTGATCGTGCGCGCTTCTTGACGCAAGCGTTGCTCAATGGCCTTGCCCGCAGTGTCAACCGCCGCCACATCTGCCCGCTCTTGTGCGTCGAGCAAACGCTCATAGTCCTCACGCGGAAACTTCGCGTCAATGGGCAACCACAAAGGGTGGTCCGCATCCCCGCCCTTGCCGGGCAAGCGGATCGCAAACTCGACCCGGGCACCGCTGCCGGGTACGGTCTCCACGTTGACGGCGTATTGCTCGGGTGTGAAGACCTGCTCCAGCAAACCCGCCAATTGGACCTCACCAAAAATGCCCCGTGTCTTGACGTTGTTGAGCACGCGGTTCAATGAGCCCACATCGCTGGCCAGGCGTTGCATCTCACCCAGGCCACGGTGCACCAACTCCAAACGCTCGGCGACCTGTTTGAAGCTCTCACCCAAACGAGCTTCCAGCGTGGCGTGCAGCTTCTCGTCCACGGTCTGGCGCATTTGCTCCAGCTTCTTCTCGTTGTCAGACTGCAGGGCCTGCAAACGGGTCTCGACCGTGGTGCGAACCTCTGTCAGCCGGCGCTCGTTGGCTTCAGACAGCACACGCAACTGCTCGCTGACCCCCTCACCCAATCGACGCAAAGCGGCTTCTTGCGCTTCATTGAAACGCGCCAAGGCAGCCGATTGGGCCTCGCGCAAGGCCGACGCCTGTTGTCCTTGCTGATGCGTGGTATCGCGCAGGCTGTCGCTCAAGCCTTGCTGCATCGCCGCCAGTTGCGTGCGAAAGCTGTCCAACTGCTCGTTCTGTGTCCGCGTGGCATCGCCTTGCTGCGTCACCAGTGTTTGCTGAAACAAACCCAAGGTCGATCCCAACTCTTGCCGCGTGCCACCGGCGCTGCGCGTCAACTCGTCACGCAGACTGCGCTCCAGCTGCTCACTGCGCTGGCGCAACTCATTACTCAGATCCACGCCGAGCTTGAGCACGGCCTCATCGTTTTGCCGCGCAGGCCGCAGCGCCATCCACAACAACAGCGCCAGATTGAGCGCCAGCAAGATCAAGGTCATCCAGTTCATGGAAGGATTGTCTCAGAGGCTCAGATACGAAAAAGGCCACCCGAAGGTGGCCCTGTCGCCAAAGCGCAGAAGGATCAGGCCAGCAAGTGCGACACGTGCACGTGCGCCCCGGTCTTGACGCGAATTTCTTCTTCCGTCACGCCCGGCGCCAACTCCACGCACGTGAAGCCGTCAGGCGTCACATCCATCACGCACAGCTCGGTGATGATGCGGCCGACCACGCCCACGCCCGTCAGCGGCAGCGTGCACTTTTGCAACAGCTTGTGCTCGCCATTCTTGGCGGCGTGTTCCATCAACACCACCACACGGCCCACGCCGGCCACGAGGTCCATCGCGCCGCCCATGCCCTTGACCATTTTGCCTGGGATCATCCAGTTGGCCAGGTCACCCTTTTCAGACACCTGCATGGCGCCCAGGATGGACAGGTTGATCTTGCCGCCACGGATCATGGCAAAGCTCTCATGCGAGCCAAAGATCGACGAGCCGGGCATACAGGTCACGGTCTGCTTGCCGGCATTGATGATGTCGGCATCGACCTCATCCTCTGTCGGGAAGGGGCCGATGCCCAACATGCCGTTTTCAGACTGCAGCCACACTTCGATGTCTTCACGAACGTGGTTGGCCACCAAGGTGGGCAAGCCAATGCCCAGGTTCACGTAGAAACCGTCTTGCAGTTCCTGAGCGGCACGCGCCGCCATTTCTTCATGTGTCCAGGCCATGGTCAGGCTCCTACCGCTTTTTCAGTGATGGTGCGCTTTTCAATGCGCTTCTCAGGATTCGGGTTGTGCACGATGCGATGCACATAGATGCCTGGCAGGTGAATCGAATCGGGATCGAACGAGCCGGTCTCGACAATCTCTTCCACTTCCACCACGGTGATCTTGCCGGCCATCGCCGCAGCCGGGTTGAAGTTACGCGCCGTGCGGCGGAAGATCAGGTTGCCCGACTTGTCTGCTTTGTGAGCCTTGACCAAGGCCACTTCGGGGCACAACGCCCGCTCCATGACATAAACCTGGCCATCGAACTCGCGCGTTTCCTTGCCTTCGGCCACGATGGTGCCCACGCCCGTTTTGGTGAAGAAGGCGGGAATGCCTGCACCACCAGAGCGCAGTTTTTCAGCCAAGGTGCCCTGAGGGGTGAATTCCAACTCCAACTCGCCCGCCAGGTATTGGCGCTCGAACTCCTTGTTCTCGCCCACATAGCTGGAGATCATCTTCTTGATCTGGCGCGTGTTGAGCAACTTGCCCAGGCCGAAACCATCGAC
>JAGWTE010000081.1 GCA_028869095.1 Burkholderiales bacterium
GGTCACAGGAGCCGACACGCCCACGTGGAAGTGGTTGGTGTCATCGCTGGTTGTGTAATCGTTGGCTTGGGCGTATTGAGCAAACAGCTTGGCAACACCGAAGTCGTAGCTGCCGCCGAATTGCCACAGGGCCTTCTTCGAACCTTCGGTGTAGGTCACGCCAGCGGCCACAGGGCCTTGAGCGTAGTTGCCTTGCAGAGCGTAGGTGGAATCGGTGCCGTGGACTTCAGAAGCACCGTACTGAGCTGCACCCGAGAAACCCGAGTAGGTCTGCGAGGTGTAGGTCACGGTGTTCTTCTGGAATTTATCGATGTTGGTGGCACCAGACAGACCCAGTTGACCGAACACGCTGAAGGGGCTTTGTGCGTTGTTGGCACGGGCCGACAGCGACAGCGAGTTACCAGCGGTCACGGTACCGAAGGTGCCGGCCAGGCCGACTTCGCTGGTGCGTTCCCAGAAGTTGGTCGAAGCAGCACCGGTGTCCACGCCAATGGCGCTTTCCAGCTTGAAGAAAGCCTTCAGGCCGCCACCCAGGTCTTCCTGGCCCTTGAAGCCCAGGAAAGAGCCGGTCAAGACGCCGGATTCAACTTTGGTCACGCGGTGGGTCATATCGCTTTCAAATGCGCCAACTGCCACGTCCAGGTTGCCGTACACATTGACGTTTTGAGCTTGAGCGGCCATCGCGGCCACGAGGGCAGCCGCAGCCACCAGAGTGTTCTTTGCAAACATGCGTTTCTCCTTGGATGAACAGGAGGTTTCATCCGGATGCGGAGAAACCCTGGGTGGCGATTCTGGTGCGCAAAACGCGTGACACACGCACCAGACCGGCTCAACCCGCCCTGACGAGGGGGCGTTTACCGGCAAAACGTTGCTACCTCACAACAAAATCAACCCAAACAGCCCCAATGCGGGGCGTCAAACGCTTCGGTAATCAGAAGGGCGCCCGCCCGTCCACTTCTTGAACGCGCGATAGAAAGCGCTCGGTTCAGCAAACCCCAAGTCGGCCGCCACATCGGCCAGGCTGCGTTTGCCATCTTGCAAAGCCGCAATGGCCTGATCACGGCGCACGTCGTCTTTCAGGGTTTGATAGGTGTGCCCCTCTTCCTTGAGACGGCGGCGCAGGGTGGCTTCAGACACGTTCAAGCTGACGCAGATTTGATCGGCGTCCGGCCAATCGGCGGGAGGGGTGTTGCGCAGGTGGCGCCGCACTTTGGCTGCCCAGCTCTTGGGGTTGCGGTACTTGACCAGCAGCTTGGCCGGCATCTCCCCAAAGAACTGCTTGATGGTCTGGCTGTCTTGCACCACAGGCAGCTTCAAATAAGAAGCGGGAAAGCTGAGCACCGTGCAAGCCTGGTCAAAGGCCAGGTTCTCGCAAAAGAGCACACGGTACTCGCCTGCGTAGTTGATGCCGCCCGGCTCGACCAGAGCCTGCGCCGAGCTGGCAAATGCAGCCGAACTGATGGGGATACGCCGCCCCACCAACCAGCACGACAGGCTGAACACCATCATCAAATAGGTGGCGTAGGCAAACATGGGCTTGGCCGACTGACGGGCCAGCACGCGGATGTGGGCCTGACCGTCTTGAACCACCAACTCGCCGCGCAGGTCATCGAGCACCACGCCCAGGAAGTGCAGGATGCGTTTGAGGGCATGGGCCAGATTGGCACTGCCCAATGCGCTGTGGCACATCAAGGCATAGCTGCCGGGCCGCATGGGGTGCGAGTCCAGACCAAAGAACTCGTCGTCCAGGCGATGCGAAATGTCCAGCCACAAGGCCCCGAACTGATCCGGAGAAACCCGGGCCAAAGGCTCATGCAGGTGATGCGGCGGGATGCCGGCGCGCTGCAGGAAGCCATCGACGTCCATGCGCCGCTCCTGCACACAACGCAGGGCGTTTTGCACAAAGTGGATGGAGATGGTGCCGCGTTCGACTTTCATGAATCTGGGATTCTGCCCTGCCCTCGGGCCCGACAGCGCGATCTGCTCTCATCGCGTGCGCTGTGGATGGCGAATCAGGTCAGTCAAGTTGACGGAAATGAGCATCGCCCCTGATTCCCCCACTTCCTAGACTGGCGGGACGGGCCGCGTTGGCCTGGTTGAGAGAGGCAAATCTGCCTCGCCCACTAGATAGAGACATCGATAGGACGACAACATGAACATCGCAAACCGCGTCTGGCTGATCACGGGCGGCGCTTCGGGTTTGGGCGCGGCGACCGCCAAGATGGCGCTGGACGCAGGCGCCCGTGTGGTGCTGGCTGACTTGAGTGCCCCGCGCGATGGCTGGGCTCAGCCCGAATGGGAAGGCCGCTGGGTGCACGTCAAGACCGACGTCAGCAACGAAGCCAGCGGGCAAACAGCCGTGCAGACCGTCATGGATCGTTTTGGCCGCCTGGACGTGCTCGTGAACGCCGCAGGCATCGCCTCGGCTGAAAAGATCCTGACCAAGAATGGCCCCGCTTCGCTGGAAGCCTTCACGCGCACGATCACGATCAACCTGATCGGCACCTTCAACATGATGCGGCTGGCTGTGCCCGCCTTTGTGGCATCGGGCGCGGCTGAAGAAGGTGCATCCAAGGGCGTGGTGATCAACACGGCCTCTGTGGCTGCGTTTGACGGCCAGATGGGCCAGGCCGCGTATGCCGCATCCAAGGGTGGCGTGGTGGCGATGACCTTGCCTGCGGCGCGTGATCTGGCGCGCGAGCAGGTTCGCGTCATGACCATTGCGCCCGGCATCTTTGAAACACCGATGTTGATGAGCTTGCCGCAAGAGGTGCAAGCCTCGCTGGCTGCCACCGTGCCGCATCCGTCGCGGCTGGGCAAGCCGGCTGAATATGCGGCCCTGGTGCGCAGCATCGTGGAGAACGAATACCTCAATGGCGAGGTGATCCGCATCGATGGTTCGCTGCGCATGGCCGCCAAGTAAGGAGCTGCTCATGTCTTCATCTTCAACGACCTCAGACCCGATCGTCATCCTGGCCGCACGGCGCACACCGATTGGTGGCTTTCAAGGGGCGCTGTCTGGCCTGGCTGCTCCCAAGCTGGGTGCCGCGGCCATCCGCGCCGCCGTGGCCGACAGTGGCGTGCCCTTTGACCAAATCGACGAGGTCTACATGGGCTGCTGCCTGATGGCGGGTTTGGGGCAAGCACCGGCGCGTCAAGCGGCCTTGGGCGCGGGACTGCCTGAATCCGTTGGAGCCACCACGCTGACCAAGATGTGCGGATCAGGCATGAAGACGGTGATGCTGGCGCATGACTTGCTCAAGGCCGAGTCCGCGACCTTCTTGGTGGCTGGCGGCATGGAGTCCATGAGCAATGCGCCCTACCTGTTGCCGGCCGAGCGCAAAGGCCAACGCCTGGGCCACGGCCGCACGCTGGACCACATGTTCTTTGATGGCCTGCAAGACGCCTATGGCGGCGAGTTGATGGGCCACTACGCCGAGCTCATGGCGCAAGAAGCGAGGCTAAGCCGAGCCGATCAAGATGCCTATGCGTTGGAATCGGTGCGTCGCGCGCAGGCCGCAGTCGACAGCGGCGTCTTCGCGCATGAGGTCACGCCGGTCGAGGTGACCGTCAAAGGCGTCGTCACGGCGGTAGACCTGGATGAGACGCCAGGCCAATGCCAGCCCGACAAGATCCCCAAGCTCAAAGCGGCCTTTGGCAGCAAGGGGCAAGAAGGCACGATCACGGCAGCCAGCTCGGCTTCTATTTCTGATGGCGCTGCGGCTTTGGTGCTGACACGTGCCAGTGTGGCGGCACAAGCGGGCTATCGCCCCATTGCCCGCATCCTGGCGCACAGCACCCATGCGGCCGCGCCGGGCCGCTTCCCGTCTGCCCCGATCAAAGCGATTGAATCGGTATTGGCCAAGACCGGCTGGTCGGTGGGGGACGTCGACCTGTTTGAAATCAACGAGGCCTTTGCCATGGTCACGATGCTGGCCATGCGCGCCCTGGACTTGCCGTATGACAAGGTCAATGTGAATGGTGGCGCGTGCGCTCTGGGCCACCCCATTGGTGCCACCGGCGCTCGCATCCTGGTCACACTGATCCATGCCTTGCGGCAACGCGGCGGCAAGCGAGGCGTGGCCAGCTTGTGCATTGGCGGCGGCGAGGCCACGGCCATGTCCATTGAGTTGCTTTGACACCCTGATCCGATCCCTTCCCAACCCACATTCGGCCCACAACCCAACAAGGAGCCGAGGAGACAAACATGATGAGAAGTACCTCCCCCTGGATGACACCTGAACTGGAAGGCCTGCGCGACGCGGTTCGCAAGTTCCTGACCACCGAGTTCGCCCCGCAAGAAGAGAAGTGGTGCAAGCAACAGCACGTGGACCGCGAAGCCTGGCTGGCTGCGGGCGAGATGGGCTTGCTGTGCCCCAGTGTGCCCGAGCAATATGGTGGACAAGGTGCGGACTTCTGCACCGAGGCCGTGATCTTTGAAGAGTTCGTTTACGCGGGCGTGCCCAGCTTTGGCAAGCACGTGCACGAGATCTGCGCCCACTACATCCTGGGCTACGGCACCGAGGCGCAAAAACAGAAATGGCTGCCCGGACTGGCATCCGGCGAGTTGATTGGCGCCATCGCCATGACCGAACCGGGTACCGGCTCTGACTTGCAAAACATCAAAGCCAAAGCCATCAAAGAAGGCGATCACTATGTGATCAACGGTGCCAAGACCTTCATCAGCAATGGCGCCATGGCCGATCTCGTCGTCGTCGTGGTCAAGACCGATCCCGCGCTGGGCGCCAAAGGCATCTCGCTGGTCGTGGTGGACACGCGTGACTTGCCCGGCTTCCGCCGTGGTCGTGTGCTGGACAAGATGGGGCAAAAGGGCCAGGACACGTCCGAGCTGTTCTTTGACGATGTGCGCGTGCCCGTCAGCAACTTGCTGGGCGGCGAGAACGGCCATGAGGGCCAGGGCTTTTATCAACTGATGCAGCAGTTGCCGTTTGAGCGTCTGGTGCTGTCCCTGGCGGCTGTGGCCAACATCGAACGCGCCGTGTCTCTGACCACCGAATACGTAAAGGACCGCAAAGCGTTTGGCAAATCGATTCTGGAGTTCCAGAACACCCGATTCAAGCTGGCTGAATCACTGACCGAAGCGCGCCTGGGCCGTGTGTTCATCGACCACTGCATTGCCTTGTTCCTGAAAGACGAGCTGGATGCCGTGACCGTGTCGATGGCCAAATGGTGGACGACCGAGAAGCAGTGCAGCGTCATCGACGAATGCCTGCAATTGCATGGCGGCTATGGCTACATGAACGAGTACGCCATCTGCAAGATGTACACCGACGCGCGGGTGCAGAAGATCTATGGCGGCACCAACGAGATCATGAAGGAGTTGATTTCGCGCAGTTTGTGATGCGCCTTCCATCAGCACAGGACAGGTTCGCTAAACTTCTGGCAAACAACCTGGGAACCTTTTTTTGCTGTATCAGCCTCAAAAAGGCCTATCGTGAACTCTCAATTTCGGACGCGTGAACCCCAGACTGTTGGATCTTCCTGTTCAGATTTGTATGAGTTGTAAATCCTCCGGCATTCGGAGGATTTTTTTATGGGAGATCACTAGAGTCTGACCCGCTTTATTCAAACCAGGAGGAAACCATGAAGAAGCACGTATTCGCATTGATCGCCCCTTTGGCCATCTCTCTGTCTGCATCGGCCATGACCATTGATTTCAATGAGCTTGCATCTGATCAGTTCCAAGACCCATACAGCCCGTTGAGCTCCAAGACATTCACCTTCTCGACAACGCAAGAAAGGTTCTATATCTGGCCCAAAAACGATTCGCGTAACGCGGATCTTGGTGGCGCCACTGTAATTGGACATCTCAAGATGACCATGCAGCAAGCGAGTGGGCAAGTCTTCAACTTCCAGTCGATTGACATGGATGACATTTATGCTGCGCCTAAAGGCCAGCCCACCGGTAACACATCCCCTCACCCAATTAAGTTCACGTTTCAATATGCGGATGGAACCAAGAGTGAGAAAACCGTCTACTTAGATGCAATTGGTGGCATGCAAACCTTTGTATTCAATGAATACAACCTGCGCAGTGTTACGTGGGAACATACCCAACCCTACGATACGGCATCAAGAGGCAGCCAGTTTGACAACGTCAATGTTAGCTTGATGAGTTGCACGGCCCATTAAGCAACCACCTCACCCATCAAGCCAGAAATTTGCGAACCCGATCCAACAACATCCAAATCTACATCGATGCAGCACCAAGCTTGCATTCGTTCATTCACAGGGAGCTTGGCTCCCTTTTTTTTGTGCGCCACTCACCCGAATCGCCACAAAAGTTGAGCGATACTCATTTTTCATCATAAAAATCAACATAACCCCTCTGTACAAGGCCACATTTCGGCATCAAAATTGAGCATCACTCAATTTTCAAGCATGTCCGCCTTGCAACGGGTTGCGCCCCGGCGCGCCAAATCTCAACTTCGCATCACCGAGCTGCTCCGTGCCGCTCGCGAAGTGTTTTCCGAACACGGCTACCAACAGGCCACCACGGCCCTCATTGCCGAGCGCGCGGGCGTGTCCGAGGCCACCGTGTTCACCTACTTCGCGGGCAAGCGCGAGCTGTGTATCCAGGTCATCAAGGACTGGTACGACGAGATCAGCACGGAGTTGGAGCGCGAGATGCCGCATCTGCAAGGCATTCACGCCAAGATCAGCTTTGTCATCCGTCACCACCTGATCACCCTGCTGGCCGATGGCTTCGGGATGTGCGCCCTGGTGCTGGGTGAAGGCCGCACCGTGGGGCCCGAACTGTCCAGCGTCATCACCGAATGCGCGCGCCGCTACACCGCCCCTTTGATGGACTGCCTGGCCCAGGCACGCGAAGACGGCGAGGTCCGCCAGGACATGCCGCTGCGCTTGATGCGCGACCTGATCTATGGGTCGATGGAGCATGTGCTGTGGGACTCGATCACCGACCAGAAGCGCCCCGCCATTGACCAGACCGCCGAGCAGTTGACCGCGCTGGTGTGGAGCGCCATCACGCCCCCCAATGCCTCGCTGGAAGCACTGACACGCTTTCGTGACGAAGTGCGGCAGGCCTTGCTGCAAACCCAGCAAGCCGCCCCCTCTCATTCCTCTTGACCCCACTGATTGCCATGCCGGTTATCGACACCCAAATCAATCCCCGCAGCGAAGCCTTCAAGGCCAGCGAACAGGCCATGCTGTCTTTGGTGCAAGACCTGGAAGCGCAGTTGGCGCAGATCGCCATGGGTGGCGGCGAAGGCCCTCGCGCCAAGCACCTGGCGCGCGGCAAGCTGCTGCCACGTGATCGCGTGGAGTTGCTGCTCGACCCCGGCTCGCCTTTCTTGGAAGTGGGCCCATTGGCCGCCTTGAACCTGTATGACAACGCCGCACCCTGCGCCGGCGTGATCGCGGGCATTGGCCGCGTGTCGGGCGTGGAATGCATGATCGTGTGCAACGACGCCACCGTCAAAGGCGGCACCTACTATCCGCTGACGGTCAAGAAGCACTTGCGTGCGCAAGAGATCGCGATGCAGAACCGCCTGCCTTGCATCTACTTGGTGGACTCCGGTGGCGCGAACCTGCCCAATCAGGACGAGGTCTTCCCCGATCGCGATCACTTTGGCCGCATCTTCTACAACCAGGCCAATATGAGCGCGGCGGGCATCCCACAGATCGCCGTGGTGATGGGCTCGTGTACCGCAGGTGGCGCCTACGTGCCCGCCATGAGCGACGAGACCATCATCGTCAAGAACCAGGGCACCATCTTCTTGGGTGGCCCACCTCTGGTCAAAGCCGCGACCGGCGAAGTGGTGACGGCTGAAGACCTGGGCGGCGGCGATGCACACACCCGCTTGTCAGGCGTGGCCGACCACCTGGCCAATGACGACACCCATGCGCTGGCCCTGGCCCGTCGCTGCGTGGCACAGTTGAATTGGCGCAAAGAACCGCCGATCCAGATGATCGAGTCACGTGCGCCACGCTACGCGGCATCCGAGTTGAACGGCATCATCCCCACCGACACGCGCAAGCCCTTTGATGTGCGTGAGGTCATTGCCCGCATCGTGGACGACTCGCAGTTTGACGAGTTCAAGGCCCGCTACGGCAGCACCCTGGTCACCGGCTTTGCGCACATCGAAGGCATGCCCGTGGGCATCGTGGCCAACAACGGCATCTTGTTCTCGGAAAGCGCCAACAAAGGCGCCCACTTCATCGAGTTGTGCTGCCAGCGCAAGATCCCCCTGGTCTTCTTGCAGAACATCACCGGCTTCATGGTGGGCCGCAAATACGAAAACGAAGGCATTGCCCGCGCAGGCGCCAAGATGGTGACCGCCGTGTCCTGCGCCCAGGTGCCCAAGTTCACCGTGGTGATCGGCGGCTCGTTTGGCGCCGGCAACTACGGCATGTGCGGCCGCGCCTACAACCCACGCATGATGTGGATGTGGCCCAACGCACGCATCAGCGTCATGGGCGGCGAACAAGCGGCCAGCGTGTTGGCCACGGTCAAACGCGATGGCATCGAGGCCAAGGGCGGTCAATGGAGCGCGGCTGAAGAAGAAGCCTTCAAAGCGCCCATCCGAGATCAATACGAAGCGCAAGGCCACCCCTATTACGCCAGCGCCCGTTTGTGGGATGACGGTGTGATTCGCCCCGCCGACACGCGTCGCGTGCTGGCATTGGGCTTGAGCGCCAGCTTAAACGCCCCCATCCCCGACACACGCTATGGCGTGTTCCGCATGTAAGGCCGCCGCCATGAGTACTTTGGATATTCGCAAACAAGACACGGCACACGGTGCGGTCGGCCACATCTGGCTGAACCGGCCCGAGCTGCGCAACGCCTTCAACGATGCCACCATCCGCGAGATCACCGAAGCCTTCCAATCCATGGGAAGTGACCCCGATGTTCGCGTGATTGTGATGGGCGCGCATGGCAAAGCCTTCAGCGCCGGGGGTGATCTCAATTGGATGCGCGCCATGGCTGACTACTCCTGGGACGAGAACCATGCCGATGCGACTGGCTTGGCCGACATGCTGTGGGCCATTGCCAGCTGCCCCGTGCCTGTCATCGCGCGTGTGCAGGGTGACTGCTACGGCGGCGGCGTGGGCCTGGTCGCGGCCTGCGACATGGCCGTGGCTGTCGACAGCGCCCACTTCAGCCTGTCCGAAGTCAAGCTGGGCCTGATCCCTGCCACCATCAGCCCCTACGTGATACGTGCCATGGGCGCACGCCAGTCGCACCGCTACTTTTTGACCGCCGAAGTGTTTGATGTAGCAGAGGCCCACCGCATGGGCTTTGTGCACGAGGTAACAGCCCTGGACCAACTCGATAGCCGGGTCGATACCCTGGTGCAGGCGCTGCTGCAAGCCGGGCCCGATGCCGTGCGGGCCTGCAAAAACCTGTTGCACACAGTGGCCAGCAAAGACATCGATGTGCCCTTGATTCAGCACACCGTGGAGCAGATTGCCACCATACGCGCCAGCACCGAGGGGCGTGCCGGGGTCAAAGCTTTTTTGGAAAAGCGAACCCCCGACTACCGCGTGTAATAGCCGCGCTGAATTACCGCGTGTAGTAGCCCACGCCCACCAGATAGCCGCCCACCTTGCGTAGCAGGGTGTGCTTGGTCTCCACCCGGTGGGTGACCGGGTTGTTCCAGTCGTAAACCAACTCCCCTTGCTCCTTGGTCTTAAGCTGCTTGGTCATCTCCTGAATCACCAGCGTGCCATTGGGGTTGCGCAGCGTTTTGCCGCTGGTGCCCACCAGCCGGGGGTCCGCGCCGTGGGCGCGAAACCGCGTGTCACCCAGGTCCACCACAAACACATACAGATCGTCCTGGATAAAGCGGCCGCTTAGGTTGTTGAAGGCGGCAAAGGCCTTCTCGGGGTCGGCCTGGATCGCGCCTGCGGCTTCGTCCAACAAGGCCTTGGCTTGTGCGGGTGAGGCATGTGGCGCATAGAAGCCCACGGCCAAAATCTTGTCGTCCACGCGCTGGTAGAAGGTGATCTTTTTCTCCACCTTGTTGTCCACCCGGTTCAGCCAGCGGTACGCGATCTGGCCGCTGCCGCTTTGCTGCGCGCCGTTGATCATGTCCCTGAAGAAGGGCTTGCCGGTCGCGTCCACCATGTCCGATACGTCGCGCCCGATCAGGGCAGAAGAGGAGCCGCCGCTGGCCAGCATGTGGCCCTTCAGGTTGAGCACGTATACATAGTGGGCCCCGCGTATGAATTCGCCCGAGCGCGAGAACGCGGCCAGGGCCTGATCGCCGTTTTGCTGGTAGGCGCGCACCGCGCGTTGCAGCAGTTTTTGCGCTTGTGTGGCGGCCTCTGCATCGGTGGTGCTTGGGGCTGCATCCGGGGTTTGGGCGCTGGATGGCGTTCCGGTCAGCAGCGCCAGGCAAAGCGCCGCAGCCAGTGAAAATTTGGACATGATTCCTCCGATGAATTTGAACCCAGCATACGCCGCCCATCATGTGCTGCGCTGACGGAGTCGCAGCGCGCCCGCTCAATTGGGCGCTACGTATTTGCATTTCGACGATAAGCAGAAACGGCCGGTCTCTGTGTAAGGATTTGAGCAATCTGGCCAAATGTGTGCAAATCTTTAAGGAAACACCATGCCCCAATCCCTTTACGACATCCCCCTGCAACGCCTGAATGGCGAAGCCGCCACCCTGGCCGACTATGCCGGCCAGGTGCTGCTGCTGGTCAATGTGGCCTCCCAATGCGGCCTGACGCCGCAATACGCCGGCTTGGAAAAGCTGCACGCAGACTATGCCGAGCGCGGCCTGCGCGTGCTGGGCTTTCCTTGCAACGACTTTGGCGCACAAGAGCCCGGCAGTGCAGCGGAAATCCAGGACTTTTGCCAGAGCAACTATGGCGTGCGCTTTCCCATGTTCAGCAAGCTCAACATCAACAGCGCGCCACGCCACCCGCTGTATGCAGAGCTGATTGCCGCCCAACCCAAGGCCAGCCCGTCGGGCAGCGACAAATTGCAGGCCACGCTGGCCCAGCATGGCCTGTTGCCCAAGCACGAGACTGACGTGATGTGGAACTTCGAGAAATTCCTGGTCGGCCGCCAGGGCCAGGTGCTCGCACGCTTTGCGCCCGACGTGGTGCCCGATGACGCAGCCTTGCTGGCTGCCATCCAGTCCGCACTCGGCTGAATGCATGGTGGCCATTAGCCTCCCGCTTGACCGGGGGGCGGGATGAAAGCGTTTCTGTGGATGACCGGCTCGTTGGCGTCCTTTTGTCTGATGGCCATTGCCGGGCGTGAGCTGGCCGGGGCGATCAGCACCTTGCAGATACTGTTCTGCCGGGGCCTGATTGGCCTCTTGCTCGTGAGCCTGATCATTCTCCAGCGTCGGCGGTTTGCAGTGTTGAAAACCAAGCGGCTTGGCTTGCATCTGGGCCGCAATCTGTTTCACTTTGCGGGCCAGTACGGCTGGTTTGTCGGCATTGGCTTGTTGCCGCTGGCGCAGGTTTTTGCCCTGGAATTCACCACGCCGCTGTGGACCTTGCTGATTGCGTCCTTGTTCCTCCAGGAATCGTTCACGCTGCGGAAGGTGGCCGCCATCGCATTGGGTTCGGCGGGGGTGGTCTTGATGCTCAACCTGGGTGTGGCCACCGTCA
>JAGWTE010000082.1 GCA_028869095.1 Burkholderiales bacterium
GACGTTGACGGTCGAAGTGGTCGTGCCGCCATGGCCGTCGGAGACGGTGACCGTGAAGCTGTCGCTACCGTTGTAATCCTTGGTAGGCGTGTACGTCCATGTGCCGTCGGCATTGACGGTGACGGCGCCATGGACGGGATCGGTGCCCTTGGCATAGGTCAGCG
Source organism: Burkholderiales bacterium (assembly GCA_028869095.1). Lineage (GTDB taxonomy): Bacteria > Pseudomonadota > Gammaproteobacteria > Burkholderiales > Burkholderiaceae_C > Aquabacterium. The sequence continues at coordinate 165 of JAGWTE010000082.1, forward strand.
TGTCGCCATCGACGTCCGTCGCGACCACTTGACCGGAGACCGGCTGGTCTTCAAGTGTGGTGACGCTGTAGCTTGCTGCTGCAGTGGGTGCATCGTTGACAGGCCTGATGCCGACGTTGACGGTCGAGGTGGTGGTGCCACCGTGGCCGTCCGAGACCGTGACGGTGAAGCTGTCGCTACCGTTGTAATCCTTGGCGGGTGTGTAAGTCCAAGTGCCGTCGGCATTGACGGTGACGGCGCCATGGGCGGGATCCGTGCCCTTGGCATACGTCAGCGTGTCGCCGTCGACGTCGGTTGCGACGACCTGGCCTGAGACGGGCTGGTCTTCCAGCGTGGAGACGGTGTAGGTGCTGTTGGCACCCATCGTGGGCGCATCGTTGACGGGGGTGACGCCGACATTGATGGTCGAGGTGGTCGTGCCGCCTTGGCCATCGGAGACGGTGACCGTGAAGCTGTCGCTGCCGTTGTAGTCCTTCGATGGCGTGTAAGTCCAGGTGCCATCGGCATTGACGGTGACCGAACCGTGTTCAGGACCGACACCCTTGGCATAAGTCAGCGCATCACCATCGACGTCCGTTGCCACGACTTGGCCCGAGATGGGCTGGTCTTCGGGCGTGGTGACGTTGTAGGTGCCATTGCCACCCAACGAGGGTGGATCGTTGACCGGCGTGACGCCAACGTTGACGGTCGACGTGACGGTGTCGTGGCCGTCCGAGACGGTCACCGTGAAGGAGTCGCTGCCGTTGTAATCCTTGGCAGGCGTATAAGTCCAAGTGCCATCAGCATTGACCGTGACGCTGCCATGAGCAGGACCGACACCCTTGGCATAAGTCAGCGTGTCGCCATCGACGTCCGTTGCCACAACTTGGCCAGAGATGGGGTGGTCTTCAGGCGTGGTGACGCTGTAGGTGCCATTGCTGCCTAGCGAGGGGGGATCGTTGACCGGTATGACGCCGACGTTGACGGTCGACGTGACGGTGTCTTTGCCGTCAGAAACCGTGACGGTGAAGCTGTCATTGCCGTTGTAGTCCTTCGATGGCGTGTAAGTCCAGGTGCCATCGGCATTGACCGTGACCGAGCCATGCTCAGGACCGACACCCTTGGCGTAAGTCAGCGCATCGCCATCAACATCGGTTGCCACAACTTGGCCCGAGACCGGTTGGTCTTCAGGCGTGGTGACGCTGTAGGTGCCATTGTTGCCCAGCGAGGGGGGATCGTTGACCGGTGTGACGCCGACGTTGACGGTCGACGTGACGGTGTCGTGGCCGTCGGAGACGGTCACGGTGAAGGAGTCGCTGCCGTTGTAGTCCTTGGCGGGTGTGTAAGTCCAGGTGCCATCGGCATTGACCGTGACCGAGCCGTGTTCAGGCCCGACACCCTTGGCGTAAGTCAGCGCATCGCCATCGCCATCGACGTCTGTTGCCATGACTTGGCCCGAGATGGGCTGGTCTTCGGGCGTGGTGACGCTGTAGGTGCCATTGCCACCCAACGAGGGTGGATCGTTGACCGGTGTGACGCCGACGTTGACGGTCGACGTGACGGTGTCGTGGCCGTCGGAGACGGTCACCGTGAAGGAGTCGCTGCCGTTGTAGTCCTTGGCCGGCGTGTAAGTCCAAGTGCCATCGGCATTGACGGTGACCGAACCGTGTTCAGGCCCGACACCCTTGGCATAAGTCAGCGCATCACCATCGATGTCCGTTGCCACGACTTGGCCCGAGATGGGGTGGTCTTCAGGCGTGGTGACGCTGTAGGTGCCATTGCCACCCAGTGAGGGTGGATCGTTCACTGGCGTGACACCGACATTGATGGTCGACGTGGTGGTGCTTTGGCCGTCGGAAACCGTGACGGTGAAGGAATCAGAACCGTTGTAGTCCTTGGCAGGCGTGTAAGTCCAAGTGCCATCGGCATTGACGGTGACCGAACCATGCGCAGGATCCGAGCCTTTGGCAAAGGTCAGGGTGTCGCCATCCGCATCGGTCGCCGTGACGTGACCAGAGACAGGCTTGTCTTCATTTGTCGTGACAGCGTAGCTACCTGTCGATGGCACGAATGTGGGGTCAGCTGGATCGCCAATGACGGGCACATCGTTGACCGGTGTCACCTGAACATTGACCGTCGCATTGGCTGTTTGCCCAGCCTGGTCTGCGACCGTGTAGGCAAAGCTGATGTCACCCGAGTAATGGGTATCGGGCGTGACGGTCAGGCTGCCATCTGCATTGAGCGTGACGGTGCCGTGGCTCACGGTCACGCTGTCGCCGGCCGTCACGAGGTGGCCGTTGATCTGCGTGATCTGGATGGGGCCTTGGTTGCCCGCATCATCGTTGGCTGTCACAAAGACGATGACGGCTTTGTTTTCCTGCGTGATCAGCAGGTCTGGGTTGGCCACAGGCACAGCAGAGGGCGGGACCACACTGACCGTGACGGCCGCGTTTGCCGTTTGACCGGTGCTGTTGGACACCGTGTAGCTGAAGCTCTGGTTGCCAACGTAGCCATCGTCGGGCGCGAAGGTGAGGGCACCCGTGCTGGACATTTGCACCACGCCATGGTCCACCACCACCTGCCCACCAGGCAAAATGGTTTGACTGTTGATGGCAGTCACATGCGGTGCAGTGGCTGCGTCAATGCCGTCATTGTTCAAGACAGGCAAGCCCACCACCACGCCCTTGCTGGTGGTGAACGTGTCATCCGTGGCACTCAATTTGGCTACGGCATCCGCAACCGCCGAGGCCATCACCGCCGCTGGGGTGTCAACCAGAGTGGTGACACCGCGCTCCGTGTTGCCGACGGAAAACTCTTGCGTGGTGAGTACTTCGATCACACGGTCCACACGCAGGCCCGGCGTCATCGAGCCCGATCCACCGCCTCCGCCGCCCGCTGCAGGTGCGGCGTCCGCGTCACCTTGGTTCACGGCCTGAATGGTTTGATCAGCGTCCTTGTCTGCAGGTGTGTCTTCGTGATGGGCCAGCGCGGCTTTGATCTTCGCGTGCAGCGACTTGCCAGGCTTGGCCACCGGGGCGGCATTGGCCTCGGCCAGCGCCAGGATCAAGTCCCGCGGAGCCCAGGGGTTGCCGCGCTCATCCGTGATCACCAGGTTGGTACCCGCAGAGGTCAGTACGGCATCACCGGCTTGTACGCTGTCTCCCACTTTCAACACGTGGGCAGCACCCTCGCCAGACGGGATCACCGTGGCTCGACCTTGGATGCTGGTAACTGTACCGCCAGGCACTTGCGCGGACTTGGACATGACAAACCTTTCAGACCGTAACAAAGACGCTGTTCGAGGATAACGAGGAGACTGGCCTCTAGCGAGTCTTGAGCCTCATTAATCCGTGATCAATTGCAGGAAAAGAACAGGAAAATCAGCGCATTAGCGCCGGACCTGATTCCCTCCTTGCCCGTTGATCGGTATGTCGGCCGGAAATGGGGCTCTTTGAGTGCTAGTTCACACACGGGGCCGGTTTTAGGTGATTAAGGGATCGTTGGATCTCCGTCAAAAGCCTGTCACGGCGAGCGGACTTTGTGCGTCTTAAGCCGGCATTAAGCCTATATTTTGAAAATGCAGACAGACGGTTTTGAACGCTTTTTAGATAGGAGTGGTGCTGAGATGTCGCGCTTGATGAATGTCAAATTATTCGGGTTGGCCGCTTGTGTCTTGTTGTCTACGGCAGCGTATGCAGAGGGACACGAGCACGAACACGCTCATGCCGAGGCCTCGGCGCCACGTGTACAGGCCGGCAAGAAGTGGGCAACCGACGAGGTGCTCAAGTCAGGAATGGATGGCATCCGCCAGACCATGCTGGCCCGTCGTGCCGACATGGATGCGGACAAGCTGACAACCCAGGACTACCAAAAGCTGGGCGATGCGCTGGAGCAGCACACGGCCCGCATCGTGCAGAACTGCAAGTTGAGCAAAGACGCTGACCGCGCCTTTCACTCGGTGGTGCTGGCTGACCTGATGCGCGACACCGAGTTGATGCGGACCTCGCCCAAAGTGCAGATCCAGCGCCTCAGCGCCCAGGGCGTGATGCAAACCCTGCGCCACTACGGCGAGAACTTCCAGCATCCTGGGTGGAGCCTGGATGCGGCTTCGCCTCAGCTTCAGCCCAAGCAGCCCTGATCAACGTTCGCGCAAAGCGTAGGCGTGTGCCTTGAGCACCGGCTTGAGCAAGTAAGACAGCACGGTCTTCTTGCCCGTCAAGATGTCCACTTCCGCCGTCATGCCGGGGATGATGGGCATCTTGTCGCTGAAGTGGGTCTGATGCGTGCGCACGCGCACCACATAGAAAGTGTTGGTGCCGCGCTCATCAGTTTCGGTGTCGGGGCTGATGTTTTCCACCACGGCATCCAGGCCGCCGTAGATCGCAAAGTCATACGCCGTGAACTTGACCGTGGCATTTTGACCCGGGTGGATGAAGGCAATGTCCTTGGGCTGGACCTTGGCCTCCAGCACCAGCGCGTCATCCAGAGGCACGATCTCGACAATGTCCTTGCCGGGTTGGACCACACCCCCCACCGTGTTGGCCAGCAGCTTTTGCACGCGACCACGAACCGGTGACTTGACCTGGGCCTTGTCCACCTTGTCGACCAGGGCCACGGCGCCTTCATTGAGCGCATTGAGTCGGCCCAAGACCTCAGACAAATCCTTGCGGATCTCGTTGCGGAAGGACAGCTCGGTCTCTTGAATCTTGCGCCGTGCTTCGGCGATGGCGGCTGAGGCTCGGGCGCTTTGTGCGGTGGCCTGCTCCTTGTCACCACGAGCACGGCTCACATCACGCTCCAGACGCAGGATTTCCACTTCGGACACTGCCCCGGTGGCGAGCAGGGGGCGGGTCTTGGTCAGCTCTTGCTGCGACAACTCCAGGCTGCGGCTGGCGGAGTCTTTCTTGGACTGGGCCTCGGTCAACTCTTGTTGGCGCTGTGCCAGCTGCTGTTCGCTGATGCCAACCAGGGCCAGCAACTCCGAGCGCTTGGAGTCATACAACTGGCGCTCTTCTTCCACCACGCGTTGCTCTTCCGCGTTGTTGGGGCGAGGGGTGGGGGGCGTGAAGGCTTGCCCTTCTGCCAGTGCTTTCAGCCGTGCCAGTCGCGCTTGCAGGGCAAATGCCTGGGCGGCACTTTCGCGCACACCCGAGGTCGCCCGGGTCTCATCGATCTTGAGCAGCAACTGGCCCGCTTCGACCTGCTGGCCTTCTTTGACCAGAATCTCAGACACCACGCCACCATCGAATGATTGGATGACCTGCAACTGCTTGGAGGGGATCACCTTGGCCTCACCCTTGGTCACTTCATCCACGGGGGCCAACGCGGCCCAGGTGATCAAGACGACCACCACGAGCAGTGCTGTGCGCACCAAGGTCTGGGCGCGATAGGTCTGGGTGGTGGACATCACCGCATCGGCATCGAACTCGAAGTTGCGCATACCCGCGCCGCGCGCCGACATCGGATTGACCCGTGGGCCAGCGACCTTGTCCAGCAACTTGTCTGTGAAGGGCGCGATCTTGACGCGGACCCGCTCCAGCGCCGCGATCACCTTCTTGCCTGCATTCATCAACATCGTCATGGTTGGACCTCGGCCTTCATCACGATGCACGCGAAATGCGGCCAGCAGCCAGGGCCTGCATGATCCGTTCGCGCGGACCATCGGCCACCACCTTGCCCTGGTCGACCACGATGACGCGGTCCACAAACGACAGCATGGACGTACGGTGCGTGACCAGCACCACCGTCTTGCCCTGAGCAAAGGCGCCAATGCGTTGGGTCACATACGCCTCGGTGGAGAAGTCCATGGCGCTGGTCGGCTCGTCCAGCAACAAGATGGGGGCGTTGTGCAAGATCGCGCGGGCAATGCCCACACCTTGGCGTTGTCCGCCAGACAGCAACTCGCCGCGCTCGCCCACCTGCATGTCAAAGCCCTGAGGGTGGCGGTGCACAAACTCAGCCAGGCCTGCCGATTCGGTCGCGGCCACGACGGCGTCGTCCTGCGCGTGTGGGTTGCCAAAGGTGATGTTCTCGCGCAGCGAGCCAAAGAACAGCGTCACGTCTTGCGACACATAGCCCACATTGCGGCGCACATCGGCCGGGTCCAATTGACGCATGTCGATGCCGTCCAGCAGCACGGCACCTTCCTTGGGCTGATACAGACCCAGCATCAGCTTTTGCAGCGTTGTTTTGCCCGAGCCGACCTTGCCGATCAGCGCGACCTTCTCGCCCGGGGCGATCTTGAAGCTGATGTCGTTCAGCGCCGAGTCTTGGCGACCGGGGTAGGCAAAGGACACATGGCGGAACTCGATCTCGCCCTTGAACTCGCGGCGGTGGATGAAGGCCTTGTCATCGGGGCGCTCCACGCCCTGGTCCATGATCTTGTTGAGCGATTCCAGCGCGGTGCGGGCGCCTTGGTATTGCATCAACAAGCCGACGATCTGCCCGGCAGGGGCCAAGGCACGACCGGCCAACATGCTCGATGCAATCAAGCCCCCCATGGTCAGGGCTTTGTCCGAGATCAGGTAGACACCGATCAAGATGATGGCCACCGACACCAGCTGCTGCAGCGTGGCCGTGGTGTACATCGCGGTGGACGACAGGCCGCGCATGCGCACGTTCAAGGTCGCCAGGAATTGATTGGCCCGCTCCCAGCGCGACTGGATCTGGCTTTCCGCGCCTTGGGACTTGATGGTCTCGATGCCGGTCAGGCTTTCCACCAGCGTGGCATTGCGTTGGGCCGAGGCTTGATACGTGCTTTGCGACAGCTCATGCAGGCGGTGTTGCAGCACATAGGCCGACACCACGATCATGCAAAACACCGCCACCACGGGCAGCACCAACCAGGGCGAGATCCAGGCAATGACGATCAAGAACAGCAGCGCAAAGGGCAGGTCGATCAAGGCCGTGACCGTGCTGGATGCAATGAAGTCGCGCACCTGCTCAAACCCGCGCAAGTTGGATGCGAACGAGCCGACTGACAGCGGGCGGTTTTCCAGCTTCATGCCCAGCACGCGCTCCATCAGCGTCGACGAGATCTGCACGTCAATGCGTGCGCTGGCCTCGTCCACAAAATGGCTGCGCATCAGGCGCATGAACAGGTCGCTGCCCAAAACCAGGGTCACGCCAATGGCCAGCACCCACAGCGTCTCGGTGGCATGGTTGGGCACGACGCGGTCGTACACGTTCATCGAGAAGATGGGGAAGGCCATCGCAAACAGATTGACCATCAGCGCGGCCCACAGCACATCGCGGTAGACCAGGCGCTGTGCCAGCACCGGGCCCCAGAACCAGTGGCTGGCTGCGGTGGCTTTGATCTCCGGCGTGCGCTCGTCAAACTTGAAATGCGGGCGGGCAAACAGCACGACGCCGGTGTAGCGCGTTTGCAGCTCAGCCGCTTTGACCGTGATGGAGCCTTGGCCGGTTTCAGGCAGCAGCACCCGCAAGGCGGCATCCGGGCCTTGGCCCTCGCGAGCCAACAGCACACAGGCCTGGTTATTTTGCAGGATCAGGATGGCGGGCAGTGTCAGGGCGTCGATGGCGTCCAGACTCAGGCGTTGCAGCTTGGCGGCCAGGCCCACCCGGCGGGCGGCGCGCTCGGCCAAGGTCACAGGCAGGGGGCCTTGCTCCAAAGGCAGGCCAGCGGACAGCGAGGCGCGGGATGCGGCCAAGCCATGCAGGCGTGCGACCTCGATCAGGCAGTCCAGCAGGGGATCGGGCGCGATCAGGTCTTCACGCACATTCAGCGTGGGATTTTGCGGGGGCGCGATGGGTTCCTGCGGAGCGTTCATGTGTGGCGTCGGGAGAAAAAGGTCCCGCTCGCCAAATCATGCACGGACGGAATCCTCAGCGGATATCGGCACAGTAGACGCCGAATTGACCCCGTTCACGATCCGAAAAATAGCGGTCCAGCGTCATTTTGACCGTACGGAAGGCCAAATCGGACCAAGGGATCTCGTGCTGATGGAACAAACGCGCCTCAATTGTCTCTGGCCCCGGTGCAAACGTGGTGTCCAACAAACGGGCGCGGTAGAACAAGTGCACCTGCCCGGCGGTGACCACGTTGAGCACGCAGTACAGGCCTTGCATCTCGATCTTGGCGCCGGCTTCTTCATCGGTTTCGCGGGCGGCGCCTTCTTCGGTCGTCTCGCCCAATTCCATGAAGCCGGCGGGCAGGGTCCAGAAACCCTTGCGCGGTTCAATGTTGCGTCGGCACAGCAAAACCTGGTCGCCCCAGACGGGCAGCGTCCCCACCACGTTCAACGGATTGACGTAGTGGATGTGGTGGCAGGCAGGACAGACCGCGCGTTCGCGGTTGTCATCCTCTGGGACCTGATAGGTCACCGCGGTGCCACAAACCTGGCAGTGCTCAATGCGACGGGAGAACAACATGCCCGCCAGTGTAGGGCATCAGGCGGGCTGAACGCGGTCAGCGCTTGATCGCAGACAAGTGCAAAACCCAGGGCGCAAAGCTCTCCATCACCTGCAGCGGCTGGCCTTTGTGCCAGAACACGGAGCGCCTGGCCCAGGTGGGGGCGGCGTACGGGGCGGCATACGGGGCGCCAGACGAGGCGCCATGTGGGGGGCAATGAGGTGCGGCCTTGGGCGTCGCTTGTGGCTCGGTGTGGCCAGTCAAAGCCAGCCACTGTCGAGCCAGATGCGAATGAGCGGGGCTGTGGCGAGCCAGCCGGGCGCCCCAAAGCGGGTCACGCTGAACGCCTCGGTGCTCAAACAGCAATTCCGCCAGGGGGCGGGTGCCCAAGCCTTTCAATGCGCGCCAAGGCCCCTTGAGCCCACGGGCACTGGTCACACTGCGCGCCCACACCGCTTCGCGACCGTCAATGGTCAACACCACTTCGCGGACATGGCCGCACCGGGTGCCGATGGCAATTTGCTCTTGCGGCCACAAAATCTGATGCCCCTGGCGCATGACCTGTACGCGCACTGCACCATGCTGGCGCAGTCGGGCTGTGAGCGACCCGGGGGCCGTCAGCCATTGACGGGCCTTCGCACCCACTGGCGCACGCAGCCGTCTACCGTGACGCGACGGATGGCGGGACGAGGGCAGCAAGGCAGAGCTGGGCAGACGATGTAGCATCGGGCCGCGATCATAGCTTGAGCCTATTTTTTGTTGTCACATGCCTGTGCTGTCTGGTCCTGAACACCTTGCCGCTGCTTTTCCCGCTGATTGGCTGCGGCCCGACTTGGGTGCGGCGGCGCGCGCGCACGTGGGCGCTTGCATGACCGCGCGCTCCATCGGGTCCACCTGGTCGCACAGTGTCCAGCCCTATGCGGGCTTCAACTTGGGCACGCACGTGGGGGACGAGCCCGGTGCGGTGGCGGCCAACCGGTCGCAACTGGAGGCAGCCGTCGGGCAGCCGGCCTTGTGGCTCAACCAGGTCCATGGCAACACGGTCGTCCACGCCACGCCCGAGTTGGCGCGCAGCGGCGCGTTGGTGGATGCCGATGGCAGCTACGCCACCCAAGCCGGCGTGATCTGCACAGTCATGGTGGCCGATTGCCTGCCGGTCTTGCTGGCCGCGCCCGATGGTCGAGGTGTGGCTGCTTTGCATGCCGGGTGGCGAGGCCTGGCTGGCGCTGGGGACATGGGCGGTCGGGGTATCTTGGAATCCGGCGTGCACACCTTGTGCGAAGCCGCATCGTGCGACCCTGCTGATTTGTCTGCCTGGCTGGGGCCGTGCATTGGGCCGACGGCGTTCGAGGTCGGCGCCGATGTCCTGGAGGGGTTTGGTCCCGGCGCGGCGGCCTGTTTCACGCCACAGGCCAGAACGGGCGCCGATGGTCAGCCGCGCTGGCTGGCTGATTTGCCGGCTTTGGCGCGCGCACGCTTGGCGCACTTGGGGCTAGGGCTAGGGCTGGGGCTGGGGCTGGCTCAAATCCACGGCGGCCAGTGGTGCACCGTGGGTGACGCCTCACGCTTCTTTTCGTTCCGACGCGACCGCGTCACCGGCCGGCAAGCCGCCTGCATCTGGCTGCGTTGATTCAGTCGGCTGGGCTGTCGTTTCAGCTTGAGCATGGGCCTGCGCCTCGGCGGCCTGCCGCGCCTTGCGCCGAGCCGGGGTGCTCAACAAATACATCACCAGGGCCACTGGGCACACCCCATAAAACAGGAAGGTGATGATGGCGCCCAGGACGGTTCCATTGGTGGCGGTGGCTTCTGCCATGGCCATCATCACGGCCACGTACATCCAGGCAATGGCCACAATCCACATGAGTCGGTCTTTCGTTTGAGCTGCTTTGAGCTGATTAGGGCAAGTACCGCAGACAAGCTTGGAAACCCGCCACACGATCAACGGTTCTGGTTTTGGAGATTTGTGTCGAGTTGTTTCGACGTCTGTGAGCCTGGCCCGACCATTGCTTTGTCTTTACTGAGATCACCCTGCATGTGACCGTTGGCCGCATGTTGAATTGGTTGCAATTATGTGATCTTGGGTCAAAGAGAAAGAAAGATGTCCCGTCAGAATATGTCACATGACTGCGTCATCATGGCGTGACCGACAAATTTCAGATGTTCACTGAGGAGACTTATGGCTGGTTCTCAACAGTCGCGCGCCAAGGGCGCAGCGGCTAAGCGCAATGTTGATTCGCAACTTTCTTTGACTTCGGCAGACGAAGTTTCGTCCTCCTCCTCAGTCGCCAAAAAAACCGCGCGCAAGACAGCGGTCACCAAAAAAACAACAGCCGGCAGCGCGCCCAAAAAGAGTGCATCCAAACCCCTGAGCGATCAAACCTCTGCCACGCAAGAGACCGCAGCCCAGGCTGCCGCCAAAGAAGCGGCCAATGCCTCTCCGTTCGGCGCCTTCCAGATGCCAGGTTTTCAAATGCCAGCGGCCGTGCCTGCGGCTGTTCAAGAGTGGCTGTCGTCGGCACAGCAGCAACTCGGCGGCGTGGTGGGGCAACAAGTCCTGAACCATCCGGTCAAGCAAGCCGTGGAAGCCATGGGTCAAAGCCTGGGCGCGACACTCAAGTCCATGGCTGCGCTGTCCATGGACCCCAGCATGCTGAAGGTCATCCAAGAAGAGTATTTGCAGCAAGCCACCGAGCTGTGGAACAGCGCCTTGGAAAAGCCTGAAAAGCTGGCTCCCAAAGACCGCCGTTTTGCCGCACCTGAATGGGCCAGCAACCCAGGCAGCGCTTTCCTGGCGTCGATGTACCTGCTCAATGCGCGCACTTTGCAGCGCATGGCCGATTCGCTCAAGGGTGAGGACAAGGCCCGTGAGCGCGTGCGCTTTGCCGTGCAGCAATGGGTGGATGCGGCGTCTCCCGCCAACTTCCTGGCCCTGAACCCTGAAGTGCAGAAAAAGGCGGTCGACACCCGTGGCGAGAGCCTGACTCAGGGTATGCAATTGCTGCTCAATGACCTCAAGCAAGGTCACATGTCGCTGACGGACGAGAGCGTGTTCGAGGTGGGCCGCAATGTGGCCACCACCGAAGGCTCGGT
>JAGWTE010000083.1 GCA_028869095.1 Burkholderiales bacterium
TTCGCCGCCGGTCTGGCTTGCGAAGGGCTCAAGCCGGTTGTGGCGATTTATTCGACCTTCTTGCAGCGTGGCTATGACCAGCTGATTCACGACGTGGCCCTGCAGAACCTGCCCATGGTTTTTGCTTTGGACCGGGCCGGGCTCGTGGGGGCCGATGGTGCCACGCACGCGGGCGCCTATGACATCGCCTTTGTGCGTTGCATCCCCAATATGAGCATGCTCACACCGGCGGATGAGAACGAATTGCGTCAGGCCTTGACGGCGGCGCATCATCAAAACCACCCCGTGGCCGTGCGTTACCCGCGTGGCACGGGTGTCGGTGTGCCGGTGCAGCCGGAGTTGACCCCGATGGCTTGGGGGCAGGGCGAGATCCGCCGTCACAGCCAACAGGCGCAAGGCCCCAAGGTGGCCATCCTGGCTTTTGGCACGATGCTGTATCCCGCCTTGGCTGCAGGCGATCAGCTCGATGCCACCGTGGCCAACATGCGCTTTGTCAAGCCGCTGGACACGGCTTTGGTGCTCGAATTGGCGCGCACCCACGACCTGCTGGTGACGGTGGAAGAGGGTTGCATTCCCGGTGGTGCGGGTGCCGCCGTGGCCGAGGCCTTGTCCGCCGCTGGCATCAGCCATCCTTTGGTGATGCTGGGCTTGCCCGACGAGTTCGTGGAGCATGGTGACCCCGCCAAACTGCTGTCCATGTGTGGCCTGGATGCCGCCGGCATTGAGCGCTCGGTCCGCGAGCGCCTGGCTCAGTTCAAGTGAGTTCTTCGTCCTCGCAGGGCTCGGACCGGCAACTGGTCAGGGCAGTGGCGGGCAGGGCTTCGGGGTGGGCCAACTGGCCGGTCTCCGGGTCATAACCCAGGCTCTTGAGGTGCAGGGCCAGGCCTGAGTCCATGGCGGCCACGTGATGGGGCAGCCACACGGTCAGTTCATAAGCCATCTGACGCACGATGGCCAAGTCACCCTTGGCGCACTTCTCAGCGCCTTCGCGCATGATCTTGAGCACGATGGCATGTTGCGAGCTGTGGCAGTTGTCGGGTGCAAAGCCGGTGGCTTGCATCCATTTGTCTTCCTGGCCAAAGTGGTCGGCGGTGTGCTCGATCAGGGCATTCCACGCGTCCAGCAAATTCTCGTCGGTGGCACTTTCAACCAGGGCCAGTTGATCGACGATGTCTTCATGGGGGCGATCCATGGCGGGCATGGCGAGGGACATCTCTTCGGACCAGACTAATGGCATGGCAGACCTCAAAACGGCAAAGACAAACAGGCGGCTAGCAGCCTAAACGCTGTGGCCACCATTAGGCTTGAGGTGGCTCAAGAATCGGTTTGAGTCACGAGGGCAGGGTAGGGGCTGGGTAAAATTGGCCTTTTCTTGAGAAGGTTGGAACTCCCATGGCGTCGACGTTTCGGTCGCTGGCACTGTTTTGTGTCTCGGGCGGCTTGGCTTTGTTGGTCGACATCGGTGTCTTGTACGCCTTCAAGGGCGCCATGGGCTATTACGGTGCGCGTGCGGTGTCGTTCTGGTGTGCCGCCACCTTCACGTGGTGGTTCAACCGCAGCTTCACTTTCCAAGGTGTCAAGCCCGATAGCATCTGGGCGGAATACCTGGCTTACCTGTCGTCCATGGTGGTGGGCGGGGCGCTGAACTACGGCGCCTATGTGCTGAGTCTGCAAGCCTTTGATGCGGTGCGAGCAGAGCCGGCTTGGGGCGTGGCGATTGGCAGCCTGACGGGTTTGGCGGTCAATTTCCTGTCTGCGCGTCGGATTTTGCACAAGCAGGCTTGATCGCCTGTTTGATCCGCTGAACGCACTGCGGGGCCGGGCATGAAAAAGGGCCGCTGCTCAAAGCAAGCGGCCCCATCATTCGTGTGAGAGGGGCAGTGACGACGCGTCAGCCTGCTCAGGCCAGACGAGCGCGGTGACGCGCCACCTGCGCACGCACTTGTGCGGGGGCTGTGCCACCCAAGGTGTTGCGGGCGTTGAGCGAGCCACGCAGGCTCAATACGTCGTAGACATCTTGTTCAATTGCGGCGTTGTAGCTCTTGAGCTTGTCCAGCGACAACTCCGACAGGTCCACACCAGCGGCGATGGCATCTTTCACGGCATGGGCCACGACTTCGTGCGCATCGCGGAAGGGCAGGCCCTTCTTGACCAGGTAGTCGGCCAGGTCGGTGGCCGTGGCGTAGCCCTTCTTGGCGGCGCGCTCCATGGCTTCGGGCTTGACGGTGATGCCCGCGGCCATTTCCGCGAAGATGCGCAGCGTGTCCTTGAGCGTGTCGACCGTGTCGAACAAGGGTTCTTTGTCTTCCTGGTTGTCCTTGTTGTAGGCCAGGGGCTGGCCCTTCATCAAGGTGATCAGGCCCATCAGGTGGCCGACCACGCGGCCGGTCTTGCCGCGCGCCAGTTCGGGCACGTCGGGGTTTTTCTTCTGGGGCATGATCGATGAGCCCGTGCAGAAGCGATCAGCCAGGTCGATGAAGCCGAACGATTGGCTCATCCACAAAATCAGCTCTTCAGACAGGCGCGAGACGTGCACCATCAGCAGTGACGCAGCGGCGGTGAATTCGATGGCGAAGTCGCGGTCGCTCACGCCGTCCAGGCTGTTTTGGCACACGGCTTCAAAGCCCAAGGTCTTGGCGACACGTTCGCGGTCCAGCGGGTAGCTGGTGCCAGCCAGGGCGGCCGAGCCCAGGGGCAGGCGGTTGACGCGTTTGCGCAGGTCGATCATGCGTTCGGCATCGCGGGCGAACATCTCGACGTAGGCCAGCAGGTGGTGGCCAAAGGCCACGGGCTGCGCCACTTGCAGGTGGGTGAAGCCGGGCAGGATGGTGTCGGCGTTTTGCTCGGCCACATCCACCAGGGCTTTTTGCAATTCGATCAGCAGGACACCGATTTCGTCAACCTCGCTGCGCAGCCACAGGCGTACATCGGTGGCCACTTGGTCATTGCGCGAGCGGCCGGTGTGCAGTCGCTTGCCGGCGTCGCCCACCAATTGGGTCAGGCGGGCCTCGATGTTCAGGTGCACGTCTTCCAGGTCGAGCTTCCACTCGAAGGTGCCGGATTCGATCTCGGCGGTGATTTGCGCCATGCCTTTTTGGATGGCAGCCCAGTCATCGGCAGAAATCAGGCCTTGGGCGTTGAGCATCTCGGCGTGGGCCAGCGAGCCCTGGATGTCGGCCTTCCACAGGCGTTTGTCGAAAAAGACGCTGGCGGTGTAGCGCTTGACCAGCTCGCTCATCGGCTCTGAAAACAGGGCCGACCAGGCCTGGGACTTTTTGTCGAGTTGGTTGGTGCTCATGGCTGTGGATCCGGCTGGGCGCGCTGACAACATGGACATCGCGCAAAATGTGCAAACCATGGATTTTAATGAGACTGGGCCCGCTGTGGCGACGGAACGGGGCGACGAGGCCAATCCTTTTGCGGTTTGCCGCATGGGCATCCTCTGGCGCGTGATCGTTTGCGTGCAGTTGCCCCTGGCTTTGGGGGCGCTGTTTGGCAGTACCTCGCTGGGCATGGCCCTGACGCGTTGGGCCGAGGCCTCGGTGGTGTCCGTGCCGGCGACGCTGCTGTGGCTGTTGATCGTTTGCCTGGGGGCGGCGCGTCTGGGGCGCTGGCCGGGCTGGATGCAGATTGCCGTGGCGTTTGCGACGGGCTGTGCGGTCGCGGGGCTGGCCTTGTGGCCCTCGTGGTGGATTGAATGGACGCTGGGGGAGACCACCCGGTCTTGGTGGGCCTGGATGCCGGCCGTGCTGACCGGCGGGGCTCTGGCTGTGGCGGTGACGGTGTGGTTGCGTGCGCGCGCCAGCGATGTGGTGCCGACCAATGCGCAGGCCCGTCTGGCAGAACTGCAGGCGCGGATCCGGCCGCATTTTTTGTTCAACACCCTCAACACCGCGATTGCCTTGGTTCAGATCGACCCACGGCGGGCAGAGGCGGTGTTGGAGGACTTGGCCGAGTTGTTTCGCGAGGCGCTCGCGTCGCCCCATGCCCAATCGACGCTGGGGCAGGAGGTGGCTTTGGCCAAGCGCTATCTGGACATCGAGTCCCTGCGCTTTGGCGAACGCTTGAAGGTGAGTTGGCAGGTCGATGAGTCATTGGCTGCGACGGTGTTGCCCCCTCTGGTGTTGCAGCCCTTGGTTGAAAATGCCGTGCGTCATGGCGTGGAGCCGTGTCCGCAAGGCGGTTGGGTGCACATCGAAGTGCAGCCGCAGGCAGGCAAGGCTGTGCTGACGATCAGCAATTCCGTGGCCGCTCAAGCGGGCACCAGCAGCGCCCTGACGGGGGGGCAGGGCATGGCCTTGCGAAACGTGCGCCAGCGTTTGCATCTGATGTATGACGTGGAAGCCGATTTCATGGCGGCTCTGCAGCCTCAAGGGGCGGCTCAAGGGGCGGCGCCCATGTTTGTGGCGCGCGTGGCCGTGCCCATGGCGGGATTGGAATGGGCATGACACGGGTGTTGCGCGCCATCGTGGTGGACGACGAGCCTTTGGCTCGGATGCGCATGCGGGCCCTGTTGACGCAAGCCAGTCAGCCTGTGGAGGTGATGGGCGAGTTTGGCGATGCCGTATCCGCATATCAGGCGCTCAAAGCCTGGGACGAGCAGGGGCAGGGGCCCGACGTGCTCTTTCTGGACATTGCGATGCCGGGGCCCAGTGGTTTGCAGATGGCCGGGCAGCTGAGCAGTTTGGCTCGCCCTCCACAGTTGGTGTTTGTGACGGCCCATCCTGAACACGCGGTTCAGGCTTTTGACCTGGCGGCGCTGGACTACCTGACCAAGCCGATTCGGCTGGAGCGGCTGGAGGCCTGCTTGACGCGCGTGGCGCAACGGCGGGCGGCAGATCAGGCGGATGCGGCGCCATCACCCGATGCGCTGCTGGTGCATGATCGCGGCGCCCTGGTCCGCGTGCCTTTGCGAGAGGTGCTGTACTTCAAGGCCGAGCAAAAGTACGTGACGGTGCGAACAACCGGTCAAACCTGGGTGATGGACGAGTCTTTGTCGGATCTGGAACAGCGTCTGGGCGCACGCTTCATCCGGGTCCACCGCAATGCCTTGGTGGCCCGAGAGGCCATGAGCAAGCTGGAGCGTCGAGAAGACCTGGAGCCCGGGCAGGAGGTCTGGGCCCTGCAAGTGAGGCCGACTCAAGAGTGGTTGGCCGTCTCGCGCAGGCAAGTGGCGCTGGTCAAAGAAACAATGGCCAGTTGCGCTTGACAACTGGCCATGTGAGGGGCGCTTGGCCCTTGCGCGGTCGCGAAGGGCGGGTGTCGATCAGAAGCCGAGGCTGGCCAGCAGGTCGTCGACCTCGCCTTGGTTGCTCACCACGTCGGTGCGACCTTCGGAGGACACCACCGGGCCTTCCAGCTTGATTTCTTCACTGGGTTGCGAGTGAGTGGTCAAGACCGCTTCGGCCTTTTGATGCTGCTCGGGTGGGGCGGCCTGCACCAGCACCTTCACCAACTGGGCTTCCAGGTCATTGGCCAGCTTGACCACCTTGGCCACAACCTGGCCGGTCAGATCATGGAAGTCCTGCGCCATCATGATGTCGGTCAGATGGCTGTCGACACGCTGGGTGGTCTTTTCCACGTCCTGCACGAAATTCATCACGGCGCCCGTGGCCACCGCCTTGACGGGATCGCGCACAATGAGTTCGGCCAGCCGGCGGGTTTCCGCCGCAATGTGATCTTGGTCCGCCTTGGCCTGGTCGACCAGGTTCAGCACCTTGTCGGCCGCTTCAGCCGTCTTGGTGGCGATGTAACTCAGGCGCGTACGGGCGTCGGGGATGTTGTCGACCGTGTCCTTGAGCTTGGGCAGCACGCCCAGCATGTTCATCGTGTCGTGCAACTGGCGGGTCAGCAAGCCGAGTTGATGGAAGATCTCGGGCGAGGCCGCCGGCATGGTCATGGGTGGCAATTCATCCATTTTCATGGTCCTCTCCGTCAGGCGGTGGTGGCCAGCTTCTGCATGATCTTTTGCACCTTCTCTTCCAAAGTGGCTTTGGTGAAGGGCTTGACGATGTAGCCAGCGGCACCCGACTGGGCGGCCAGGACAATGTCTTCCTTGCGGGCTTCGGCGGTCACCATCAGCACGGGCAAGTGCTTGAGGCTGTCGTCCGCCTTGATGGCCTTGAGCAATTCAAAGCCATTCATATTGGGCATGTTGATGTCGCTGACCACGAAGTCGAACTTGGCGTTTTTCAGCATGTTCAGGCCGACGGCACCGTCTTCGGCTTCTTCCGCATTGTTGTAGCCAATTTCTTTCAGCAAACCGCGAACAATGCGGCGCATGGTGGAAAAGTCATCCACGATCAGAAATTTCAGGTCGGCTGGGTTGCTCATGGCTTGTCCTTGATTCAATCCGCGGTGTGGTTACGGGGCATTGATAATGAATGTCGCTAGGGACCTTATCGACCAACCGCAGGTGGGCTTGAGCCCTTTGTGGTGGGTGACTCGTCTTCTGTGGGAGGGGGCGATTCGCCTTCGAGTTGCGCGGCTTCAAAGACGCGGTCTTCCGCTGCACGGTTCATCACGATGATGCTGATGCGACGGTTCAGAGGACTCATTGGATCGTCCTTTTCATAGAGCATGCTGGCCGCCAGGCCTTGCACGCGCAAAACCTTCTCGCCAGACAGGCCTCCGGCGATCAACTCTCGCCGGGACGCATTGGCTCGGTCGGCGGACAGCTCCCAGTTGCTGTACCCGCGCTCGCCTGCGCTGAACGGTTTGGCGTCGGTGTGACCTTCAATGGTCAAGCGGTTGGGGACCACCTCCAGCACGGCACCAATGGCCCGCAGCAGATCCCGCATATAGCCTTGCACCTCGGCATCGCCGCTGGCAAACATGGGGCGGTTCTGATCATCGACGATTTGAATACGCAGCCCCTCGGCCGTCAAGTCCAAGTGGATCTGGGTTTTGTATTGGGCCAGGCGGGAGTCATTGGCGATGACCTCTTCCACCTTTTCTTTGACGACTTTCAGCCGTGCTGCTTCTGCTGCGGCCTGGGCGGCCTGAATGGCTTTGCGCCGTGCTTTGACTTCGGCTTGCTCGGACGCACCCTTTTTGACCTGGCCCGCGCTTTCGCTCAGGTTGTTTCCCCCACCTTTGATGAGTGAGGTGGCATCACCGGCGCCAGAGCCCCCAAACATGGCCACCTTCAAGGGGCTGTTGAAGTAGTCGGCGATGCCTTTGCGATCGCCTTCGGTGGTCGACCCCAGCAGCCACATCAACAGGAAGAACGCCATCATCGCGGTCACGAAGTCGGCATAAGCGATCTTCCAGGCGCCACCGTGAGCGGCGTGGCCACCCTTCTTGATGCGCTTGATGATGATCGGTTGGACCTTCTTCGAATCTCCGGCCATGGCTTACTTCTTCTTGACGTGGGATTCGAGTTCGTTGAAGGTCGGACGCTCGGTCGAGTACAGCACCTTGCGGCCAAATTCGATGGCGACCTGAGGGGCGTAGCCCTGCATGCTGGCCAAGAGCACGGTTTTCACGCACTGGAACTCTTTGGTCGCCTCGTCCAGCTTTTGCTCCATCAGGCCACCCAGAGGTTCCACCACGCCGTAAGCCAGCAAAATCCCCAGAAAGGTCCCCACCAGCGCCGACCCAATCATCCCGCCCAGCACGGCCGGGGGTTGGCCTACCGAGCCCATGGTGTTCACCACCCCCAGCACCGCCGCCACAATCCCGAAGGCGGGCAGGGCGCCGGCCAGACGGGCCACGGCCGCCACAGGCGAATGACCTTCGTGGTGGTGGGTGTCGATCTCGTTGTCCATCAGGGCTTCAATTTCGTGAGAGTTGAGGTTGCCCGACACCATCATCCGCAGGTAGTCGGTGATGAACTCGATCACGTGGTGGTCATGCCCGACGTTGGGATACTTCTTGAACAGGGCGGAGTTGTGAGGGTCTTCGACATCCTTTTCAATGGACATCAGCCCTTCCTTGCGCACCTTTTGCAGGATTTCATAGAGCATCGCCATGAGCTCCATGTACCGATCCTTGGTGTACTTGGATCCCTTGAACAGCGGACCAAAGTTGGCCAGCACGGCTTTGACGGTTTTGGGCTGGTTGTTCACCAGGAAAGCGCCGATCGCACCTCCGCCAATGGCCATCATTTCTGTGGGCACGGCATGGATGATCACGGCCATGTTTCCGCCGTGAATGATGTAGGCGCCAAAGATGCAGCCTAAACATACAACGTAGCCAATCAGGACGAACATGGTGTCTTAACGCAATGGTCGATTCATGCTGACATCATCGGCATTTCCTGACAAAGAGATGCCGTGAACAACGCCACGAGCGGCCTTCTTTTCTTCAGGTGAAACGGCTGTGGCGGGTAAAAAAGCGGGCCCTGTAGGGCCCGCGAGAAAGCACACAATGCTGTGCTAGGAGGAGACAAGCAAGGACGCTTCACTTCCAAACCGTCCGTCTGTTTATTCGGCAGACGGTTGGGAAACTTGAGTGCTGTTGTGGCAACAGGCACGTCAGAGAGTGAACTAAGGCACAAATCGCCAAGGAGTCATCGCCGCGCGATCAATGCATGTGCAGGGCGCCGGCGGTTTTGCCTTTGCCTGCACGAGCCGGTGGGTTGCACAGGCCGCACACAAAGTGACGAGAAATTTCATGCGGATGGGTCACATAGTGGCCACCGCACTTCGAGCATTTGGTCAGGGTCAGCATGCCGTTGTCGATGAACTTGACCAAACGCCAGGCGCGGGTCACCGACAACAGGGGCTCCAGCCCTTGGGTCTGGGTTTGCTCCAGGTACAACTGATAGGCCTTGATCACCGTTTGGATCTCATCGATCTCGGCGGCCTTGTTCAGGTACTCATGGATGTTCAGGAACAAGGAGGCGTGGATATTGGGCTGCCAGGTCATGAACCAGTCCGTCGAAAACGGCAACTGGCCTTTTGAAGGCGACTTCCCGGCCACTTCCTTGTACAGGCGCAGCAAGCGTTCATACGACAGGTCTGTTTCCGATTCCAGCACTTGCAAGCGGGCACCCAGGTTGATCAGGGTGACGGCGGTTTCGATTTGCTTGGCTTCGGACAACAGGCTCTTGGCTCGCATGGTGTGCTCCTGAAAGGCTTTTGAAGGGGCGTCTGAGGCTGTCGGATCAGGCAGCTTCTTGATGACGGCCGGCCATCAGGATGTTGGCGTGCAGGCGGGTCACGCTGTCATTGCTGGACTTGCCATGGTTGGTCAGCAGGTTCCAGACCATGTCGTCGTCGATGCGCATGCGGCACAGCAAGGTGTTGCTCGATGCGATCTTCATGATTTGAGCGGGCGACAGCAGGGCGATGGTGGAAGCGGTTTCTTCCGAGATGCCCAGGCGGAACAGGGCTTGTTCGCGGTCGGTGCGGATCAGGCTTTGAGCCAGCATCAGGTAAGACAGATTGGTTTCGCGGATTTCCATCAGGATTTGGTCGGCGTTCATATCAATCTCCTAAGACGTTGAAAAGGGCGTTTTGCTTGGCTTGTTTCATCTGCTGAATTCGTATCAGCGTGAAATGGATTGTGAAGATCCCCTCTTTTTTTCTGAATAGGTTGCAAGCTGTAATCCGCGTCGGTCCCGCGCTGAGGGCCTTGTCAGAAAAAATCCGACATCCGCAAAACAAGCCTTGGTGATGCGGGGCGAAAGCCCGCCAATCAATTGGGCGGGGTTTGCGGGCCTGTCTCGTCTGGTGGAATGTGGCGGGGATGCTTGGCGGGGTCCCCATAATGGCGTCTCTGCTGACCGAGAAACACACCAAAGGATTGGTTCATGGCCCGACAGGCCCGTGGCGGATTGGCCGGCGTGCCCCACCTGTTGATGCAGCAGGTGCACGATGGGCAGCTGCTGGTTCAAGATGACCTGGATCGCCAGCGTTTGCTGGACACCTTGCGCATGGCCGCGCGCGACCATCGTGTGGCGGTGCACGCCTATGCCTTGGGTGACCATGACTGGTGGATCCTGGCGACCCCCAGCAGCGCCGAGGGTCTCAGCCTGATGGTGCAGTCGGTCGGACGCCAGTACGTGGCGCACTACAACCGGCGCCATCGGCGGCGTGGCTCGCTTTGGTCCGGGCGCTACAAAGCCTGTGTCATCGCATCGGCACAGGACTTGCTCGACTGCATGGTCTTGATCGAAAGCCGCCATCCAGATGGGATGTGGTCAAGTGCGGCGCACCATCTTGGGCGCGGCACAGACCCTTTGCTGGCCGAACACGCCCAGTTCTGGACGCTGGGTAACACCCCCTTTGAGCGCGATGCGGCCTGGAAGCGCCGTCTGGAAGAGGGCTTGTCGGCAGGGCGAGCGCAGCAGCTTGGCGAAGCCGTCTCCAAGGGCTGGGCGCTGGGGCAGGCTGACGACATTGCGCGTCTGCAACTGCTGACCGACCGGCGTTTGAGCCCGGGCAAGCGAGGGCGTCCGCCGCGTGCCCTGAATCAATGATGTGTCCCTATTTAATTTTGTGAGGGAATTTGGCTTTTAATAAATGTGGTCTGACCCCATTTATTAATGCTTGAAAACCCTGGGATTCGGGAGTATCCTCGCCGGTCCCCGTGTTGTTTTTCCACACTTACATCTGGAGCGCCCCCATGACCCAGGCGACTTCGGGAACGACGTTCCCTATCACCCCCGTGTCCGACGCAGCCGCCACCTCCGTGGCCACCGCGCAGGAAATCCGTGCCGCAGCCGAGCTGGGCATGTACGCCAACGCCGAGCATGACGCTTGCGGCGTGGGTTTTGTCGCTCACATCAAGGGCCAGAAAGCGCACAGCATCGTGGCCCAGGGTCTGAAGATCCTGGAAAACATCGACCACCGTGGCGCCGTGGGTGCCGACCCGCTGATGGGTGACGGTGCCGGTCTGCTGATCCAGATCCCGGACGATTTCTACCGTGCCGAGATGGCCAAGCAGGGCGTGGACCTGCCCCCTCCTGGCGAGTACGGCGTGGGCATGATCTTCCTGCCCAAGGAAAACGCTTCCCGTCAGGCCTGCGAGCAAGAGCTCGAGCGCGCCATCAAGGCCGAAGGCCAGGTGCTGCTGGGCTGGCGTGATGTGCCGGTGGACCGCGACATGCCCATGTCGCCCACCGTGCGCGAAAAAGAACCCGTCATCCGCCAAGTCTTCGTCGGCCGCGGCCCCGATATCCTGGTGCCCGATGCCCTGGAGCGCAAGCTCTATGTCATTCGCAAGACCGCGTCCACCAAGATCCAAAGCCTGAACCTGACCCATGGTTCCGAGTACTACGTGCCCAGCATGTCGTGCCGCACCATCATCTACAAGGGTCTGCTGCTGGCTGACCAGGTCGGCAAGTACTACATCGACCTGCGTGACGAACGCGTGGTGTCGGCCCTGGCCTTGGTGCACCAACGCTTCTCGACCAACACCTTCCCTGAATGGCCGCTGGCTCACCCCTACCGCATGGTCGCCCACAACGGCGAAATCAACACGGTCAAGGGCAACTTCAACTGGATGCGTGCTCGCGAAGGCGTGATGAAGTCGCCCGTGCTGGGCGATGACCTCAAGAAGCTGTACCCCATCAGCCTGGACGGCCAGTCCGACACGGCCACGTTCGACAACGCGCTCGAACTGCTGACCATGTCCGGCTACCC
>JAGWTE010000275.1 GCA_028869095.1 Burkholderiales bacterium
CTGTGCTTGTTGGCAATGAGCACCACGAAGTCGGCGATCAGGTCAGACAGCGAATGAATGCCGTCCGCAATCAAAGCCTGCGAATGCGCCAGCACACCCACCAGAACCTGCACCGTGGTCAGCACCAGGTTGACCACCACGCTCACCAAGGTGCTGCGTTGGGCCACTTTGTGGCGCTCTGGGGTGTCCTGCTCGGGATCGTCCCGAGGGGTCAAATCAAGCTCAGCCATCGAGGGTCAGCCCAGCCAATCGATCTGGTGGCCCAGCTTGTGCAACTTGGTCGCCAGGTAGCGCTCGTTTTCGGGTTGGGTGTCGCTGCGCACGGGCACGCGCTCGTCCACGGTGATGCCGTAGGCCGTCAGGGCCGCGATCTTGTCCGGGTTGTTGGTCATCAGGTTGACTGACTTGACGCCCAGGTATTCCAGCATCTCGCCGGCGATGTCGAATTTGCGCAGATCGGCCGCGAAGCCCAACTTGATGTTGGCCTCGACCGTATCCAGTCCTTTGTCCTGCAACTCATAAGCCTTGAGCTTGTTGATCAGGCCAATGCCTCGCCCTTCCTGACGCAGGTAAACGACAATGCCGCTGCCATTTTGGCCAATTTCGCGCATGGCGAAATCCAACTGAGGGCCGCAGTCGCAGCGCAAAGAGCCGAACACATCGCCCGTCATGCACTCGGAGTGGATGCGGACCAGGGCATGCTCGGCCACGTCGCCCATGACCATGGCCACGTGCTCCACGTCGGAGTCACGCTCTTGGAACACCTTCATGGAGAAGGTGCCGTACTGGGTCGGAATGCGTGCCTGCGCGACAAACTGAACCTGCTGCGGTGCGGGGTTTGGCTTCTCAGAATTCTCAGAAGGGTTAGCGGGCTGACTGATGGGTTCCCCATGCATGCTTAAGGTCCTTGTGCCTCAACAAATGACGCGACCCTCTATTTTGGCAGGAGTACAGGGTTTTTGCCTGTGCAACGATCGAATGAGCCCAATTCGTTCTTGATTGCCCCGGATTGCCGGGCTTCTGGCGGGGAATTACTGGTGAAGTACTTGACCGAAGTCAGGTTTGTTTGTCAAACTGCACCGCATGACGAAACGCATCACCTCCTCGTGGCAACGACTAGCGCTAGCCTCCAAGCTGGCCCGGGTGGGTTGTGCTTGGCTGAGTGAGACCGAGCAGTAGCCTCCACTTAGCCACCTCGTCTACCCGCAACGCCAGCTCGAACGCTGGCGTTTTGCATGGTGGGTTGTTTTTTGCACATGCGGCGCTGGCCAACCGATTGGCCCCTTCACGTTTTGAAGAAAGTCGCCCGCCATGAGCATGCACACCCACCCCGCCCAGAAGTACCGCCGCGCCACGACCGTCGCCCTGGCCGACCGCACTTGGCCCAGCCAAACCATCGACGTTGCCCCCATCTGGATGAGCACGGATCTGCGCGATGGCAACCAGGCCTTGTTCGAGCCCATGGACCAGGCGACCAAGTTGAAGCTGTTCAAAACCTTGGTCGCCGTAGGCTTCAAGGAAATCGAAGTGGCCTTCCCGGCTGCGTCGCAGACCGACTTTGACTTCGTGCGCCAATTGGTCGACGAGGGGCACATCCCCGATGACGTCACCATCGAGGTCATCACCCAGGCCCGCGAAGACCTGATCCGTCGCACGTTTGACGCCTTGCGCGGGGCGCCACGCGCCATCGTCCACCTGTACAACGCCACCGCCCCGGCCTGGCGCGACGTGGTGTTTGGCATGAGCCAGGCCGAGGTCAAGCAATTGGCCGTCAAGCACGCCGCCTTGATCCGTGAGTTGGCCGAGCAACAGCCGGGCACCGCCTGGACCTACCAATACAGCCCGGAGACCTTCAGCAACACCGAGCTTGAGTTTTCTTTGGACGTTTGCAATGCCGTGATCGAAACCTGGCAGCCCACCGTGGACCAGCCCGTGATCATCAACTTGCCCGCCACGGTCGAGGCCAGCACGCCCAATGTCTACGCCGACCAGATCGAATGGATGCACCGCCGCTTGGCCCGCCGCGATGCCGTGATCTTGAGCGTGCACCCCCACAACGACCGAGGCACGGCCGTGGCGGCAGCCGAGTTGGCGGTGATGGCCGGCGCCCAGCGCGTTGAGGGCTGCTTGTTTGGCAATGGCGAGCGCACCGGCAATGTCGACATCGTCACCTTGGCGATGAACCTCTACAGCCAAGGCGTGCATCCGGGCTTGGATTTCTCGGACATGGCCAGCGTGGCGCGCAC
>JAGWTE010000084.1 GCA_028869095.1 Burkholderiales bacterium
ACCATGTAGGCCGGGGTGCCCAGGCGTTCAGCCAACTCGCGCAGGCGGTTGCTGTTGGAGCTGGTGGGACTGCCCACCACCACGACCACGTCCACCTGGGGCGCCATGATCTTGACGGCGTCCTGGCGGTTTTGGGTGGCGTAGCAAATGTCTTGCTGCTTGGGCTCGCGCACGTGCGGGAAGCGGTTTTTGATGGCCTGCAAGATGGCGGCGGCATCGTCCACCGACAAGGTGGTCTGGGTGACCACGGCCAGCTTCTCGGGGTTGACCACTTGCACTTGCGCCACGTCGTCCACGTCTTCGACCAGGTAGATGCCTTCGGACAACTGGCCCATGGTGCCTTCGACTTCCGGGTGGCCCTTGTGGCCGATCATCAGGAATTCATAGCCCTCGCGGCGCAGCTTGGCCACTTCGATGTGGACCTTGGTGACCAATGGGCAGGTGGCGTCAAAAACTTGAAAGCCGCGACGATCGGCCTCTTGGCGCACCGACTGGCTGACGCCATGGGCGCTGAAGATCAAGGTGGCACCAGCGGGCACCTCGGACAGCTCTTCAATGAAGATGGCGCCCTTGGCCTTGAGGTCGTTGACCACATAGGTGTTGTGCACGATTTCGTGGCGCACGTAGATGGGCGCGCCAAACTGTTCCAGCGCCCGCTCGACGATTTCAATGGCGCGGTCGACGCCAGCGCAAAAGCCGCGCGGCTCGGCCAGCAACACGTCTTGCACTTGGGTCATGTCAGAGTACTCCGATGAGTTGCACTTCAAAGGTCACGGGCTGACCGGCCAGCGGGTGGTTGAAGTCAAACAGGATCCATTCCTGGCCTTCTCCGCCCAATTCGCGCACCACGCCAGCAAAGGAGCTTTGACCGTCAGGCGTGGGAAAGCGCACCACGTCGCCCACGCGCCAGGTTTCGTCCGGGTCGCCCAACTCGCGCATCAAGGTCAGGGCCACCTTTTGCACCATTTCGGGGTTGTGGGGGCCGAAGGCTTCGCCAGCGGGCAATTCCATCACCGTGCGGCTGCCCTCGGCCAGGCCCATCAGGCGGCCCTCTAAAGCCGGCGACAGCTCGCCTGACCCCATGGACAAGGTCGCGGGCTTGTCGTGAAAGGTGTTGACCAAGTCAGCGCCGTCCGGCCCGGACAAACGGTAGTGCAGGGTCAAAAATGAGCCGGAGACAACGGTGGGGACAGCAGTGGTCATGATCAAAGCCCACCCTTGAGGAGGATGGATACG
Organism: Burkholderiales bacterium; assembly: GCA_028869095.1. GTDB lineage: Bacteria > Pseudomonadota > Gammaproteobacteria > Burkholderiales > Burkholderiaceae_C > Aquabacterium. Next base: position 1,237 of record JAGWTE010000084.1, read on the forward strand.
GAAGCTGAGCAAAACGACAATTTTAGTTTTGCCACCGCCCGTTGCGTCATACCCCTATGAAAGATATTCCCACTGCCCTGCGCCCGCGCGAAAAGCTACTGAGCCTGGGGCCCGCCGCCCTGGCCGATGCCGAATTGCTGGCCCTGCTGCTGCGTACCGGCATGAAAGGCCTAGGTGTATTGCAGCTGGCGGAAAAAGTACTGTCTGACTTGGGTGGGCTGCCGGGTTTGCTGCAAGCCGACACATCTCGCCTGGGCAAGATCAAAGGCCTGGGCCCAGCCAAACGCTCCGAACTGCTGGCGGTGATGGAGTTGGCGCGCCGCAGCCTGCACACCGATCTGCAATCGCAGCCGGTGTTCAGCAACCCACAGGCCGTCAAAGACTTTTTGCAGATGCAACTGGGCAACCGACAGCATGAAGTCTTTGCCGTGCTGTTTTTGGATGCGCAACACCGCCTGATCGCCTTTGAGGAGTTGTTCAGAGGCACCCTATCGCAAACCAGCGTCTACCCTCGCGAGGTCGTCAAGCAAGCCTTGGCCCACAACGCCGGGGCGGTGATCCTGACGCACAACCACCCATCTGGCGTGCTGGAGCCCTCACGTGCCGACGAGTTACTAACACAGACTTTGAAGAGCAGCCTGCAGTTGATCGATGTGAGGGTCTTAGACCACATCGTGGTAAGTCGCAGTGCCTGCCTGTCATTTGCGGAGCGCGGATTGTTGTAGTCTTGGCGGTGTGAAAAACGCCACCAAGCCCTCCGCTCACACCCCTTTGCGCGACTTTGGCGACCTCAAGCGCGCGTTGAAAAACGCTGCCAAAGAGGCAGCTGAGCGCGCTGAGCAAGAACGTGCCGAGCAGGCCAAGCGCGATGCGGCCAAACGCAAGAGCGAAGCCGACCGTGCGGTGTTTCAAAGCGCAGTGGGCCCCGTGCATGCGCTGCCAGACAAGGGGCATGTGCATCATGTTGCACCCAAGCCCGCACCCGTTCCGACCAAACGCGAACAAGACGAAAAACAAGTCCTGACGGAATCCTTGTCGGATGAGTTCGACGTGGAAAGCCTGCTGGAAACGGACGAATCCCTGGCCTGGCGTCGCCCCGGTTTGGGCATCGACGTGGTGCGCAAACTGCGTCGTGGTGTCTGGGCCCTGCAACAGCAGTTAGACCTGCATGGCATGCGCACGGACGAAGCGCGCGAGACGCTGGGGCAGTTTTTGCGCGAGGCGCAAACCAAAGGCTGGCGCTGCGTGCGCGTGGTGCATGGCAAGGGCCTGGGCTCGCCCGGCCGCCAACCGGTGCTCAAAGACAAGGTCAAGCGCTGGCTGGTGCAAAGCGACCGCGTGCTGGCTTTTGTTCAGGCACGTGGCGATGACGGTGGTGCAGGCGCGCTGGTCGTCTTGCTGGCCCCGGTCAAGGGACACGGGCTACCTCCAGGCTGAGACCCTCAGCCTGCGCCAGCAGCGTCAAACGCCTTTGTTGCGCATCCAGTCTGCCGTCTGCATGAAGGACTCCTTCAAGCGCGCCGCCAGGTCGGGATCAATCGCCAGCTCGTTCATGGCCTGCGCCATGCACGCCACCCACTGGTCACGCTCGGCAATGCCGATGGAAAACGGCAAGTGGCGTGCGCGCAGGCGGGGATGTCCAAATTGTTCGATGTACAGATTGGGGCCGCCCAGCCAACCGCTGAGGAACCAATACAGCTTGTCGCGGGCGGAATCCAGCGTGTCGCCGTGGGCCGCACGCAAGGCCTGGTAGCCGGGCTCCAGATCCATCAAGTCATAAAAGCGGTCGACCAGGGCGCGCACTTGGGCGTCACCGCCCAGCCACTCGTAAGCGGATTGTGGTTCAGACATCGGAAGAGAAAGAAAGACAGGGAATCAAGCCGCTTGACGCGCCAGCAAACGCGTCGCCACCTGCACGATGCCTTGTGAGGCGGTGCTACCGGGGTGCAGCTCCAGCAAGAGCTGACGCTTTTGCACCGCTTCGCGCACACTCGTGTCCAAGGGCACATCGCCCAGGAAATTGAGCTTGGGCGACAAGCCGGAGGGCGATTGCACAAAGCGGTCGACCACCTGCTGGAGCTGGTTGCAGATCGCCCGACCATCGCCGGACCGGGTCACCTGGTTGACCACCAGATTGAGCGAATCACGCGATTGCTGCGACGACAGGACCTTGATGGTGGCGTAAGCGTCGGTCATGGACGTGGGCTCAGGCGTGGCCACGACGATGACCTCATGGGCCAGCGATACGGCATACAGCACCACATCAGAAATGCCAGCGCCGGTGTCGATCAACAGCACATCAAAACGCGGCTTGACTGCTTCCATGATGTTGAACAGTTGATCTCGCACCTCGGGGGTCAGGCGGGAATACTCCACCAAGCCCGAGCCGGCCAGCAACACAGAGAACCCACCCGGAGCAGGCAGGATGGCTTCTTCCAGTTGCGCCTTGCCGGTGAACACATCGTGTAGCGTGATCTTGGGATACAGATTGAGCACCACGTCCAGATTGGCCAGTCCCAGGTCAGCATCCAGCACCAGCACCTTCAGGCCTTGGCGGGTCAAAGCGGCCGCCAGGTTGGCGCTGACAAAGGTCTTACCCACACCGCCCTTGCCACTGGTGATCGCCACGGTGCGTGCCAGCCGTGTGGTGCTGGAAGGCGTGTTGGAGGGGGTAGTCATAGCAGATGAGGACATGGAGACCATCATTCCGTGGTGTGGGGTTCAGACGGAGAAAAACCGGCAAACAGCAGGCCCTTCTCTTCAGCGCTCACCACGGTGAGCGGCGGCATTTCCAGACAGGTTTGGTTTCGGCCCTGTGCTTTGGCCTTGTAGAGTTGCTGATCAGCGCGCTCTGTCCACAAAACGGCAGAAGAGCGCACCCACTGCGGGGCGAAGGCCCCGCCAATGCTGACCGTCACCGACAGGGACTCGCCCCCGATGATGGCCACCGTCTGGCCGGCCACCTTTTTGCGGATCCGCTCGGCCACGGTCTGGCCAAACGCCGGTGGGCAGTTGGGCAAGATGATGGCGAATTCTTCGCCGCCCACCCGTGCCACAGTGTCCATCGGGCGCACGCACTCTTGCAGGGAGGCCGCCACGGCTTTGATGACCTCGTCACCCGCGGCGTGGCCATGGGTGTCGTTGACTTTCTTGAAGTGATCGATGTCCAGCACCAGCAGCAAGGCCGGCTCGCCATTGCGGGCCACCCGGTCGACTTCGCGGTTGATCGCGGATTCGAACTGGCGGCGGTTGGACAAGCCCGTCAGCGCATCGCGGCTGGACACGTCACACAAACCATCCAGGATGGCTTGCAGCCATTCCACCGACCCGGCGGTCGCACCGGCAGGCGCCACCCAACCGGCCTGGTTGAGCAGATTGAGCGCCCCGTCCAGGCGCAAGCCACCGATCGTCGCGGCGTCTTGTGGGGGGGCTGACTGGCTGGTCATGGAGGCGATGGCGGTCTCCACATGGGTGAACTGATCCATGACCAAGTCTATCAGGACCCCCATCTTCAAAGCCCGGATATACAGGGCTTTACCCCGTGAAATCCAGCCGCAAGCACGGCCAGACGGCGGGCATCCTGCTGCTGGAAAACAGATTCAAGACGGAAGACAGATGACCGATATCCCATTTGGGTGACCGTCAAGCACCTTGTTGTGGCTTTCGCATTGTGATTTCAAATGGTTTATTCCACGCCGGATTCCTCAGCTCAGGTCATTGACCGTGAGTTTTCGTTCTCCGACCGCGACTTTGAGCGTGTGCGTAAGCTCATCTATGCCAAAGCTGGGATCAGCCTCAACGATGGCAAACACGCCATGGTCTACAGCCGCCTGTCGCGGCGACTGCGAGAGACGGGGCACCAGTCCTTTGACTCCTATCTGCAGTGGCTGGAGACGTCGTCCGGCCCCCAATCCCATGGCGAATGGCAGGAGTTCACCAACTGCCTGACCACCAACCTGACCGCCTTTTTCCGTGAAGAACATCACTTTCACACGCTGGCCGAGCACCTGAAGGCGCGTGGCGCCCAGCCCACCCGCATTTGGTGCTGCGCCTCGTCGACGGGTGAAGAGCCCTACTCCCTGGCCATGACTGTGGCAGAGACCTTGGGCCTGCACGCGCCGGTCAAGATCGTGGCCAGCGACATCGACACCAACGTGCTGGCCACAGCCTCGCGCGGGGTCTACGACGCCAATTCGCGCGGCCTGGACGCGCAGCGCCTGCGCCAGTTCTTTTTGCGCGGCAAAGGCGCCAACGCCGGCTCCATTCGCGTCAAGCCAGAGTTGGCCCGCATGATCGAGTTCCGTCCGTTCAACCTGATGCAGACGCAATGGCAATTGGGCGAGCCCTTTGACGTCGTGTTCTGCCGCAACGTGATGATTTATTTCGATGCCGCGACCCAGCGCAAGGTGCTGGAGCGCATCCACAGCGTCATGAAGCCTCGCGGGATGCTGTTTGTCGGTCATTCAGAGAATTTCACCGAGTCCAAAGACCTCTTCCAGTTACGTGGCAAGACGGTTTACGACCGCGTTTGAAAACGCCAGGAGACAAGGGTAAGACATGATCACTTCATCCTCAATCGGCTCCGTCCGGCCGGGTGCACCCATCGTGGGGCGCGCTCTGCCTGGCACAGCCGCCCCCTTGGCGTCCACGGCCATGAGCGCACGCAATGCGCGCCTGGAGCGACTCAAGTCACGCATTGCCAAGCCGGGCGAAGCCTCTTTTTTCTTCTACGACGCACACTTCCAGGCCGAGGCCGTCAAGGTCTTGCCTGGCGAGTATTTCGTGTTCAACGAAGACGTGCTGATCATGACCACCCTGGGCTCATGCATCGCCACCTGCCTGTGGGACCGCCAAGCCAAGATCGGCGGGATGAACCACTTCATGCTGCCTGACAACGGCGGCGGCGCCAGCGACTCGGGCCGCTACGGTTCGTACGCGATGGAATTGCTGATCAACGAAATGTTGAAGATGGGCGCCTCACGCCTGACACTGGAAGCCAAGGTCTTTGGCGGCGGCGCGGTGATCAGCGGCATGAACACCATCAACGTGGGCGAACGCAACACCGCCTTTGTGATGGACTACCTCAAAACCGAACGCATCCCCGTCGTGTCCAAGGACGTGCTGGAAATCTATCCACGCAAAGTGTGCTTCTTCCCGCATAGCGGCAAAGCCATGGTCAAGCGCCTGGCCCCGACCAACCCGGACGCAATCGTTCAGCAAGAACGCCTGGCCGCCCAGAAGGTGGCGCCGGCGTCGACGGGCGGCGGTTCCATCGATTTGTTCTGATACAGGAGAGAGACCATGGCCAAAATTCGCGTGGTCGTCGTGGACGATTCAGCACTGGTGCGCAGCATGCTGTCGGAAATCATCAATCGCCAACACGACATGGAGTGCATTGGCGCTGCATCAGACCCCTTCGTGGCGCGCGAGATGATTCGCAACCTGAACCCCGACGTCATCACCCTGGACGTTGAAATGCCTCGCATGGACGGCATCGACTTCCTGTCCAAATTGATGCGTTTGCGCCCCATGCCCGTGGTGATGGTGTCGACGCTGACTGAGCGCGGTGCCGACGTGACGCTGAAGGCGCTGGAATTGGGCGCCATCGACTTTGTGGCCAAGCCCAAGATCGGCGTGGCCGATGGCTTGCGTCAACTGGCCGATGACATCACGGACAAGGTGCGCATTGCATCCAAGGCCCGCATCCATCGTCTGCCCACCTCGACCCCAGCGGCCAGCAGCACGCAGGCCGGTGCCCCCACCCCTGCTGTGAAGCCGACGGGTGGCGCTACCCTGGGGCGACTGTCGACTGAAAAGCTGGTTTTCATTGGCGCCTCCACCGGTGGCACCGAAGCCACCAAAGACGTGCTGATGACTTTGCCTGCGGACTTCCCCGCCGTGGTCATCACCCAGCACATGCCGCCCGGCTTCACCCGCAACTATGCGGCGCGCCTGGACAGCCTGTGCAAGATCAGTGTCAAAGAAGCCCAGGACGGCGAGCGGATTTTGCCCGGCCATGCCTACATCGCCCCCGGTGGCTTGCATCTGAGCGTGGAACGCTCGGGCGCCAACTACATCGCCCGCGTGCAAGATGGCGAGCCGGTGAACCGCCACAAGCCCAGCGTGGAAGTGCTGTTCAAGTCAGCCGCCCGCGTGGTGGGCCCCAATGCGATTGGCATCATGCTGACCGGCATGGGTGCCGACGGCGCCAAGGCCATGCGCGAAATGCGCGATGCCGGCGCCTATTGCGTGGCCCAAGACGAAGCCAGTTGCGTGGTGTTTGGCATGCCGCGTGAGGCCATTGCCGCCGGCGCGGTGCAAGATGTGCTGCCGCTCAACAAGATCGGCGCCCACGTGGTCGATCACTTGCGCGCCACGGTGGGTCAGGCACTGAGCCGGGTTTAAGCCAGACCAAAGCCCGACTGCGCCCCTCTGGATCAAGGGCGACCGACAAACAGCATGACGGTCGACCCCACACCTGGGCTGGTCACCACCGCGGCATAGACCGGCCCAAAGGCCGTGTCGGCCCCCAGGTACAAGCTGAAGCCTTTGCGTTTGGCGCCTCGCCACACGTCCTCCACGTGGTCCCAGGCATTACCCAGCTCCACACTGCCGCCCACAAAGACGCCACGGGTCAAGGCCAGATCCGTAATCCGCACCTGATACCCCAGTCGCAGCAGCGCCACTTGGTCACCACTGACCTGGAAGGGTGCGTACCCTGACAGTTGTTGGAAGCCACCCAGCCCCCAGCGCGGAACCAGCGGCTGCGCCCCATCCGATAAGCCCAAGCGGGCATAGCCTTGCAAAGTGTGCAAACCCCAGGACTTGGCAAACTGCCCCTGCAAGTCCAGATAACGCATGGCACCTGATTGGCTCGCCTCTGCCGTGCTCGACTGATAGCGATGCCCCTGTACCCATCGTCCCTCCAGGCGCCAGCCTCGGGTAGGAAAGTAAGCGTGGTCCAGTTGGTCAAACACCATGCGTAGACGCAAGCCCTGCTCATTCCAGCGTTGCACGCTTTGAGGCAGGTTGTAGTCGGCTGCCGTCAGCGAAGGCGCATCGCGCCAATCTTCTCGAATCCAACCCAAGCGCCACTCGCCCAGCTCGCGCCAGTTGACACCGGCCTCCAGATTGAGGCCCGTGACATCACGGTCAATGTTGGCGCTCAAGCGGCCATTGGGATTGCTGAAGTAAGACAAGGTGCGCCGCTGCGTCAAGCCCGAGACCGCGACGAAGCCGCTGAGCCCATCAGGCAGACGCCAATCCATCGGGCGATACCACTCGCTGCCCAACGCGGGCGCGGTGCCCAGACGCACAAAGTTGCGCCACTCACTGCCGTGAGAATCCAGCCAATGCCGGTTGTGGACCAGCTTGAGGTTGAAGGCGCTGCGCCCCCGGTTGTCCGCACTGAAGTCCAAACCCAGTTGCAAGTAATCGGGGCCCCATGGCTTGTCTTCCAGATCGAAGACCAGACCCTCCCCTTGTGGCCCCTTGACCAAACGGTAGTCCGTGCGTTGGTAGTCGCCCGTCGCGGCTAGCACGGTGATGTCATGCTCGGCCTTGGCCAGGTCAAACAACTGACCGGGTTGGCTGGCCAGCACATCCGAGCGCACTTGAGGTTGCGTGATCTCGGTGCCCTCAAAGCGCACAAAGGCCAACGGCGCCGGACTGGCTTCGCGCTGCTTGCGTTGCGCCTTCCAAGCAGCATATTGTTCTTCACTCAACTTGAGGTCTTGCATGCGCAGCACCAGTGCTTCGGCCTGCAACTCGCCCCGCAGCATGAACTCGCGCGCCTTGTCAAAATCGGCCGAACTCATGCCCGCCATCTCGGGCGCAATCAAGATATCGTCTGACTTCAAGGTGCGCAAGCTGAGTTGCACATTCTGCTCGGTCAGGATGTTGATCATTTGCGCGGTCACCCCGGTCAGCGAGTTCAAGGTGTCTCGCTTGGACAAGGGGGTACCGATGTTGACCACAATCAGGCGCTGAGCGCCCATGGCGCGTGCCACATCCACCGGCGTGTTGTTGACCAAGCCGCCGTCACCCAGGATGCGGCCATTGACCTCCAGCGGCGAGAACACGCCCGGCACCGACATGCTGGAGCGCAGGGCCGTGGCCAGATCGCCGTCGTGCAGGATCACGGCCTTGCCGGTCTCCATGTCCGTGGCCACAGCCCGAAATGGCGTGGGCAACTGGTCAAAGTCCTTGACCTGCCGGGCAGACAAGGTCAGGCGCCGCAAATGCGCTTCCAGCCCTCGGCTGGACACCGACCCCAGCGGGGCTTTCAGACCATCGCCCCCAATGCCGATTTCGATCAGGGGGGAGACCTCGAAGTCTTGCTCCTTGCGCCGCTGCGACAACTCGCGTCGGTCCACCCGCGTGGCAAACACATTGTTCCAGTCCAGCTTGAGGACTTCTGTTTCCACGTCTTGTGCAGACAGCCCGCTGGCGTACAGGCCGCCAACGATGGCGCCCATGGACGTGCCCGCGATCACGTCAACGGGGATGCGCTCGCGCTCCAACACCTTGAGCACGCCCACATGGGCCAGCCCTCGCGCGCCCCCGCCTGACAAGACCAGGCCAATGCGGGGACGCCCTTGCACGACGGCTCCCGGCTGCTCTGGCGCCAATTGCGCCAACTGCGCCATTGGCGCGGCATGACCCATTGCGCCTGTCAGCGCAAACACGGCAACCACCCCACGCAAGATCAATCGGGACAACGACAGCATCCAAACATTGTGCCCGCTCAAACCACCGCTGTGCACCTGTCGGGCGAGATCGAAGAACTTGATATGGATCAGGACACCCCAGCCACTTTGGGCGTCAGATAGAGCCTGAATGAATCGAATCGAACGCTGGAGAACACCATGCAAGCCATGAAAGACTTCCTGACCACTGACTACGGCCTGATGAGCTTGGGCGTGATTGCCTTCACCCTGGTGATGGGCGCGTACATCAGCCGCTTTGTGTCTCGTCACATCAAGGAAGACACCGAAGCGCACGAACGTGAACTCCAGGCCAAAGCCAAGGCTTGAGTCCCTCAAGCCCCTTTCATCCCTTCTGAGATGAAAAAAAGCCTCCCATTGGGAGGCTTTTTCGTTTGAGCGGGGAAGCTCAGGGCAGGCGCAGCATCGCTGCCGCGCCAGAGCACATTACATGCCCATGCCGCCCATACCACCCATGCCGCCCATGTCAGGCATACCGGCAGGAGCGTCATCCTTGGGCGATTCGGAGATCATGCACTCGGTGGTCAGCATCAGCGAAGACACCGAAGCGGCGTTTTGCAGAGCCGTACGGGTCACCTTGGTGGGGTCCAGGATACCCATTTCGATCATGTCGCCGTAGGTGTCGTTGGCAGCGTTGAAGCCGTAGTTGCCCGAACCGTTCAACACAGCGTTGACGACCACGGAGGGTTCGCCACCGGCGTTGGCCACGATTTCGCGCAGAGGGGCTTCGATGGCCTTGAGCACCAGCTTGATGCCAGCGTCTTGGTCAGCGTTGTCACCCTTGATGGTGCCAGCAGCTTGCTTAGCGCGCAGCAGGGCCACGCCACCGCCAGGGACCACGCCTTCTTCCACAGCAGCGCGAGTCGCGTGCAGGGCGTCTTCAACGCGGGCCTTCTTTTCCTTCATTTCGACTTCGGTGGCAGCGCCCACCTTGATCACGGCCACGCCGCCAGCCAACTTGGCCACGCGCTCTTGCATCTTTTCACGATCGTAGTCGCTGGTGGCTTCTTCGATCTGGATGCGGATTTGCTTGACGCGGGCTTCGATGTCGCCAGCAGCACCAGCGCCGTCGATGATGGTGGTGTTTTCCTTGCCCACTTCCACGCGCTTGGCTTGGCCCAGGTCAGCCAGGGTGACCTTGTCCAGAGCCATGCCAACTTCTTCGGCGATGACCTTGCCGCCCGTCAGGATGGCGATGTCTTCCAGCATGGCCTTGCGGCGGTCGCCGAAGCCAGGAGCCTTGACGGCGACAACCTTCAGGATGCCGCGGATGGTGTTGACCACCAGGGTCGCCAGGGCTTCGCCTTCGACGTCTTCGGCAATGATCAGCAGCGGACGGCCGGCCTTGGCCACGGCTTCGAGCGTGGGCAGCAGGTCACGGATGTTGCTGATCTTCTTGTCGAACAGCAGCACGAAGGGGTTGTCCAGCAGGGCGGCCTGCTTTTCGGGGTTGTTG
>JAGWTE010000085.1 GCA_028869095.1 Burkholderiales bacterium
GGACACCATCGAGCACGTTCTGGTTCGCCACGAACAAGCTGCTGTGCACGCCGCTGACGGCTATGCACGCGCCACCGGCGACGTCGGCGTGGCTCTGGTGACTTCCGGCCCCGGTGTGACCAATGCCATCACCGGCATCGCCACCGCGTACATGGATTCGATCCCCATGGTGATCGTGACCGGCCAGGTGCCCACGCCCGCAATCGGCCTGGATGCCTTCCAGGAATGCGACACCGTCGGCATCACCCGTCCCATCGTCAAGCACAACTTCCTGGTCAAGGATGTGGCCGATCTGGCCGAGACCATGAAGAAGGCCTTCCACATCGCCCGCACTGGCCGTCCAGGCCCCGTGGTGGTCGATATCCCGAAGGACGTCTCTCTCAAAACCACGGCGTTCAAGTATCCCGAAACCGTGGAAATGCGTTCGTACAACCCTGTTCGCAAGGGCCACGGCGGTCAGATCCGCAAGGCTGTGCAACTGCTGTTGAACGCCAAGCGCCCCTACATCTACACCGGCGGCGGTGTGATCCTGGCAGAAGCTGCTGCCGAGCTGCGCGAGTTGGTCAACCTGCTGGGCTACCCCAGCACCAGCACCTTGATGGGCCTGGGCGCGATCCCCGCATCCGACAAGACCTTCCTGGGCATGTTGGGCATGCACGGCACGTATGAGGCCAACATGACCATGCAAAACGCGGACGTCGTGATCGCCGTGGGCGCTCGCTTTGACGACCGCGTGATCGGCAACCCCAAGCACTTTGCCCAGGTCGAACGCAAGATCATCCACATCGACATCGACCCCTCGTCGATCTCCAAGCGCGTCAAGGTTGACATCCCCATCGTGGGTGACGTCAAGGACGTGCTGCAAGAGATGCTGGCTCAGATCAAAGAGTCGTCTCAGCGCATGGACCCCAATGCCCTGGCCACCTGGTGGAACCAGGTTAATGAGTGGAAGAAGCGCGAGTGCCTGAAGTACAAGACCTCGACCGATGTGATCAAGCCACAGGCTGTGGTCGAGAAGCTGGCCGAGTTGACCAAGGGTACCGACTACTACATCACGTCGGACGTGGGCCAGCACCAGATGTTTGCCGCGCAGTACAGCAAGTTTGAAGAGCCCCGTCGCTGGATCAACTCCGGTGGCCTGGGCACCATGGGCGTGGGCTTGCCTTACGCCATGGGCATCAAGCTGGCCAAGCCCGATGCAGACGTGTTCTGTATCACCGGCGAAGGCTCGATCCAGATGTGTATTCAAGAGCTGTCGACCTGTCTGCAATACCAGACGCCGGTCAAGGTTCTGTCGCTCAACAACCGTTACCTGGGCATGGTGCGCCAGTGGCAACAGCTGGACTACGGTGGTCGCTACTCGCACAGCTACATGGACGCGCTGCCTGACTTCGTCAAGCTGGCTGAGGCCTATGGCCACGTCGGTCTGCTGATCGAGCGTCCTGAGGACGTCGAAGGCGCGCTGCGTGAAGCCATCAAGCTCAAGGATCGCACCGTGTTCCTGGACATCCGCACCGACCCGACCGAAAACGTCTGGCCGATGGTTCAGGCCGGCAAGGGCATCTCTGAGATGCTGTTGGGCTCTGAGGATCTCTGATCAACGGAGCTTGAAAACCCCGGCGCGTTGGACGGGGCTGCAGCCAGGCACTTGCCGGTGCTTGAAGCGAGCAGTGTTGAAAGACGCGCTGGATTGACGCTTTCACTTTTCAATCGAACCGCGAGGCCACAGTCTGTGGGTTACCGCCCACTGCACCCAAGAGCCTTGCCAGGACGATCACCATGAAACACATCATTGCATTGCTGATTGAGAACGAAGCCGGCGCCTTGTCGCGCGTGGTGGGCCTGTTCTCTGCTCGTGGCTACAACATCGAAAGCCTGACCGTGGCGACGACCGAAGACTCTTCGCTGTCGCGCATGACCATCGTCACGACCGGCTCGGACGAAGTCATCGAGCAAATCACCAAGCACCTCAACCGCCTGATCGAAGTCGTCAAGGTGGTGGACTTGTCTGAAGGCCCTTACACCGAGCGTGAGCTGATGCTCATCAAGGTGCGTGCCGTGGGCAAGGAGCGCGAAGAGATGAAGCGCATGGCCGACATCTTCCGTGGCCGCATCATCGACGTGACCGACAAGACTTACACCATTGAATTGACTGGCGACGCGGCCAAGCTCGATGCTTTCATCGAAGCCATTGACCGTGCCGCCATTCTTGAAACCGTGCGCACCGGGACCAGCGGGATCGGGCGCGGCGAGCGCATCTTGCGCGTCTGAGTCTGGCTCACCGCCGTCTCTCTTTCCCGCTATTACCCCATTCAACAGTTTTTCCGACGGAGCTACAAACATGAAGGTCTACTACGACAAAGACGCCGATCTGAGCCTGATCAAGGGCAAGAACGTTGCCATCATCGGCTACGGCTCGCAAGGCCACGCCCACGCACAAAACCTGCGCGACTCTGGCGTCAATGTGACGGTCGGTCTGCGCAAGGGTGGCGCATCGTGGTCCAAGGTGGAAGCCGCTGGCATCAAGGTTGCCGAAGTCAACGACGCCGTCAAGAATGCTGACGTCGTGATGATCTTGTTGCCCGACGAGAACATCCCTGAGGTGTACAACAACAATGTTGCACCGAACATCAAGCAAGGCGCTGTCCTGGCTTTTGCTCACGGCTTCAACGTGCATTACAACCAAGTCGTGCCTCGCGCTGACCTGGACGTGATCATGGTCGCCCCCAAGGGCCCTGGCCACACCGTGCGTTCCGAGTACCTCAAGGGCGGCGGCGTGCCTTCCTTGATCGCTGTGTACCAAGACAAGTCCGGCAAGGCCCGTGACATCGCTCTGTCCTACGCTGCTGCCAACGGCGGCACCAAGGGTGGCGTGATCGAAACCAACTTCCGCGAAGAAACCGAAACCGACTTGTTCGGCGAACAAGCCGTTCTGTGCGGTGGCGCGGTTGAGCTGGTCAAGATGGGTTTCGAAACCCTGACCGAAGCTGGTTACGCTCCTGAAATGGCCTACTTCGAGTGCCTGCACGAGCTGAAGCTGATCGTCGACCTGATGTACGAAGGCGGCATCGCCAACATGAACTACTCCATCTCGAACAACGCCGAGTATGGTGAGTACGTGACCGGTACCGAAGTGATCAACGAGAAGTCGCGCGAAGCCATGCGCGCTGCTCTGAAGCGCATCCAGACTGGCGAATACGCCAAGATGTTCATCTTGGAAGGCCGCACCAACTACCCAAGCATGACCGCTCGCCGTCGTCTGAACGCTGTTCACCCGATCGAGACCGTGGGTGCCGAGCTGCGCGCCATGATGCCTTGGATCGCCAAGAACAAGCTGGTTGACCAGTCCAAGAACTGATCGAGTTGGCCGGCCTGGTGCCGGTGCTTGAACAGCAAAACCGCCGTGGTGCAAGCCTTGGCGGTTTTTTTATGCCTGTGACGTGTTTGACACGGTTGCGACGGAAATTGATCTATTTCAAGTTCGACTTGCGGCGTATCAAATCAGCCCGAAATGGGAAAGGTAGGCTTGCGCCACTTTGATGACTCATGGTTTGCCCTAGGTTGGCAGGCCGACACAAGAATCATGGCAGTCGAGCTTTACAAGGATGCGCATCACCAGTGTTTGATGTTCACCGACATGAACAAGGACACGGGCGAGGCGGTGCCGTCCAACCAGTTCCTGATCGTCAACCAGGACACGGGGGCCATCATCGACCCGGGCGGCAACGTGGCCTACAACGAGCTGTACCTGGGCATGATGCGTTACTTTCCGCCCCAAAAGCTGGCGGCGATTGTGGCCTCACATGCGGACCCGGACATCATTGCATCCCTGGATCGATGGATGACCGGGACCAGTGCGCCCTTGTACATCTCGAAGGTGTGGGAGCGCTTTGCGCCGCACTTTTGCAAGCCAGGCAAGACGGCGCAGCGCGTGCACGGCATTCCGGATGCTGGCATGCGCATTCCGATTGGTGACAGTGTGCTGATCGCCGTGCCGGCGCATTTTTTGCACGCAGAGGGCAACTTCCAGTTCTATGACCCGATCAGCAAGATCTTGTTTTCAGGGGACTTGGGGGCGTCGTTTGCCACACCTGGCACACCCACAGGCAGCCTGATCACGTCGCTGGCGCCGCACATCGCGTCGATGGAGCCGTTTCACCGTCGCTACATGGTGTCCAACAAGATCTTGCGCTTGTGGGCCCGAATGGTGAAGAAGCTGGATATCCAGATGATCGTGCCGCAGCACGGCCGGCCGATGGCGGGTGCGGCGGTGGCAGAGTTCATCGCGTGGGTGCAGGATCTGGAATGCGGCATCGACCTGATGACGCAGGACGACTACGCGATTGCCTGAAACTGAGAGGGGCTCAAGCGCAGCCCCTCCGCCCTCAGTGCTGCGCGACGGGTGTGACCTCGCTCCACCCGCCTCCGATGGCCTTGTAAAGCAAGACGGTGGTGAGCGCGCGAGCCGTCTGGGTTTGAATCAGGTCATCCTCGCGCTGCAGGGACTGCAGCTTGGCTTCCAGAACGGGTTGCAGCAAACCGGTGCCTTCCTGGAACAGGTGGTCGGCATGATCGGCGCCGTCTTGGGCCACCTTCCAGGCTGAGCTGAGTTTGTCAGCCCGCTCGTCCAATGCGCGACGGGCGCTGTAGGCGTTTTCGACGTCTTCGAGCGCGGTCAGGACGGACTGTTCGTATTGAATGGCCGCAGCTTGCAAGCGGGCATCGCTGGCGGCGATGTTGGCGTGGATGCGGCCGGCATCAAACAGGGGCAGTTTCACGCCGGCACTCAGTCCCATCAAATTGGGGTTGAGCGAGGGCAGGCCGGAGATCTCGATGTGGCCATCTTGAGCCAGGAAGCCGACATAAAACTTGGGCAGCAAATCAGCCTTGGCGCTGCCCAGTTTGGCAGCCAGGGCGCGAACCATGTTGGCGGTGCCGCGCACGTCGGGGCGGCGTTCCAGCACGTCGCTGGGCAACACGGTGGGCAAGGCTGCGGGGATCAGGCTGCCGCTCAAAGCCGGGAAGGGGATCTGGGGTGGCAGTTTGGCCAGCGATTCAGGCGTGCGTCCGGTGAGGACGGCCAGTCGGCGGATGCGCGCAGACAGCAGGCTTTGCAAGGGCGCGCGCATGGATTCGATGGACTCGACTTGGGTGCGCGCGCGGTCCACATCGAACCGTGTGGCCTGGCCCGCGTCAAAGCGGCCTTGCGCATAGCGCTGCAGGCGTTGCGCGACGGCGATGCTGTTTTCCAGCACTTGCTGGCGTCGCTCAATGCTGCGGGCTTCAAAGTAGTTGCTGGCAATGTCTGCCGCCACCAGCATTTGGGCGCCATGTTGGCGCTCTTGCATGCCCAGGGCGGCTTGCCGAGCGGCATCGCGGTCGCTTCGACGCGATCCGAAGATGTCGACTTCCCAGGTCGCCGCCAAGCCGCCGGCCGCCAAGCTGGCAAATTGGGTGTTACCTGGCACGGTCATGGCCGGCAAGGCAGGAAGAGGGACGGCAGGTACGACCGGGACGGTGGGGGTGAAAGGCCCCACGGCCGCGTTGTCAATGCGGTTGCGTGAAGCCGCGCCCACCAGGTCAAAGGTTGGGAACAAGGCCGACTCGGCCATGGTCACGGTGGCGCGGGCTTCTTTGACCCGTTCAACCGCCATGCGGATGTCGGCGTTGGACTGCAGCCCTTGTTCGATCAGTTGGGTCAGGGACGGGTCTCCGATGGCTTCCCACCAACGCGCGATGTCCAGCGTTGCCGTTTGGGCTGCACTGGCATCGAAGGCTTCAGGTGTCGTCGGCCCAGGGGGCACGTCGACATGAACCGTGGTGCAGGCGCAGACCAGACAGCTGGACAGCGCGACCGCCAACAAAGTGCGACACAGATGAGGGCGGGCGGCGGGAAGCATGGGACTCAAAGGCTTTCTTTATGACTTGGTTGCGGTGGCTTTGGCGTTGGCCAGTACCAGCGCAACTGCGGCCGACGCGACACGAGTTTGTTCGCTTGCGGCAGCATTGTTGAGGATGATGGGGACCTGTCCGCCCAGCACGATTTCAGCAGCCACGGCACCGGCCATGAAGGTCAACTGCTTGGCGAGCATGTCACCCACTTCGATGTTGGGCACGACCAGCACGTTGGCTTGACCTGCGACGGGCGACTTCAGGCCCTTGGCTTGGGCCGCGGCGGGGCTGATAGCCGAGTCAAAGGACAGCGGGCCATCGATGTCGCCACCATGGATCTGGCCACGCTCGGCCATCTTGCACAGGGCCGTGGCTTCGGTGGACGAAGGCAGGGCGCTGCTGATCGAGTCTGCGGCCGACAAGATGGCGACCTTGGGCTTCATGCCCAGCGTCTTGACCAGGTCAATGGCGTTCTGGACGATGTGGCGCTTGTCTTCCAGCGTAGGCTGGATGATCAGGGCGCCGTCGGTGATCATCAGGGGCTGGGTGTAGTCAGGCGAGTCGATCAGGTACACATGGCTCATGCGGCGGTCCGTGCGCAAGCCGGTGGTGCGGTTCAGCACGGCTTGCAGGGTCTCGTCCAGTGGCATGGCGCCTTGGTACAGCACCTGGGCGTCGCCGCTGCGGGCCAACTGGATGGCGGCCTCAATGGATGCGGACGGCGTGATGGCTTCGACCCATTGGCAGGCGCTCAGATCCAGATCGTGATCGGTGGCCACGCGTTTGATCAGCTCGGAAGGGCCGACCAGGATGGGCTTGATGACGCCAGCCTGTGCGGCTTGCAAGACGGTGGTCAGCGAGTTGATGTCGCAGGGGTAGGCCACGGCTGCGGGGATGGCGTCCAGCGGTTGGCAATGCGCCAGCAGTTGGCTGAAGTGGGGGTGGCGGCGCAGTTGCAGGTCAGGCAGGGGAGCCGATTCACGACGCACCTTGACGGTGGGGGCCATGACTTCGGCCGTGCCCACGATCACCGTTTTGCCGGCTTGGTTGGTACACACGCAGTCCAGTGTGACCAGGTTCTTGTCCGCGTTCTTGGCGGCCACTGTGACGGTGACTGTGATGACATCGCCCAGGCAGACGGGGCGCTGGAACTTCAACTGCTGGCTCAGGTAGATGGTGCCAGGGCCGGGCAGCTTGGTGCCCAGCACGGTCGAGATCAAGGTGCCGCCCCACATGCCGTGGGCAATCACTTTGTGGAAAGGCGTTTGCGCGGCGTAAGCCTCGTCCAGGTGGGCGGGGTTGACGTCGCCACTGAGGATGGCGAACAGGTCGATGTCGTCCTTGTTCAAGACACGGGTGATGGCCGCAGATTCACCGACGGTGATCTCTTCAAAAGTGCGGTTTTCTAACAGTTGGGGTTTGATGGTCAGCGTCATGTTCGGTTGTCGTGTTTTTGTTTTCGACTGTGGGTTTTTCAGTGCTCACGAACATAACTGCCTGGTGCATCGACAAGTATCTTTTTGTTTCCGGGTTTTCCCGTGCGGGGAGGGGAAACCATGCCACTCGAATGCTGGGCCACCCATTGTTCCCAAGCCGGCCACCACGATCCTTCGCGGGTGGGGGTTTGTTCCATCCACGCTTCTGGCGACAGGTAGTCCCCCCCAGCCAGGCGTGTCTGGACTTGGTAGCTGCGGTGAGCGTGGCCGGGTTCGCTGACGATGCCGGCGTTGTGGCCCCCACTGGTCAGCACAAAGGTCAATTCCACCGGCAGCAAATGCAGCTTGTAGACGGACTTCCAGGGTGCCACGTGGTCGCTGATGGTGCCAACCGCGAAGCAGGGCACGCGGATGTCCGTGAACCAGATGGGGTGGCCATGGACTTCATAGCGGCCGCTGGCCAACTCGTTGTGCAAGAAGAGCTTGTGCAGGTATTCGGAGTGCATGCGGTAAGGCATGCGGGTGGTGTCGGCGTTCCAGGCCATCAGGTCGTTGGGCAGTTCGCGTTGGCCCAGCATGTACTCTTTCAAAACGCGTGACCACACCAGGTCATTGGAGTGCAGCAACTGGAAGGTGCCCGCCATTTGCGAGCCCTTGAGCACGCCTTGCTCCCACATCATCGCCTCGATCAGGTCGACTTCGCTTTCGTTGATGAAGAGCAGCAACTCGCCCGCTTCGGTGAAGTCGCCCTGGGCTGCGAACAGCGTCATGGAGGCCAGGCGGTGATCGCCGTCATGGCCCATGGTCGCCGCAGCAATCATCAAGATGGTGCCACCCAGGCAGTAGCCTGCGGCATGGATTTTCTGATCGGGCACGATGGCCTCGATCGTGTTGATCGCCGCCATCACGCCGTGCTGACGGTAGTCCTCCATGCCTTTGTCGCGGTCATGGCTGGTGGGGTTCTTCCAGCTGATCATGAACACGGTGTGGCCTTGGTCGACCAGGTACTTGACCAGCGAGTTGTGGGGCGACAGGTCCAGGATGTAGTACTTCATGATCCAGGCCGGCACGATCAGGATGGGCTCGGCATGGACTTTGGCCGTGGTTGGGCTGTACTGGATCAGCTCGATCAGGTCGTTCTTGAACACGACTTTGCCCGGGGTGATGGCCACGTTCTCGCCCACTTTGTAGCGATCGACGCCAGCAGGGGGCAGGCCGCGAACGATGCGTTGCACGTCATCGACAAAGTTGTTGCTGCCTCGCGCCAGGTTGATGCCGCCCTCGTTTTGCGTGGCGCTGAGGACTTCTGGATTCAGCCAGGGGAAGTTGGCGGGAGACATCACGTCCAGCCATTGCCGCGCGGCAAATGAAGCAACGTCTTCACTCTTGTGGCTCAGACCGGGCACCTCATGGGTGGCGCGGTCCCAGGCGCGCTCCATGATCAGAAAGCTTTGCGCATACAGGTTGAAGGGCCACTGCGCCCACGCTGGTGCACTGAAACGCCGGTCGCCGGCCTTGCCCACCAGGGCGCCACAACAGCCTTCGGGATGTTTGTCTTGATAAGGCAGGGCGTGGGCGGCCAGATCGGTGGACACCTTCTGGACGTCCTCCATGGTCTGGCGCATCACGTCCATTTGCTTGCCGGGCGAGATGGACAAATGGCCCAGCCAATCCAGGAACACCAGGCCTGCCTGAATGGGCGACAGGCCGGAGAAGGCTTGCCCGATCTGGTTGTGAACCTGGCGGTCGACATTGCGCAAGACCTGCGAGATCACCTCGGACGAATTCGGGTTGACGGGGGGCTCGGATGTGCTCATGGTCTCTCTCCAGTTCAGGCTCAACCTTGTCTGGCCAGCATGGCACGGAATCGCGCCAATGCAATGACCAGGAAGAACGCACCTGCGGCGGCTACCGCCAAAAGTTGTGGCCAGATGATGTCGACGCCGGCACCTCGATACAGCACGGCCTGCGTCAGTTTGACGAATTGGGTGGTGGGTGAAATCTGGACGATGTTCTGGATGCCCATAGGCATGCTTTCAACGGGCGTGGCGGCGCCTGACAGCAGATACAGCACCACATAGACCGGCGCGGCCAGCAGGCCAAACTGCGGCATGGACGAGGCCATGGTGGCCAGGAAGATGCCCAGCGCCGTCACGGCAAACAGGTACAAGGCCGTGCCGAAGATGAACAAGGGCACCGAGCCCGCGATGGGCACCTGCAAGATCACATGGACCACGAGCCACAGTGACAGCATCACCGCTGCCAGGATCACGCCCCCGTTGGCCAGGATCTTGGCCATGGCGATCTCGCTGGGACGAACGGGCATGACCAGCAAGTGTTCGATGGTGCCGTGTTCGCGCTCGCGGATGACGGCGGCCCCGACCAGGATGATGGACAGCACGGTCACATTGGTGATGATCTGCATGACCGAGGTGAACCAATGCCCCTGGTTGTTGGGGTTGAACAGGATGCGGGTGACGGGCTGGGTCGGCAGCCAGGACTCCATGCCTTGCGCATGAAAGAAGTCCAGCAACTCGCGCGAAAAAATCTCGTTGAGATACAGCACGCCCAAGCCCGCCTGGGTCATCGCGGTGGCATCCACCGTGACCGCAATGGCGGGCGTGGTGCCGGCCAGCACGCTGGCTTCAAAGCGAGGCGGGATCTCGATGATGAAGATGAAGTCGCCCCGGTCCAGGGCACCTTGTGCGTCTCGACGGTCCAGGTCGATGGGGGCGTTGAAGTAGGGCGGCTGGATGCCATCGCGCAGGCGGCGAGACAGTGCCGAGTGGTCGGCGTCAATGATGGCGACCGATGCGTGGGCGACCTCGGCCTTGACCCCTTTGGCGGTGCTGTAGATCGCCACCGAAAAGGCGAACACGATCAGCGCCATCAAGGGGACGTCGCCAAACAGGCTGCGCAGTTCTTTGACGGACAAGCGGGCGACGTTGGCAAGCCATTGCTTCATGGTGTCAGCCCTCCTGCTTGCGCACCAGCAGGCGCGCGCCCACCAGGTACAAAATGCCAAAGCCCGTCAAGGCCGCATACATCGGGCCAAAACTGTTCACGCCCAGTCCCTTGGTGAAGGCGCCCAGGCTGATCAGCTGGAACCACGACGAGGGAAAGCCTTTGCCCACCCACAGCGCCGCACCCGTGAGCGTGGAGACGGGGTACAGCAGGCCCGAGAAGTTGACCGAGGGGATCAGGCAAATGATGGCCGTGGCGAAGGTGGCGGCCACTTGCGAGTTCAAAAAAGCCGAGATCAACAAACCCAGCGCGGTGGCCGCAAACACAAAGGCCAGGGCCCCGATCGACAAAGCCAGGAAGCTGCCCTTGAGCGGCACCTGCAGCAAGACGATGCTCAGGAACACCAAGGTCAGGTAACTCATCATGGCCAGGCCGACATAAGGCAGTTGCTTGCCGATCAGGAACTGCCCCACGCTGGCCGGTGAGGCATACAGGTTGATGATGGAGCCCATCTCTTTTTCACGCACCACGCCCAAGGCCGTGAGCATGGTGGGGATGATGATGAGCGCCAACATGATCAAGCCCGGTGTGAAGGCGTAGATGCTGCGAAATTGCTGGTTGTATGTGAAGCGGGGCTCCAGCGTGGCGGGCATCTTGGGTAAGGTTAGGCCGGGTTGCTCTTTGCCAAAGCGAATGGCGTGTTCCAGCAAGATGCCGCGCGCATAGCCGCGCACGTTCTCGGCGGTGAAGGGTTGGGCGCCATCCACAAACAAACCAACCTCGGGGCGCTGGCCGCCGATTAGGCTCCGTCCGTAACCGGGCGGGATCTCGATGACCAGCGAGACGTCTTTGGCGCGCAGGCGGTTGTCGATCTCATGCGCATCGACCAAAGGGCGCCGTTGATGGAAATAGCGCGAGCCATCAAAGTGCTCGATCAACTGCCGGCTGTCGTAACTCTGATCGTGATCCAGCACCGCAAAGTCGATGCGTTCGATGTCGAAGGAAATCGCCAGAGCGGCGGTCACCAACAAGATGATCGGGCCCAGCAAGGCAAAGGTCAGGCGGATGGGATCGCGCTTGAGCTCCATGGCCTCGCGACGGGCAAA